>JAGSPR010000501.1 GCA_018262455.1 Deltaproteobacteria bacterium | reverse complement strand
TACAGACGCTCCTGCTCGGTGAGCTCGCGCCCCTCGATCCAGCCGAGGACGTAGCGATCGTCACCGACGTGCTCGAGGCCCACCGAATCCATCGGCGCGCCTGCGTGGACCGCCGACATCACGCGCGGCGTACCGAACCGCACGGTGCCGCCGCTCTCGGCGAAGGTCATGACATTCAGGGTCCCCGCCTGCTCCGCGTGCCACGCGATCGCTCCTCGTCCGGGCGCCGCGAGCGCGATCAAGACGTCGCCGTTGGTATCGTTCGCGTCGCCGACCTCAGCAAGCACCGTCGCGACGTCGGGATACTTCGCGAGCTGCAGCGGCATGTTGCCGTAGCCGCTCTGCCAGGCGATGTACGCCGTGTCGCCCGCCGCCGCGACCGCCGGCAACGCCTCGCTACGATCGGGCATGTCGCGCACGAGCTGGATCGTGCCCACGGTTTGACCCGTGACCGGTGCGGTCAACGTGGCCGCCGGTCGCGTGCTGATGCACCCGTTGTAGTAGCGATCCCACGCGACGATCGTCGAGCCATCGAGCCGGGGCGCTGCAGCGATCGCATTCGTCGTGCTGCTACCCGGCTCCATCGCATCGGGGGCACCGACCAGGACGGTCCTCAGCGGCGTGCCCGTGGCATCGAGATCGACCAGGGCGACCTCCGCCGTCTCCGAGAGCAGCGCCGCCACGAGCTGGGCACCGCCGTCCACCGTCGCGACGAGCTCGATCGTCCTGATGTCGGTCTCTCCGGGGCCGCCGTCGTCGACAACGATCGGCGTTGGATTCCCGAGCGGCGAGCCGCTCCGATCGAAGCGCCTCAGCACACTGTCGAGGCCACGCGTCGCAACGAGGACGGCACTCGGCGTGACCGCCACCTGTGGACTCCAGATCGAGCCGTCCCCCGGGGCGACGCGCGACGGTTCGATCCGACGCTGGCCGGTCGCCGTCGTCGCGGCGAGCCAGACGTCATTGTCGAAGGTGGAGTCGTCTGGCTGGGAGCGGTGCTCGATGTACGTCCACCAGACCGTCCCGTTCTCCGCGGCGAGGCTCGCATCCCAGATCCATCCACCGGGTACAGGTTCCCAGACGCCCGCCGGCAGCTCGTCGATCGGCGGGTCGACCCGATCCGCGCCATCCGTACATCCCACGAGTCCGACAGCGAGGAGGAGTCTCTTCACCGACCGAGCCTAATCCATCGAGAGGTCACCTGGCAGCTACATTCCTCCTCGTGAGCGGACTGGTCGCTCACAGCAGCAAGAACGCGAATCCGAAGCCGAGAGCAAACGCGCCGGAGAGCATCGAGATCGCCAGGACGAGAGGGAACGAGGTGGTCGGCGCAGCGGCGATGCGGACCACGCCGGCGTCTCGTCCAATCTCGATCAGCTCGTACGGTCTCGACTCGGGTTGGATGTCGAGGCGCTCGTACGGTTGCGAGTACAGAGCGATCGGGACCGTGTCGTCGGCGTCGACTGGTTCGCGGCTGAACTTCGTCGTGATCACGTCTTCGCGTGGGAACCTGAGCGTTTTCGCGAAGTCGTGCGGTGGGGGCACGGTGGTGAGGGTCCGGTGCTGCATGGGGCTGCTACAGAACAGACGTAGGTCGTCTGGCGGCAGTCGCACGCGCAGCGATCTGCCGGCGTCAGGTCGCAGGCCGCATGCCGGCTGAACCCGATGTGCGGCCCGTGCATTCGATTGCGAACGGTCACGCTTCTGCCGATACTCGCAAGGTGAGCGCGCTGGTCCGGATCTCGATCGCGATCACCTTGCTCGTGGGATGCGTGCGGTCTGGGGCAGTCGAGTGCGCCGATGGTTGGCTGTGTCCCGAGGGGACGTTGTGCGTCCAGGCGACCGCGACGATCACCGTGTGCGCCGATCCAGATCAGCGCGCGGCGTGCGCGGACCTTGCCGATGGTGACAGCTGTGCGGCGGACAGCGGCCGCTGCTACGACCGCACCTGTCTCCCGATCACCTGCAACGATCAGCTCGTCGATCCGGGGATCTCCGGCGTGGTTCCCGCCGAGATGTGCGACGACGGGAACAACATCCCGGGCGATGGCTGTGCCGCGGACTGTCGCTCGGACGAGCGCTGCGGGAATGGGGTCGTCGATCCGATCCGGTCGGAGCAGTGCGATGACGGTAACGCGTTCGCGCACGATGGCTGCGGGACCGACTGCAAGCCGGAGGTCGTGAGCTGGCGCCCGCTGGACCAGGCCGTACTCGGGATCCGGTCGGGCCACTCGCTCACGTTCGATCCGGTCATCGGGCGGGCGGTCCTTCAAGGCGGTTCGTCGACGGATCGTCGGACGTTGGAGTGGAGTGGCCTCATGTGGACGCCCTCAGCGTCTCAGTTCTACCCTCCGGTCACGTCCGGTACCGCCGCGGCCTACGATGTCGAACGCGAGGAGATCGTGTTGTTCGGAGGGGGATTCGGGGGGACGGCGGACTTCGATGACACCTGGGTCTGGCGGCGTGGCGAATGGACCCTCATCCCCGTGGCGTCGGCCCCGCCCGCTCGGAGCGGGCACACGATGGTCTACGACCCCATCCGCAAGAAGGTCGTCCTGTTCGGTGGGGCGCAGACCTACTTCGCCTTGAACTACCTGCAAGACACGTGGGAATGGGACGGAGCGCAAGCGACGTGGACCGAGCGCGCCAGCTCCGGGCCGGTTCCTCGCGCCGAGCACGTGATGGCATTCGATCCGATCCGTGGAACGACGATCCTGTTCGGCGGAGAGGATGCGAACAAGTTCCTCGGCGACACGTGGGAATGGAATGGCAGCACGTGGACGAAGCTGAGCGTGGTCGCGCCTTCGGCCCGGGCGGATGCGGCGGTGACCACCTATCATGGGGGCTTGATCCTGTACGGTGGGCGGGACACGATGGGCGATCTCGCCGAGACGTGGCGGTGGAATGGCTCGGCGTGGATCGACCTGATGCTGGCGGATCCCGGCGCGCGCTCCGACGTTGCGCTCGCGACCGACACGCTTCGGGATCGCGCGGTGCTCGTCGGGGGCGGCGACGCGAAGGTCTGGGAGTGGAACGGCATCAAGTGGTCGGTGATCAGGGAGGTGACCCCGCCGGTGCTGAGCGATCCGGCCGCGGTGCTCGACGCTCGGCGTGGCCGGGGCATCGTGTTCGGCTTCGATCAGAGCGCGAGCGAGGCCGTCACCCTCGGAGCCACGGAGCGCGGGTGGACGGTGTTGACCACCGGACCCTCGCCTCCGTCTCGCCAGCTCCACTCGCTGGCGTATGACGTCGCCCGCGACGAGGTCGTGTTGTTCGGTGGCGCTTCACCGTTCAACGGAGTGATGTTTGGCGACACGTGGATCCTCGACAACACACCCCAGGGCCCGGCATGGTCGATGCGGAACCCGGCCACCGCGCCGACGCCGAGAAGGGATCACGCCCTGTCCTACGATCGTGGACGTGCCAGGGTGGTGTTGTTCGGCGGCGCGAGCAGCGTCGATCTCGATGATACCTGGGAGTGGGACGGCGCGATCTGGATCGAGGTGACCCCCACGATGCGGCCGCCACCGCGGAGCGGCCACGCCCTTGTCTACGATCCGCTCCGACACGTGATGGTGATGTTCGGAGGGACGAATGGGGCCACCCTCTACAACGACACGTGGGAATACGATGGGACCACGTGGACCGAGCGTGTTCCTCTCGGGGCTCGTCCGGTGCCGCGCCAAGGGGCGGCGTTGGCCTGGAACCCGATCCGCCGCCGGATGACGCTGTTTGGAGGGGATGGCGGCATGCTGGGTGGACTCGACGACACCTGGGAGTGGGGCGGGACGGCGTGGACGCAGGTTGCGACCGAAGGGCGTCCGCCCTCGCGCTCCAACCATGTGTTGTTTCCACGCGCGGATGGCACTGGGTTGATGCTGTACGGGGGGCGCACGCCGCAGGGCCTCACGAGCTCGGTGTGGAATCTCCGATGGAGCGCCGGTCGGCCCGACGAACAGTGCGCAGCGCGACGAGATCGGGACGGAGATGGTTTGGACGGCTGCGACGATCCTGAATGCTGGGCCACGTGCACGCCGCTGTGCGGGCCTGGCGAGCTCTGCGCGACCGATGCGCCACGCTGTGGCGATGGCCGAGTGGATGTCCACGAGACATGTCAGCTCTGCCCGAGCGACCTCGGATCGTGTGCCGCGTGCGGCGACTCCCTGTGCGAGCCACCCGAGTCGCATGCGAGCTGCCTGGGCGATTGCCTCCTGTAGACGCCTGCGCGGTCGTGCCGAGCGTCGAGCTCATCGGTCGAGGGCCTTCGCGGCCGTACCGACGATGACCCTGACGTTCGCGATCGCAAACTCGACGTCGAGATCGGCGACAGCGTCTGACATCCCGCGCGCGCAGTGATAGTGCGAGTTCCGATAGTCGGCGGTATCCGTGATGAAGAGTGCCGGATAGTCGGCGTCCCAGAACGGCGCGTGGTCCGAGCGACGAAGTGCGTCGAGCGAACGTTTGAGCGGGGCGAGCAGGGAGATGTTCACGATGGGCAGGCCGACGTCCGTCGCGACGGCCTGAAGGTCGGCCACCGCCGCGCTCGCGGATTCGTCATT
>JAGSPR010000198.1 GCA_018262455.1 Deltaproteobacteria bacterium | reverse complement strand
CTCGTCCACGAGCCCGGACAGCTCGCGATCGAGCTCGACGAGCCGCGCCTGGATCGCCGCGATCGACGCACGCCGATCGCGCTCGGCCGCGGCGTCCCCGAGCCCGCGCCGCGCGGCCGCGAGCCGCACGCCCAGCTCGTGCTCGCGCACCGAGAGAGCCGCGAGCTCGTCAGCGAGAGCCTGACCCGCGCGACCCGCATCCTCGATCGCCGTTTCGGCCGCGTGCACGCGTTGCGCGGCCTCGGTCGCGGCCGAGCGCGTGGCGTGGACCGCGGCGCCGAACATCGCCAGCCCTGCCTCGTAGATCGCGCTGATCTCGCGCTCGAGCTGACGCGATTCGGCGACCTCGCTGCGCGTCCGGCGACAGGCTTCGAGGTTCGCGCGCATCCGCGACAGCGTGTCGCCTAGCCCGGTCTCCTCCTTGAGCAGGAAGCTGCGCAGCTCGCTGGTCAGCGCGCGCGAGATGCCGCCAGTCATGCTGGTTCGCAGCATCTCGTTGAGCTTCCCGCGCTCCTCCTCGGACGCGAGCCGCATCGGCGTGATGCCGCGCTCGAACAGCGCCGCGAAGTAGTCGCGCGTCGTCTTGAACACCTCGATCGTGCCGCCCGCGATCGCGACCGCCTTCGAGATCTCGTCGAGCTCGGGCACGTGATCGCCGTCGAGCTGGCGCACGAGCAGCAGGTCCGAGAGCCGCACGGTCGGGGCGAGCCCGGTGATGAGGAACGCCGTCGGCTCGACGGTCGGCGGGGTCGTGCGCACGAGCCGGATCCCCGCGATCACGCGCTCGTGGTCGCCGACCTCGAGATCGAGCACGGCGTACGACGGCCGACCGACCTCGCCCAGCCGCCCCCAGATCCCACGGTCACCGCCGGTGGCGCCGCTCTCGCCGAGGTTCGTGAACCGGAGGCGCGACATGTCGGGCAGGAGCACGACGTAGGCCGCGATCATCACCGTGGTCTTGCCGGCGCCGTTGGCACCCTCGAGAGCGGTGACGTGACGATCGAGCAGGTAGCGCTCGTAGAACACGCCCTTCCAGTTGACCAGGGCGAGTGCCGCAACCCGAGCCCGACTCACGCCGACGGCTCGTCGCCGGGATCATCGCCGGCGTTGTCGCCAGAGTCGTCGATCGGTGACTCGTGCCCGGGCTCGGCCTCATCAAACTCGTCGTCGTGATCGCCCGGCGCGTCGTCGTCGGGGGCGAGCGCGACCTCGCCTTGTGCGACGAGCTTCGCGAGCGCCTCCGCCGGCGCCGACAGCCCGCGCACCGGCTCGGCGAACCGCAGCAACGCCGCGCGCAGTCGCAGCTGGTCGCCGTCCGCGAGATCGACGAAGCCCAAGCCCGCCAGCCGCCGCACGGCCTCCCCCACCCGCGCCCGTACCGCTTTCTGCGCGACGCGTTCATCGTGGCGCTTGCGCTTGGGGTGGAACGCCGCGATCAGCGCATCGCTACCCAGCACCGCAACCAGCTGCGCGACGACATCCTCCGACGCCACACGACCTCCGCGCTCGATCGCAGAGGGATCGAGGTAGAGCAGCGCCAGCGCCTGACCAACCAGCATGTCGCCAGGCGCGAGCTGGCGGCGCGACAGCTTGTCGCCGGTCGGCAGCAGGTAGTAGTAGCCGTCGGGCTTGTGGACCAGCTCGCAGCCGTACCGGCGATAGAACGCCTCGAGGTGATCCTGGCCGTCGGTGAGCAGCGCGTACCACGCGACATCGTCGCGATCGACGTGGCGGCCGCGGCGCAGCGCGAGGTCGAGATCGGGAAACTCGGCGTCCTGGATCACGTCTCCGAGCTCGGGAAACTCCGCGCGGGTCATGGTTTGGATGCCCCGAGGGTCCAGTCCTCGATCACCAGATCATCGCCCACCGCCACCCAAGGCCGCTCGAGCTCCCCGGTGGCTCGCGCCAGCTGCGCGACCGTGTGCGCGACCCGGCCGGCTTCGACGAACCGGTCGCCCTGCCGATCGGGGCCCGCTAGCTCGGCGGTGACCTCGGTGGTCACGGTCGACAGCGCGGTCGCGCCCCCATCGAGCGCACGCTGGACCTTGCCCTCGAGCACCGCCTGCGGATCCTCGCCCGCCTCCGTCGCCGGCTCGCGCTCGCGCGGTGCGCGGGGCCGGACCACCGGCGGACGTTCACGCAGCGGCGCGACCGTGCGCAGGATCCGCATCGGGGTCGCGCCGGCACACGTCAGCGCGAACCGCGCGCCGTTGCCCGCGAGTTGATCGCGCAGCCGCTGCGTCAGCGCGCGCGTGGGATCGAGCCGCACGACATCGCGAAGGTAACGATGCACGTACTGGAAGTAGTCGGACCACGCGCGCTGCCGCGCCGCACCCCAGGTCGCGATGCGGTCGACCTGATCCATCACGCGATGACTGGTCACCTCGGCCTCGGCCGCACCGGCGGAGATCGCGAGTGCCTCGATCTCCTGGAGCAGGCCAAGCAGCACGCTGGTATCTCGCAGCAGGACCTGATTGAGCTCGTGCAACGTCGCGCTCGTCGACGCCAGCAGGTCCTGGCAGCGATCGATCGCACCGAACCAATCAGCCTCGAGCAGGCGGCGGATCTCGGCCTGGAAGTCCTCCTGCTGGAGATCGAGGCCGCGCTGCCGGCGCTCGATGCCGGCCACGAGCTCGCCGATCGTGATCTGCAGCGGACCGACGACTCGATCGCGCCACGCGTCGTCGGTCCCTCGGGTGTCGTCGCTCGCCGTACGTGCCGACTCGAGGACGCCGGCGAGCGCGGTCGCCAGGCTCGTGGTGAGCAACGTCAGGCTCTCGCGGGTCAGCACGTCCTCCTCGAGAAAGAATTCGACGATACCGGTCGCCAGGCGGGACAGCGCGAACTCGCCGGTGCGCACGACACCTTGACCATCCACGCGGGCGAGCAGCCGCTGGTCGCGGAGCCGCTGGATCGCGTGGGTCGCGCGGCGCCGGAGCTGGTCGGCCTCGGGCTGCACGGCGTCGCTCGCCTGGGCGAACACGTCTTCGAGCTGGGACTCGGTGAACGACGTCAGGTTCGCGGTCTCGCCTCGCACGTACAGCGCGACCAGGAAGCACAGATCGACCGTACCGAGGTCGAGCTTCAACCCGCGTGCCGCCACTCCCGCCAGCACGCGCTCCGGATTCCGGGAGGACTTCATCGCGGGACCGGTTCTATATCTCGCTTCGAGCGCGTTGGCGACCTAGCGCAGCACCATCAGCTCGAGGAACCGGACCAGGATGTTCGAGCCTGCGTGCGTGATCGTCGAGCCGAGGATCGAGCCGGTCGCCGATCGCATCCAGCCAAACAGCAGCCCGGGGAAGAACGTGGCGAGTGCGCGCGGATCGCCGTCCTTCGGCAGGTGGATGATCGCGAACGCCGCGGCCGACAGCACGAGCGCGAGGCCGACGCCGCCGCCGAGGATCCGGCGGCGCGGTGGGAACCTGCGCTCGAGCAGCCCCAGCAGGAAGCCGCGGAAGAACAGCTCCTCGGGTAGCGCCACCACGACGAGCTGCACGAGGCAGAACTCGCCGAGCTTCCACGTCAGCGCGGGCGCATGGATCGAGAGCCCGCCGTAGCGGCTGCACATGCCGCGCGGCACCAGGTGGGCAAGCACGTCCGAGTTGCAGGCGATCTCGTAGAACGCAAAGTAGCCGAGCGTGAAGATCGGAAAGATCACGGCGATCGCGGTGGCGGCCGTGACGAGCCCGCGCGAGATCGGCTCGGCGTGGAACCCGTAGTAGTCGAGCTCTTCCTTGCGTTGCCAGGCGTAGAACACCGGCACGTAGAGGAACAGCACGGCGACCAGGGCGGAGCCGAGGTGCCCGATGGCGGGCAGCGTGACGTTGATCTGGACGAGGCCGGTGACGAGCGTGCCCACCACCGCCCACGCGAGCACGGCATCGCGCCCTGCGTGGGTCGCCGAGATCCGCGATTCGGGCGGTCGCCACGCCGAACTGCGTAGCGTGGCCGGTGGAAGCGGGGATGCAGGCACGGAGCGTCCCCGCTACCGTACCTCGGCTACTGGCCGGTACGCAGCGGCTCGTACGAGCCGGTGATCACGGTGTCGCCGATCACCGGGGTGGCAAGCTCGGCGATGAGCTCGAGATTGTCGGCCGCAAGCGCCGCGTCATCGCGATAGCCCCAGACCTGGACGAACGCACTCGCGGTCGCCGGGAGCTCGAGGACGAGGAACAGGCCGTCCTCGGAGCTGGCGGACTTCTGGGTATGGCGGACGGGCAGGCCGACCGCCGGCGCGAAGTAATAGGAGTCCGCGCCCTCGAGGGGGGTGACCGCGGCCGAGGTGCTCGACACCGTGGCGATGGCGTTCGAGATCTCGCGGTTCTGGCAGTCACGCATGGCCCCGGCGAGCACGCCGGTCCCCGCGGTTCGCGACACGCCGAGCAGCGCCGGCAGCGTCTGCGCGGTGGTCTTGGACACCGGCTTGAGGACGTCGACGTCCTGCAGCGCGACATCGGGCATCACCGTCTGATTGAGCAGCAACGTGTCCATCGAGGAGGGGTCAGTGATCTTGTAACCGAAGCGCTTGGTCCCCACGGGGATCGTGATCGACACCTTGGAGGTGCCGTCGGCGACGACGGCCGCGCCGAACGGCGCGCTGATCATCGAGCCCGGGAACGCGACCACCATGGCACCTGGAACCGGGCTGGTGGTCTGGAAGTCATGGACCGTCGTGCTGGCCGTGACCTCGACCGTGGTCGCCACATCGGCGGTGGCGGTGTTGAGGCACGTGAGGTCGGCCGGTCCGATCTCGGCCCAGACCTTGGGCGCCGTCTCCATGTTCGCCTTGAGCGACTTCGTGGGCTTGTTGAACCCGTGGTCGATCACCGGCGCATCCGGCGGTGTCGGGTTGTCGCCGCCACCGTCGCCGCACGCGATCAGCGTGCCGAAAGAACCCATCAAGCCAAGCAATCGAATGTTCATGTGTGTGACTCCCCGAGAGATGGAGTGTTGTAGCGACCCTGGTGGCCACGATCAATAGTTTCCGTAGGGGCCTTCCGACCGCTTGCGCGGCCCGCGCCCGGGCCGGTAGAACGGAGCCCATGGACATCGGCAAGATTCGCGAGATCCTCGGCGAGCAGGGCGCGCTGCTCGATCACCAGTGCAAGACCATCCCGTCGAGCCAGCTCACGCTGCCGTCGCCGACGTACATCGACGATACCTTCACCCACTCGGATCGGACGCCGCGCGTCCTGGGTGCGATGCAGCGGATGTTCTCGTCCGGCCGACTCGCGAACACGGGCTACCTGTCGATCCTGCCGGTCGACCAGGGTATCGAGCACTCGGCTGGCGCGTCGTTCGCGCCGAACCCGCAGATGTTCGACCCGGAGAACATCGTCAGGCTCGCGATCGAGGGCGGCTGCAGCGCGGTCGCATCGACGTTCGGCGTGCTCGGCATCCTCGCGCGCAAGTACGCGCACAAGATCCCGTTCATGGTGAAGATCAACCATAACGAGCTGCTGTCGTACCCCAACACGTACGACCAGACGCTGTTCGGCACGGTGCGCCAGGCCCACGACATGGGCGCGCAGAGCATCGGCGCGACGATCTACTGGGGCGCTCCCGAGTCCAGGCGCCAGCTCAAGGAGATCGCGGAGGCCTTCGCCGAGGCCCACCGGCTCGGCATGTTCACGGTGCTGTGGTGCTACGTCCGCAACAACTCGTTCAAGACGCCGCTTGGCGACCAGAGCTTGTCGGCCGACCTCACGGGCCAGGCCAACCACCTCGGCGTGACGATCCAGGCCGATATCATCAAGCAGAAGCTCCCCGAGCTCAACGGCGGCTACAACGACCCCGCCCTCAAGGGCCTCGGCAAGACCCACAAGAAGGTCTACACGGACCTGACCACCAGTCACCCGATCGACCTGACGCGTTACCAGGTGGCGAACTGCTACATGGGCCGCGTCGGCCTCATCAACAGCGGCGGAGCCTCGGGCGAGAGCGATCTACGCGATGCGGTCGCGACGGCCGTGATCAACAAGCGCGCCGGCGGCATGGGGCTCATCCTGGGACGCAAGGCGTTCCAGCGCCCGTTCAAGGAGGGCGTCGAGTTGCTCCACGCGATCCAGGACGTCTACCTGGCGCGCGAAGTCACCATCGCTTGAGATCGCCTGGGATAGGCTGATCCGGCGATGGCGCGTCTCGGAGAGCTGCTGGTTGCAGCGGGTTTGCTCACGGCCACGCAGGTCGAGCAAGCCCTGCGCGCCCAGGTGATGTGGGGCGCGCGCCTCGGCACGAACCTCATCGAGCTCGGCTATCTCGATCTCGACACGTTGTCCAAGACGCTCGGGCGTCAGCGGCGAATGCCTGCCGCGCTGGCCCGCCACTTCGAGAAGGCGGATCCGGCGGTCCAGCGCCTGCTGTCCGCCGAGATGGCCGAGCGCTATCTGTGCGTGCCGCTGCTGAGGAGCGGTCCCCAGCAGCTGGTCGTGCTCGCGACCGTGGCGCCGATTCCCAAGCGCGACCTCGCGATCATCGGCCAGGAGATGGCGATCGAACCCGCGCTGCTCATCCCCTCGCTCGCGGCCGAGCTGCGGATCCGCTATCAGCTCGAGCACGTCTACCGGATCCCACGCGAGACCCGGTTTCTGCGCGCGCGGGGCAGGCTCAGCCCGGTTCCGCCGACCGAGCTGATCCTGGTCCCGCCCGAGCCCGACCTCGAGCTGCCGCCGGACCCCGGCACGGAGCTACCGGTCGCGCCAACGCCACCGACCGCCCCGCTGACCGGACCCGCCGATCCTGATCTTGCAGCGAGTGAGCTCGACGGTGACACGCTGCACGATCCCGTCCTCGCGCTGCACGAGGAGGAGGTCGACGATCTCAGCTCGATCGGGATCCTCGACGACGACGACGATCTCGGGGGACCGACCGTCCGCGTCGACGACCGGGATCGCCGCAGATATGTCCGCACGATCGCCGACGGGCCCGCGACCGAGTCTCGGTCGCTCGGCCGGATCGCGCTCCGCAAGGTCGCGGCGCCGCGGCCCGGCGCCAGCTCGACGCTCGGCGAGGCGACCCGTGAGATCCGACGCGGCACCGATCGTGACGGCGTGGCCGACCTCGTGGTCAGCGCGATCTTCCGGTTCGCGCGGTCCTGCGAGTCGGCGATGCTGCTGGTGATCCGCGGCGACGTCGCGATCAGCTGGAAGGGCTTCTGCCGATCGGGATCGACCGTGCCGGACATCGCGGTGCCGATCGATCAACCTGGATTGATCCCGGGTGCCATCTTGCACAGCAAGACCCAGCGATCGGCCGTCGAGCTGACGCCGATCGACCGGCTCCTCATGGTTTCTCTCGGACAGGAGACCGGCGAATTGGTCGTGGTGCCGATCACGATCGCGGGTCAGGTCATGTGCCTGCTCGCGATGGTCACGGCGCACGACGCCAAGGTCTCGAGCGTCGAGTCGGTGGCCGCGGCAGCAGGCGCAGCATTTGCGCGGCTGATGCGGGACTCCGGCCGGTGACCGGGCGGCACGATCCGGGGCTACTCGCTTGACGTTGCCGAACCGGCCGCGGGAAGGTCCGCACGTCCAAATGAGCGCGACCGACTCACCTGAGGCCCCGGGCACGCCGTTGCGCAAGCACCGGCATGATCTGGGTCACGAAGATCACGGGGCCAAGCTCGCCGCTGGAACCACCAAGGCGATCCAGGCCCTGCTGGGCCTCTGGATCATGCTCACGCTCGTGCTCGTCGTGTATGCCTTGGTCGACGCCGCTCGCACCCAGACCGCGCCTGCCGCGGTGAAGTCACCCTGACCCACCAGCGGTTCCCCAGGAGAGCGAGCGTCCTGGGAGTACCGTTTCGGGGTCGGATCGGTCATGTTTCCTGCGCGCGGGTCTGAGGGGACCCGACGTACGTCCGCGCCACCATGATTCCCGACGATGTCATCAGCCAGATTCGCGACGCCGCGAACATCGTCGAGGTGATCGGGCAGTACGTCCAGCTCAAGAAGGCCGGCCGCAACTGGAAAGGCCTGTGTCCGTTCCACGGCGAGAAGACGCCGTCGTTCAACGTCACGCCCGAGAAGGGCTTCTTCATGTGCTTTGGCTGCCAGAAGAAGGGCGATGTCTTCAGCTTCGTCATGGAGCTCGAGGGCAAGAGCTTCGTCGAGGTGGCCGAACAGCTCGCTGCCAGGTTCGGGATCGAGGTCCCCAAGATCGAAGAGTCACCGGAGCTGCGCCGGGCACGTGGGGAGCGCGCCGCGATGCTCGATCTCAACAAGCTCGCCACCGCGTTCTATCGCGAGATCCTCGCCGACCCCAAGCGCGGTGAGCCCGGGCGCGCGTACCTCGCGAAGCGCGGCGTCGGCGCCGAGGTCACCGACAAGTTCTTGCTGGGCTACGCGCCCTCGGACTGGGGGCTACTCGCCGATCACCTGAAGGACAAGCGCGCCGATCTCGAGCTCGCGGTGAAGGTCGGGCTCGTTGCTCACCGGCCTCGCGCCGGCGGCTACTACGATCGCAACCGCGATCGCCTCGTGTGTCCCGTCGTCGTGCCAGGCGGCGATGTGGTCGGGTTTTCGTCGCGGATCGTCGGCGCGCCGGTCGCGTCCCCCGATGGCTCCGAACCACCCAAGTACATCAACAGCCCCGAGAGCTCGGTCTACAAGAAGAGCAAGCTGCTGTTCGGGCTGGCCCAGGCGCGCGAGGCGATGTCGACGCAGAAGCGCGCGGTGCTCGTCGAGGGCAACTTCGACGTCATCACCTTGCACCAGGCCGGATTCACCGAGGTGGTCGCGCCGCTCGGCACCGCGCTCACGCCCGAGCAGATCAATGTGCTGAAGCGGCTCGCCGAGCGCGTGGTCTTGCTCTACGACGGCGACCGCGCGGGCTACAAAGCGACGATGCATGCGCTCCAGCTCTGCGTCGAGGTCGACGTCGAGGTCCAGGTCGCGTCGCGGCCGGGCAATGCACGATCGGGCGGGGCCGGGCCGCTGTCCGATGGGGTGGATCCCGATAGCCTGGTCGCCGGTGGAGGCGCCGAGCAGCTTCGCGAGGCGGTCGACCGGGCGCGTGGAGGTATCGAGTTCTTCGCATTCGAGGTGTGGAGCAAGGCACGGGGCAACATGGACGCTCGTGCACGCGCGCTCGAGGACGCAGCCCGGCTGGTCGCGAAAGTTGCGACCCCCCTCAAACGTGATCTAATCGTTGATACCTTGGCGACCGCGATGCAGGTGGACGTCGCGGTGGTGCGCAATGCGATCGCGCGGGTCTCGGGCCACGCACCGCACGGCGCACCGCAGCGGTCATCCTCCTCGCACTCGTACGCGCAGCACCCCAATGCACCGCCCTCCGCGCCTTCCGACGCCAGCTCCGCCGGCTCCTCCACACCTGCGCGGGTGTCGCCGCCACCGACCGACGAGGTCGAGGTCATTGCCCTGCTGGCCGATCACCCACATCTGATCGCAACCGCCGAAGCAGACAAGGCTTTTTGGCTCTTGACGGATGATCGCCTTCGCGCCATGTATTCCGCGGTTCGGGAGGGACAGTCCTTCCTGGAGCTTGCCCAAGTGCAGTTACCCCCGACCACCGCCGCGCACGTGCTGTCTGGAAAGTACACCGAAGCCAAAGACCCGCGCGCCGAGCTCGTCGCGATGGCCAGGAACCTGGACCACCGCAAGGCGGAGGCCGGGCTCGCTGATCTCAAGAAGCGAATGGGCGAGGCGCACCGCAGTGGTGATCGCGATCTTGCACGGCGCCTGGCCCAGCTGGCCGAGGCGGAGCGCAAAGGCGATCACGAGCTGGTCGCTCGTATCAAGGATTCTCTGGTCGCAAGCAACCGAAAGCAGGTCGAATAGACATGACGACGCGTACCCAAGCGAAGACGAAGGCTGCGGCCCCCAAGGATGCGAACAAGCCCGCCAAGAAGACGGCGACGGGGGCGGCGGGTCCGGGAAAAGACGCGTCGGCCGTGAAGGCGAAGAACGTCAAGCTCGATCCCAAGGCGGCCAAGGCCGTCAATGGGGAGCCGAAGAAGGACGTCGCCAAGGCCCTCACCAAGGGCGTCGGCAAGCCCGTGCGGCCGCCGCGCGACGAGGACTTCGACGGTTCGGATGACGACGGCGACGATGACGACTTCGTCCCGATCCCGAAGGCTGCCAAGGCCGGCAAGCCCGGCGCCAAGGCTGGCCCCGCTGCCGCGAAGGGCCCCCGCGATCTCGATCTCGATGACGACGACGCGGTGCCGTTCGTCGCCCTCGATGACGACGAGGAAGATTTCGTCCCCGGCGCCGGCGCCGTCAAGCCACGCAGCCTCGCCGCCGATGCCGATGCCGCTGCCCTCGAGGCCGAGACCCGCAAGGGCAAGGGTGGTCGCCCCTCGAAAGAGGGCGCGCGCGATGGCAACTCGATGCGCGACAAGCTGATCGAGCTCGGAAAGACGAAAGGCTTCGTCACCTACGACGAGGTCAACGACCACATGCCCGAGGATGTCGTCTCGACCGACCAGATCGATGGCTGGCTGTCGGTGCTCGGCGAGCACGGCATCGAGGTCGTCGACGGGACCGGCACGCGCCGCCCCGACCTGGTCGATCAGGCTCCCAAGGATGCCCTCGGCATCACCGGCGAGAAGGACGAGAAGGAGGAGGTCGACGAGGACGAGGAGTACGCGTACTCCCGGACCAGCGACCCCGTCCGCATGTACCTGCGCAAGATGGGCTCGGTCTCGCTGCTGACGCGCGAGGGCGAGGTCGAGATCGCCAAGCGGATCGAGGACGGCGAGCGCAAGATGCTCCAGGCCGTGCTCAACAGCTCGGTCGCGGTCGAGGAGCTGCTCGAGATCGGCGAGCGGCTGCGCCGCGGCAAGGTCCGCGTCAAGGATGTCGTCAAGGACATCGACGAGGACGAGGCCGAGTTCAACGAGCAGTTCTACGTCGATCGCGTCTGCAAGATCATCGACAAGGTCCGCAAGCTCCAGCGCGACACCGAGAAGCTCGATGAGAAGCTCGCGGAGTCCGATACCGAGGGCAAGAAGAAGAAGATCAAGGAGGCGCAGAAGGCCAACCGCGCCCAGATGTTCGAGGACCTCTCGGACCTCCGCCTCAACAAGCCGACGGTCGATCGCATCGTCGCGCAGCTCAAGAACATCATCGTCAAGCTCGACAAGGCCGAGCTCGAGATCCGTGAGTGCGAGCGCAAGGCGGTGATGCCCGCGAGCGAGATCCGCAAGACGCTGCGCGAGATGCGCGCGTCGCCGCAGCGGGCCCGCGCGGTCGGCAAGAAGACCATGATGACGGTCGCCGACTTCGAGGAGATGGAGGAGCTGATCAAGACGGCGATGCGCAAGGTCGTCGTGATCGAGGAAGAGGCACGCTCGACCGCGCCTGACCTCCGCTCCACCTTCCGCGACCTCCACGAGGGCGAGCGGATGGCGGATCGTGCGAAGAGCGAGCTCGTCGAGGCGAACCTTCGCCTCGTGGTCTCGATCGCGAAGAAGTACACGAACCGCGGGCTGCAGTTCCTGGATCTGATCCAGGAGGGCAACATCGGCCTCATGAAGGCCGTCGACAAGTTCGAGTACAAGCGCGGCTACAAGTTCTCGACGTACGCGACGTGGTGGATCCGCCAGGCGATCACC
>JAGSPR010000197.1 GCA_018262455.1 Deltaproteobacteria bacterium | reverse complement strand
TATTTCACAACTGTATTCGCGCGGATGGCGGAATTGGTAGACGCGCTAGCTTGAGGTGCTAGTGGGTAACACCGTGGGGGTTCGAGTCCCCCTTCGCGCACGGAGCTCGTTGGTTTCCTCACCAACACCAGTGGGCGGCGTCGTTGACGCCGCTCACTTCGTTTGGCTCATCGTTGGCTCACCATGCATCGCGGCGTCGCCGAGCCTGTTCAGGCGCTGATCCTCACCGCGCTGGAGGACAAGATCTCGCAGCTCGCGGAGCCTTCGGAGCTGCTGGCGCTCGCGAGCGAGATCGATCAGCTCGGGATGCAGCTGGCGCACGAGATCACTCGCCTGGCCTCGCGGCCCGAGCTCGCCGCGCCGCTGGGGCCGGTGCTGGTCAGGGTGCCGAGCGTCTACGCTCGCACGCTGCTCCGCGCGGCGGAGCGGTTTGACGATCTTGGCAGCCCGAAGCGCAGCACCTACGTGCTGATCGAGGCGCTGCGCAAGACGTTCGAGCCAGCGACGATCAACACGGTCGCTCAGGCGCTGAGGTTCGTCCTCGAAGCGCACGGCCAGCCTGCCGCGGCCGAGCGGGTTCGCGAGCTCGTGACGATGCTGGACGAGCGCCCGAGTCGCCGCGACGCGCGCGAACGGTTCCTCGCCGCGATCGACGAGCTGCGTGATCTCGTCGATTGGGGCGCCCTCGACGACGAGCTCGGGCTCGACTGAACCGGGTCAGGGCGCCAGGATCCGGCCGGGCGCGTTGTTCGTGCCGGTCTCGGTGTGGCAGGTCGCGCACGAGCCCACGGGCTGCCGCGTGACCATGGTGCGCTCGCGTCCCTCGAACTGCAGCGTGGCCCGGATCGGCATCGTCATCGCGGCAGGCGAGTAGAAGTTGCCGGCGTCGTTCGTCATGAGGTTCAGGGTCTGGCCGGTCGCGTCGGTGATCGTCACGGCCACGCCGGGCACGCCGTAGCAGTCGGCCGGCTCGGTGAACGAGCCGTGCACGGTGCCGGCGATCACGAACCGCGGACCCTCGCCGGCGGCATGGCAGCCGATGCAGTCGGAGCCCGGGTGCATCGACGGGGACTCGGCATTGCCGCCGGCCCACCGCAACCCCGACACGCACAGGTCACTCGCCACCGCGCCGCCGCCCTCTTCGCCCTCGGATTCCGTACAGCCGGTGACCCACGCGATCGCGAGCACCAGGGCCAGCTGCTTCATGGAGGATCAGATGAGCAAGCCAAGTGCCACACGATCACCGTGGAGGAACGCGACCTTGCATGGGCCACGCGCGGCCGCCGTACACCGCTTGCGCAGCGGCCGTACAGCGCGCCGACGCCTACTGTCCCCAGGACTTCGTGCCGTGGCAGCCGCCGGGCAGTCCCGAGCAAGCCTTGGTCGCCGGCGTGTACGTCCCGGTCGGCATCTTGATTTCCTTGAGCCCGTTGACGTGCAGCGCGGGGGCGATGATGCCCAGGTTGGAGTTCACGACCGTCTGATGGCACCCGTTGCACTTCATGTTCTCGCCGTTGACGTGCGTGTCGTGCCGGCCCGACATGTTCTGGCCGTTGCTCGGGTGACAGGACGCGCAGTTCAACACCGTGGTCGACGTCCAGGTTGCCGTGCCCGCGCTCGTCCGGCCGGTGCCATGGCAGTACAGGTTCGAGCACACGGCCGTGCCGGTGTTGAACGTGGCCGACGGGTTGAGGCTCGAGTACCGGACCTCCGCCTGGACGACCGCTCCGGTGCCGTCGACGTGACCGGGGGTCAGGGCAGTCGACGGGTTGGTGTGGCAGTACGTGCAATTCCACGCCGCGTGCGTCGCGGTGGCGGCGACGTGCTTGGTGTGCGCCCCGACGTGTTTGTCGGTGACCGCGGTCTGGGCCTCGACGCCTTGCGGAGGCGCGCCCGTGCCGCCCGAGGTGCCGTGACAGAACGTGCAGCTCGTCTGCCAGCTCGCGTGGCAGCCCTGGCACGACGGCCCGCCGCTGGTGCCGCCGGTGAGCGCGGTCCCGTGGCAGCCCGAGACGGCGCACGTCGACGAGCCCTTGCGATCGAAGTCGTAGCCATGCATCTCGCGCGCGTTGTAGCCGGCCGGATGGACGGCCGTGACCTGGAGCGTGCCGTCGATGTGCTGGTTGGGGATCGTGAAGGTGCCGCCGGCGCCGGCGTCCGCGTGGCATGTCTGGCAGTTCGCATCCTGCGGGTGCGGGGACGGTGGCGGGTTGCCGTGGCACGAGGTGCACTGCGCCTGGGTGCCATCGACCTTCGTCCACAGTGGCGTGGTCGCGTTGCCGCCCGCGGCGAGCGTCGAGCCGTGGCAGTACGACGTGCACGAGCTGCCATTCCACGCCGAGCCGGTCGCGAGGTTCGAGAAGATCAGCTCCGCCGGGAGCCCCGTGTCGATGTGCCCGACCGCGCCCACGCTCGCCGGCACCTTGTGGCAGTCACCGCACGCGATGTCCTTGTGCCAGTTCGCGGTCGTGACGTGGGCCTGGTGCGCGCCGACGCCACGGGTCGTGGTGGCGGTGTTGCCGACGGAGTCCTTCGGCGGCGCGTTGTTGGTCCCGCCGTGACACGAGTTGCAGGCCTGGTTGGTGCTGAGGTCGACGTTGCCATCGACGTGCTTCAGCGGATCGCTGAACACCGTCGGCGTGCCGGCCCCGACGTTGGGGTGGCACTGGCCGCAGTCGGCCACCTGCGGGTGCGGCAACGGAGGTGGGTTGCCGTGACACGACGTGCACTTGGCCTGCGAGCCATCGACCGTGGTCCACAGCGGCGCGGTCGCGGTCCCGCCAGCGCCGGTCGCGCCATTGGTCAGGGTCGCGCCGTGGCAGTAGTTGTTCGAGCACCGCGAGCCATTGAACGCGGTGGTGGTGCCGGCGCGCAGGCTGAACGTCAGCTCGGCCGGCAGCGCCGTGTCGATGTGGCCGATCGAGGTGACGGTGCCGGGGATCTTGTGGCAGTCGACGCACGCGACTGGCTTGTACCGGTTCGTCGTCGCGAGGTGGTTCTGGTGCGCGCCGACGCCACGCGTGGTGGTCGCGGTGTTGTTCTGCGTGTCCTTCGGCGGTGCGTCGTTCGTGCCGCCGTGACACGAGTTGCAGGCCTGGTCGCCGGTGACGTCGAGGTTGCCGTCGATGTGGCGCGCCGGAAAGGTGATCACGAGCCCGGCGCCGGCGGTCATCGTGTCGTGGCACTTGCCGCAATCGGAGTCGACCGGGTGCGGTGCCGGCGGCGGTGTGCCGTGGCACGAGCCGCACTGGCCCTGGACCCCGTTGACGTTGGTCCACACCGGGTTCTTCGACGTGCCGCCGCCGAGCGTCGAGCCGTGGCAGTACGTGTTCGTGCAGGTCGAGCCGTTCCACACCGCACCACCGGCGAGGGCACCGAACGTGAGCTCCGCCGGTGGGCCGCTGTCGACGTGGCCGATCGCTCCGACGGCGCCGGGCACCTTGTGGCACGCCTCGCACGGGATGTCCTTGCGCCACGTCGACGCCGCGAGGTGGTTCTGGTGGGCGCCGACCGTGCGCAGGTCGGTGGTCGTGCCGCCGTTGGTGTCCTTCGGCGGCGCGGCATTGCCGTTCGCGCCGTGGCACGCGTCGCACGCCTGGTCGTTGATCAGGTCGACCTTGCCGTCGAGGTGGAGCGCGGGATACGTGATCGTCGTGTTGTTGCCCGCGGTCATCGTCGGGTGACACGAGGCGCAGTTGTTATCGACCGGGTGAGGCGGAGGCGGTGGGTTGCCGTGACACGAGCCGCACTGGCTCTGCGAGCCGTCGACCTGGGTCCAGATCGGCTGTGTCTTCGCGCCGCCCTTGAGCGGTCCGGTGCCGCCGCCGTGGCAGTACGTGTTCGAGCACGCCGTGCCGTTGTACGTGCTGCTCGCGCCGGCCATCGGACCGAACACGAGCTCGGCGGGGAGCGCGCTGTCGATGTGCCCCTGGTCGTTCACGCCGGCCGGCACCGCGTGACACTCGATACAGTTGATCGTGGCGTGCCACGCCGAGGTCGTCGTCAGGTGCTGCGCGTGGGCGCCGACGCCGCGCGCGGTCGTCGCGGTGTTGTTCGTCGTGTCCTTCGGCGGCGCCGACTGACCGTTCGCGCCGTGGCAGCTATCGCAGGCCGCCGCGTTGACCACGTCGAGGTGGCCGTCGATGTGGAGCTCGGGATACGCGATCACCAGGCCGCCGCCAGGGTTCATCGTCGGGTGGCACTGGCCGCAGTCGGGGTTCGTCGGGTGAGGCGCCGGCGGGGGCGCGCCGTGGCAGGAGCCGCACTGCGACTGCGAGCTGTCGACCAGGGTCCACTTCGGCTCGGTCGCAGCACCGCCCGCGGACACACCGGTCGCGCCGTCGACGGTGTTGGTCAACGTCGCGCCATGGCAGTACGTGTTCGTGCAGGTCTGGGTGTCGCGATTCCACACGCCGCCAGCCCCCATGCCGCCGAACACCAGCTCGGCGGGGAGCTCGGTATCGATGTGGCCGGGCGCGCCGATCTGGTCGGGGACCTGGTGGCACGAGCCACACTCGACACGCTTGTGCCACTGCGAGCCGCCGAGGTGCTGGGCGTGCGCCCCGACGCCGATCGCGCTGGAATCGGTGCGGCCGAGGGTGTCGCGAGGCGGCGCGGCCGTGCCGCCGGCGCCGTGGCACGCGCCCGAGCAGGCCGAGGACGGCCCGCCGGTGGCGTTCGGATCGATCGGATCCGGGTCGTGGCTGCCGAGATCGCACGCCGCGACCGCGAGGATCAGGACCACCCACAGGCTTGCTCGTCCTACCACCTCACGTGAGACAGCAAGCACGGTGCCAGGGCGGTTCGACATGATCTTGGGGGGCTCCGTTTGGATCGCGAGCGGGCACTGTGCAGGTTTGGTACACATCGCCCACGCTTGGTACAGGTCAGCGATAGCGCCACTGGACCCGGGCGAATGCGGTCAACGAGAACACGCGAGGCCAGCCGATCGTGCCCATGACCGAGCTCGTGTGGACGTCCCGGAGCCCGATGTGGGTGTCGAGCAGCACCAGCCACTCGCGCGCCACGCGGTAGCTCCCGAGCACGCCGCCTTGCCCACCCCCCGTGGTCGACGTGCTGAAGCAAGCGAACACGTCGAGCGAGTCCGTGCACGGCTTGGCGCTCGCCGCATCGCGGAACCGTTCGAGCATCAGGTCGGCGGTGAGCTCGGCGCGGGAGTCGAGGAACGTGCGCATGGCCGCGAGTCGGACCACCCCACCGCGTGCGCGATTCGGGACTTCGTTGCCGATCGGAAACGTCAGCGAGGCCGACGCCGAGACCCGCATGCCGGCGATCGACTTGCGGTCGAGCACGGCGAGCGTCGTGTCGGCCGATCGCGCCGCCGGGAACGTGACCTGGGCGCCGTCGGGCTGGGTGATCGCGACGCCGGGCCGGCGGTGGTAGCCACCGGACAGCGAGAGCTCGAACCGCGCGTGGTGCAGCGCGACGCTGGTGCCGCCGCGGACCGAGTCCTGCGAGACGCGGATCACCGAGATGTCGTTCTGCACGACGCCGATCGCGGTCGGATCGGGATCCGACAGCACGTTGCGGGCCGCGATCTGGAGCAGGTCAGTGCTGACGTGGTTCACCGCCGCCGACAGCTGAAGATTTGCCATCGGGTGCGCGTTGATGCCGGCGCTGCCGTTGGTCAGGTGGACGCCACCGGCCAGGTCGAGCAGCGCGAAGTGATAGCAGTCGAGCCACGCCGCGGGCCGTGCGTACCCGCTGGCCGTGGTGAACACCCGCGATCGCCCCGCCGAGGTCCCGTCCGCCACGGCGCCGGCCACGGCGTCGGGAACGTCCTGCGCGACGAACACCGCCGCCGCTCCGAGATCGCCATGGACGTTCGGCGTGTTGTAGCTGATGCCGAGCCCGCCGGAGATCGGGATGAGCGGCGCGCCGGTGGTGCCGTCGGCCTTGCGGATCGCCGGGTAGTCGGTGTCGATCGAGCGCGATCCGAGCGCGGGATACGCGCCCCCGAACAGCGTGGCCGCCCACACCTTCGAGAGCCGCCGGAGCACCGCCGCTCCGTCGATCTTCGTCGCACCGACCGCATCGACGTACTGCCGGCCGACGACCAGCTTCGTGAGCCCCGCGCCGAGCCGGTAGGCGAGCGTGCGGATCTCGTACTCGCCGCCGGCGCCGGCGCCGGCCTGGTAGCGCTGGCTCGTGGTCTGACGGACCCGGCCATCGAACGCAAGGCCTGATCCGGACAGCTCGAGCCGCAGATCGCCGAAGTAGCGACGGACCGGGCTCGCCACCTCGATCGGCGCGCCGCCCATCGAGAACGGATCGGCATCGCCGGAGGACTCGCGGTACAGCAGGCTGGACAGCGTGAGTCGGAGATCGAGCTCGTCGGTCGGGGCATCTCCCGAGCCGCGACGATCGATCGTGGCATCGTTCGTGGCATCGTCGGCGCCCGCACGTCCCGGGACGATGGCGAGCACGGCGACCGCGACCAGCGAGCGGGTTACCTGCATATCGACTGCGATCCGAGCTGCGTGGCAGGGATCCACGCCGAGGGGTTGTGGCAGCCGCCGCACTCGAACAGCGTGGCGTGATCGGGTGACTTCGCCCGCAACGAATCGTTGCGGTGGCAGCTGATGCAGGTCGGCGAGATCGCGCCGTAGTTGCCGCGCTTGTGGCAATCCGCGCACGGCAAGGTCGCGTGCAGACCCATGAGCGAGCAGCCGACGCTGACGTGGTCGAACCGCGCCGGCGCGAACGAGGTCTGGGTGTGGCACTCGCCGCAGCGGGGGGACAGCCCGTTCTGGTGGATGTCGTCCTTGCGGTGACACGTGATGCACAGGTTGCCGGCGCCGCGCAGGTTCTCGCCGCGTGGGTGGCAGCGCGCGCAGTCGAGGCGGTCGTGCGCGCCGGTCAACGAGAAGTCACCGACATCGTGCAGCGCGCGGATGTCGCCGAACGTCTTCGTCGAATGGCAGCGCTCGCACTGCGTGCCATATCGTCCCTTGTGGATCGCGGGCTCGGGATGGCAGCCGAAACAATCGGAGCGCACCGGCTTGAACGTGATCGTCTTGTGGCAGGACGCGCAGACCAGGGGCGTGTGCTTGCCATCGATCTTGAACTTCGAATCGCGGTTGTGGCGGAACACGATCGACTTGTCCTCGCGATGGCACTTCTCGCACGCGGTGCCGAGCTGTCCCTGGTGAACGTCGTCGGCCTTGTGACAACCCGCGTCACCGCACGCCTTCGGCGTGTCGTGATACTGGCGGCTCGGGTGGCAGCTCTCGCACTCCTTGATGTCGGCGTGCTTGCCCTTGAGCGGCCACTTGGTGTCCTGCTTGTGATCGAAGCGAGTCGCGGGCCACACGCCGGGCTCGTGGCACCGCGTGCACTCCTGACCGAGCGTGCCCCGGTGCAGCGAGTCCTGGTGGCATGAGACGCCGCACTCGCGCGGCGTCTCGACGTAGATGTCGTTGACGTGGCAGAGCTGGCACTGCGTGCCTGCGTGGCCGCCGCGCAGCGGGAACTTGGACTTCTCGCCGTGATAGACCTCGAGCGCGTCCCCTCGCTGCTTCTTGCTGCCGCCTTCCTCGTGGCACGTCAGGCACTTGTCGTTGGTGAACTTGCCGCCGTGCGCCTTCTTGTGCTGGTGACAGCTCATGCAGCCGTTCTTGATCTCGAACTTCTCGAAGTCCGCCGGCGTCTTGCCGCGGTGACACGTGCGACAGGGCAGGGTCGCGTGCTTCGCCGTGAGCTCGAACGCCGTGTTGGCCTTGTGATTGAACTGGAAGGCCGACTTCCAGGCACGCTGCGAGTGACAGGTCGCGCAGACCAGCGGGGAGCTGAGCTTGTCGAACCGGTTGCCGTGCTTGTTGTCGGCCGCGTGGCAACCCTCGCACGAGCCCGTTGGCTTGCGCTTACCGAGCGCCTTGGTGTGGCACTTCTCGCACGCGAGTTGCGCGTGCGAGCCGAGGATCGCGTAGCCGGTCTGTTTCTTGTGATCGAACCGGACCTCCTTCAACGCCCGCAGCGCCGGCGAGTGGCACGAGTCGCACTTCTTGGTGCCGAACAGCTGGCCGTCGTGCGGGCTCTTGTGGCACTGGACGCAGTTGCCGTTGTCGAACGCCGCCAGCTTGAACGCCGCCTTGGGGTGGCACTTGACGCACGCGACGTCGGCATGCGAGCCCTCGAGCTTCATCGCCGCCTGATCCTTGCTGTTGTGATCGAAGTCCGCCTTGGGCTTTGGCGGGCGCCAGCTCGACTCCGAGTGGCAACGCTCGCAACGCATGTGGGTCTGCCGGAGCTGACCGTGCGGCTGATCCTTGTTGTGGCAGCCACCGCACGTTCGGTCGACGCCGAGGTAGGTCTTCAGCCCCTGCTTGTCACTCGCCTTGTGGCATCGCCCGCAGTCGGTGACCGCGTGCTTGCCCGACAGCGCCCAGCCGGCCAGCGCGTGGTCGAACCCGGCCGTGCCGCCGATCGCCTTCCACCCCATCAGGTCGAACGAGCGCCCGCGGTGCTCCTGGTGACACAGCTTGCAGTCGCGCCCCTTGGCCTTGGCCGAGGCGTGGAACCCCTGGTTGGCGTCGATCCGCTTCTTCAGGTCAGAGTGATCGTGGCAGCCAAGACATTTCGCGGGCGACACCGAGCGGTCCGGCTCGTGGCAGCTCTCGCACGAGCTCTGGTTATCGAGCGAGGCATGGCTCGTCGCGAGCTCGCCCGGCGACGATTTCAGGAAGTCATCCGCGTGTGCGGGCCGCGCGAGCCACAGCAGCCACGCGACCGCGACGCCGAGCCCGGCCCTGACGAAGGTTCGATCCAGTTGCATGGTTAGAGTTCGGCTGAGATCCCGACTTGCACGATCTGGCTGCTGTCGACCCGGTGGGCCTTGGTGACCCCGGGCTCGCGGATCGACATGCCCGACCACGACGTCGAGGCGCGGCCGAAATCATACGCGGAGACCAGCGACAGGTGGCGGCGCAGCGCGATCCGCATCGTCGCGCCCGCCCACACCGCCCCGGCACTGCTGGACGCGCCGTCCTCGAGCCCGGGCGTCTGGTCACGGCTGCCGAGCGCGAGCACGTCGAGCCGCACGCCGACGCTGACCCTCGACGTCGGCGGGACGATCTCGGCGCGCGCTCCGAGGGTGAGGCCGAGCAGCTGCTCTCGCGGTAACCGCCCGGCGTTCTCCACGCGCCGCGTGAGGAAGGTGTCGTAGTGGAAGCCTCCGCGAGCCGACAGCTCGAACACGCGTCGCACGATGCCGACGCGCGCGCCGACATCCGCGGCGAACGTCGAGAACGGAATCTCGCCGCCCGTCTTGCTCGGGCCGAAGTACTGGATCCCGGAGCCAGCAGACGTCGAGACCTGGACGCGGCCATCGAGGCCGAGCCGGATCCGCGGGGTGATGGCCAGGGTCACGTCACCCTCGGTGTTCGCCGCGAGCGCATCGGCGCTGACGAGGTAGTTGGCGAGGCCCGCGGTGCCGTCGGAGGTGAAGTCCATCCCGAACGAGCGGTAGCCGATGCCGGCGGCGACCCGGCTCGCGATCTTGCCGCGCGGCAAGCGCCTCACCGGGTCGGTCGCGGCGCGCCCGGTGATCGCGCCCCCCGTCTCGTCGGCACCGATCGCAACACCCGCGGTCCCGTTGTCGACATCCTGGCGAGCGACCCACGCGTCGTGACCTTCGTCATCGCGGACATGGAGCCAGGCTGGATCCGCGGCATCGAGGACCGCGAGCCGTTCACCGCGTTTCACCACGGCCATCTTGGCGGCACCCGCGCGCGGCTCGGCGACCAGGTCCGCGGTGGCGGCCTTGACCGCGAGGAACAGGCCAGTGGTGGTCTTCGCGGCCCGGCGATCGGCGCTCCACGCGTTGCTCGGCCCGGTCACCTTCACCACCACCGGTTCGGTCGTCGGGATCGGGATGGTGACGGGGGGCGGAGGAGGAGCGGGCTGGGTGTCGGCGACCGTGGTGCGCGTGAGGTAGCCGACCTTCTTGCCGACGCGGACGCGCAGCCAGCGGCCCTCCTCTTGCTCGATCACGACGACCGTACCGGCCGGGAGCTTCGCGATCGCGGCCTGCTTCTCGCCCGGCTTCTTGCGCAGCACGACATCGATCGTGGTCTTCCAGGGATCGGCAAACGCGGATGCGCTCGCGATGCACAGCATCAGCACGGACAGGACGACACGGCGAACCACGGCGCTCGGGCGCGTGCACTCCCCACACCAATGGTCATCTGCGTCTGGCGACACGATCGGCATCTGAGTCTATGCTGCATAATGGGACAATTGTGCAGGTCGCGTACAGGTCACGACGCGTGTTCGTGGCGCTGGGCCCGATTGACAGCCGGAACACGGGTTGCAACCCTTGGGTCCGTGGTGCGCTCGACTGTGCTCGTGTTGATCGTCGCAACCCTCGGGTGCGATGGCGTGCTGCAAGAGAAACCGTTCGGCGGTGAGGTCGACGCTGGCGCCCTCAGCCAGGTCCAGCCACCGCCTTGCGATCAGCCGGCGACACCGACCAGCGACGGCCACCACTTCGTCGGCGAGGACTGCCTGTCGTGCCACCACCAGGGCGGCATGGACATGGCGCCCCCGTTCACGTTCGCGGGGACGATGTACGACAGCTCCGGCGGCACGATGCCGCTCGCGGGGGCGACCTTCCACCTGATCGATGCGCTGGGCACCGACATCATCGTACAGAGCCAGACCAACGGAAACTTCTACTCGACCGATCTCGTGACCTTCCCCGTGATCGCGTTCAGCTCGCTTTGCCCACAGGTCATACCGATGGTGACACCGATCGGCGAGCTCGACGGAAGCTGCAACAGCGCGGGTTGCCACACGAGCGGATTTCGGCTGCACTGAGGACGCATGGAGACCGCCGTCCCAATCGCGATCGCGACCGCCGCCATCTTCCTGCTGGCGCTCGGAGCCGTGGCCGATGACAGGCGTGCACGCATCCGTCGGCGGTTCGAGGCCGCGGAACCGGTCGATCCGCCGCTGCTCCACTCGATCAATGACGATCGCTGCATCGGCTGCGAGGCCTGCATCGACGTCTGTCCGACCCAGGTGCTCGATCTGGTCGACCACATCGTGAAGGTGGCGCGGTTCTCCGACTGCGTGCAATGCGAGCAGTGCGCGAACGCGTGCCCGACGATGGCGCTCGTGATGTTTCGCGAGGGCTCGCTCCCTCGCACGCTCACGGTGCCCGAGCTCGACGATCACTTCCAGACCGCGGTGCCGGGCCAGTACCTGATCGGCGAGATCGCCGGCAAGCCGCTGGTCAAGAACGCCGCGAACCTCGGCCGCGCGGTGATCGAACATATCACCCGTGACCTCGGCACGCGGCCGAGCGCGGGAGCCGGCGTTGTCGACGTGGTGATCGTGGGATCGGGCCCGGGAGGCCTGTCGGCGGGCCTCACGTGCATCGTCAACAAGCTGTCGTGCGTCGTGCTCGAGAAGGAGCACATCCTGGCATCGACCGTGTCGCGCTACCCCAAGGGCAAGCACTTCATGGCCGAGCCGAGCACGGCGGTGAACCTCTCGTACCTGCCCGTGTTCGATGCGTCGAAGGAGGAGCTGGTCGCCGCGTGGAGCAAGGTCATCACGGGTTCGAAGCTGCCGGTCAAGCTCGGCGAGGCGGTCGAG
>JAGSPR010000500.1 GCA_018262455.1 Deltaproteobacteria bacterium | reverse complement strand
GGTCGCCGCGGGACCGCAGCATGCGCAGGCGCTGGCGCTCCTCGGCGATGTTCATCAGGTGGCACCACAGCCCGTGAGCGCGCGCGACCTCTTCGAGCTCGTCGACGGTGAGCCGGCCGACCTGCTCGGCGAACGCGCGGCGGCCCCCGGGGAAGTCCCCGCCGCGGAGCTCGCGCGACTCCTGGCCAAACCGCCGGCACAGCTCGAGCGCGGCGCCTCCGCCGAGCGTCGACACCGCGGACCACAGGGCATGCGAGAGGCGCTCGATGTCGCGATCGAGCTGGGCGTGGTCGGTCACGGCGGGGTTGTACTACGAGGTGCCGCGGGCTGCCCCGTGCGACGAACCCGCTGCCTACTTGCGCGGGTTCGCCCGCTGCTGGGTCAAGATCTTCTCCTCGATCTCGTTCATCTTGGTGGCGGCGACCGTGTTGGCCGGCTCTGCGATGAGGACCGTCTGCAGATGGGCGGCGGCCTCCGCCAGGCTGCCCGCGGCGAGCGCTTGATCGGCGAGCTGCTCGAACGTGCGCGCGATCGCAGCCAGCCGGTCCTGAACTCCGCGATGCGTCGGGTCGAGTGCTCGTGCGGTCAACAGATGATCGAGGGCCTCGTCTCCGCCAGGTGCGACGAATCGACCGTCAGCGATGCGTTGGTCGGCGATGGCAAGCTCCGCCTGGACCTTCGCCTGGAGGTTCGAGTCCGGGGCCTCGCGTCCCGCTCCGCGCCCACCGAGCATCAGGACTGCCACGATCGCGATCGCCCCGCACGCGACGCCCACGGCGACGATCAGCCCCATCCTGAGGGCGCGAGCGGGGGCCGCAGGTGCCGCAGCGACCGGCGGCGGTGTGGGGAGCTCCAGCGCTCGAACGTCTGGCGGTGAGGCCGGCAGCTGTCCAGAGCTCGCCGCCTGATGCGATGGCCCCAGGCTCAGCTCGTAGACGATCCAGTTGTGCTCGTCGGCGATCGCGACGAGGCATGCTGCCACCTGCTCGATCCGCGCGGGTCGATCGTTCGGGTCCTTCGCGAGGCACGCGAGGGTCAGACCTTCAAGCGATCGCGGGATCTCGTGCAGCCCGCCGGTGCGCAGGTTGGCCGCGGTCTCGTCGTGGTCGGCTCCGGGACTCGGCGCACGCCCCGTGACGAGCTCGAACAGCATCACGCCGAACGAGTAGATGTCGCTCCGGAAGTCGACCGCCTCGCCGCTCGCCTGCTCGGGCGACATGTACCTCGGCGTTCCGAAGTTCACCTCGGTATCCGAGTCGAACGGCCTCCGCTCGTCCGTTCCGTCGATCCTCGCGATGCCGAAGTCGACGAGCTTGACGAAGTCTGGCTGTCCCGCGCGCTCGATCAGCACGACGTTCTGCGGCTTGAGGTCGCGATGGACGATGCCGGCCCGATGGACGGCGCCGAGCGCCTCTGCGACCTGTGTCATGATCGCGATCGAGCGCGGCAGCTCCGGGATCCCGCCGGCCTCGATGATATCGGCCAGGGAACCTCCCTCGAGCAGCTCCATGACGTAGTAGTTGTCGGCTCCGGGTTGCTCGACGAAGTCGGTGACCTCGATGATGTTCGGATGGGCGATCTTGTTGATCGCCCGAGCCTCCGCGAAGAACCGGTGCAGCGCCTGCGTGTCGCCCGCGTACTCCGGCCGCAGCACCTTGATTGCAACCCGGCGGTCGAGCCGGGTATGCGTGGCGACATAGACGATGCCCATCCCACCCCGCCCGAGCACCTCGTCCAGACGATACGAACCGAGGATGGTTCCGGGCGCGTAGCGACCTGCGTTGCGGGGTACTGCTTCCATCGGACGTTGCCGGCGACTCCAAGCGTAGATCAGGTGCGAGCGCGATACGACGCGAATCCGTGAACGGTCTTCGACACGAGCGTGGACCTGGTACAATTGCCGACGTGTCGAGGCGCGCACTCGCTCTAGGCGTGGCGCTCGTGTCCGCGACCGCCTGCGACGGCAGTAGCTCCAAGCCGGGCGATCCGCCGGCCACGGCGACGAACGTCGTCGTCAAGGACCACGTCGCGAAGCTCGAAGAAGCGCTCGCCAGCATCGTGGCCACCTGTGCCGAAGTGCTCGGCGACGTCGAGGTTCGCCGCAAGGGGCAGCCGGCCTGGGATCCGGTTGCCGTGGGAGTGGCGTTCCGCGAGCGAGACTGGGTGCGGACCGGCGCGGGCGGCTTCACGCGCCTTCGGTTCTCCGCCGGCGGGTTCCTCGACTTGCGACAACACACCACGATCCTCGTCGATCGCGCGATCGGGATCGAGTCGGGGTCCCTGGTCGGCGTCGCCGAAGTGGGCGCCGGGCCGATCGTGATCAGGGCCGCCGACGGTTCCGAGGCCCGGATCGTCGCGTCGGCGGAGGGACCACCCGCGGAGTTCCGGCTGACGCCGTCGACCGAAGCGGGCCTGGAGATCGCCGTGACCAAGGGAAACCTCAAGGTCATCACGAGCGAGGGCGAGCGAGCCGTCGCCGCCGGTGAGGCGAGCGACCTGCGGCAGCATCATGCGGGCGAGGTCGTCAAGCTGCTCGGCTTCCCGAAGAGCGTCTCGCCCGGCGTCGATGCGCGGTTCCTGTTCGCGCCCGACAAGCAGGTCGCGCTGAAGTGGGCCACGGTCCCCGGGGCGGCGCGGTACCACGTGCAGATCGCGTACGACACGGAGTTCCGTGACCTCGTGCTCGATGCGGACACCGCCACTCCTGGCGCCTCCTTCTCCCCCGAGGCCGTGGGCGTGTACGTCTGGCGTGCCGCGGCCGTCGACGCGAGGGGGCGACTCGGCGAATTCGGGTTCGCGCGCCGGATCTTCTTCGAGCAGGAGCCGCCGCACGACCTCCTGCTCTCCCCGCACGATGGCATCAAGGTGGGGTTCTCCGACAAGCACCCCCGCATCGTGTTCTCGTGGCAATCCGCGGGCGACACCAAGCGGTACAGGCTCGTCATCGGCCGCGGGGACGCGCCGACCTCCGACACGGTCGTGAGCATCCCGACGCCACGTCAACAAGTCGAGGTCGGGACGCTGCGGGAGGGTACCTACCGGTGGGGTGTGTACGCGGTTCGCGGGAAGGAGGAGATCCCGATCTTCCTCGCCCCGCGCGTGCTGACGATCCGCAAGCAGCGCGTCAAGGCCAAGACGGACAAGCTATGGGACAACCCCGCGCACTGATCGCCATCGTCGCAACCCTGCTCGTCTCGGGGTCGCGAGCCGATGCAGACGGTGCGCCGCCATCGGTCCCGGTGCCCGACCAGGTCGTCGGAGACGGCAGGACCGCGGTTCCGATCGACGTGCCGGGCGTGCCTGCGACCGGTGCGAAGGTGAAGGAGCTCCCGGTTCCCGAGGTCGCGACGGTCCGCTGTGTCGGAGCCTCCGCGATGGCAGCGGTGTCGAAGCTGGCGCCCGCCGTCCTCGCACCCGTGGTCACCAAGTCGACGAACGTCGACTGCGTCGCGCGCTCGCGGGATGTCGAGTCCACGTTTCGTCTCGCCGTTCGGCCGCCGCCGCCCGGGCTCTATGCCACCGCCAGCGCCTTCGACGTGCGCAGCACGACTCGCGAGCTCGCCCTCGACCCGTTCGTGTGGGACGGAAAGGTTCGCGTGCCCGCGTCGTCCCTTCGGTTTGCGGCGAGCGACGGAAAGATCAGCTCGCGCGGCGGCAAGCTCGTGCTCGAGCTGACCGGGAATGGGCCGCGGTTGGTCGCGATCGCGCTCGCCGACGGCGGCCGGCTCGGCGCCGCGTTCGTTCCCGTGACCGGGGTGACCACGATCCCGATCGAGTCGGAGCCCGGAGCGAGCGTGCAGTGCTGGATCGCCGGCCGGTGGTTCGGGCCGGTCAAGACCAAGGGCAAGATCGCCAACGTCCCCATCGAGGTCCCGCCCGGGGTCACCCACGGGGTGGCTCGCTCGACCGGTCGCGCGGGCTACGTGACCGATGCGATCACCGATCTCAAGGTCCCCGCTCTCCCGCGCATCGCGGCCGTGGTCGCGAGCTCGGAGGTCCACATCGGGGAGCCATCGATGATCGCGGTCGCGATCGCGGGCAGTGATGGCCGCCCCGGCCAGCCGACGCTGGCGGTGGTCGCGACCGCGAAGCGCGGGACGCTGGGTGCTGCCAAGGCGCTCGGCGGGGGGCTGTGGAGCGTGCCCTACACCGCACCGACCGCGGCGGGAGCCGATCACGTGACGATCCGGATCGAGGGAGATCCGCGCGCGGGCACCGCCGAGCTCGACCTCGACGTGGGAGCCGGAGGGGCGTCGCGCATCGAGATCGACGTCCCGGCAGGTCCCTACACGCCCGGCGCCGAGATCGCCGGCACGGCCCGCGTGTTCGACGCCGCGGGCAATCCGCTGCACGACGCGGTGGTGACCGCGACCTTGGCGGGCGCTCCGCTCGTCGTGACCCGCGCTGAGCCGATCGCGTTTCGTGGCCGCGTTCCCGAGCGGTTGCCCGACGGCGAGCTCGTGCTCGAGCTGACGTCGGGGCGTGCACGAGGGCAGGCCAAGGTGCGAGCCCGCATCCTCCCGGTCACCGCCACGGTGCGCCCGATCGTCGATGGCCGGCAGGCGATCGTCGAGCTCGCGGTCCGC
>JAGSPR010000002.1 GCA_018262455.1 Deltaproteobacteria bacterium | reverse complement strand
ATGGCGATACACCGACCCGATGAGGCCCGTCACGAGCTTGTCCCCGAGGTTACGCCGGCCCGGCTCGACGCCGAGCACGAGCTCGACGCCCCGGTCGGCGATCGGACCGACGAGCGCCCCGATCGCCGACGCGGCGGCCGGGCGATCACCAGGGATGAAGACGAGCACGTCGGGGACGCGCGGCAGGCTCGAGAAGTGGGCCTTCGCGCGCAGACAGGCCGCGCCGTAGCCACCGGTGGCCTCGTGGAGGACGAGCGCCCCCTGGTCGCGCGCGATCTCGGTGGTGCGATCCTTGGAAGCGCGATCGACGACCACCACCGAGCGGATCAAGCGATGCGGGAGATCGCGGAGCAGCGGGACGAGGCTGGCCGCGTGGTCGCGTGCCGGGACGACGACATCGATCAACAGCTCGGACGGCACTTGCGCGCATCATATGGTAAACGGGGCGGCGGATGGCGATCACCTATAAAGATGCGGGCGTCGACATCGATGCTGGCAACGCGCTCGTCGACCGGATCAAGCCCCTGGCGAAGTCGACCATGCGCCCCGAGGTGCTCGGCGGGATCGGTGGCTTCGCGGCGCTGTGCCGGATCCCGACCGCCTACACGAACCCGGTGCTCGTCAGCGGGACCGACGGCGTGGGGACCAAGCTGAAGACCGCGCTCGCCGCGAAGCGGCATGACACGATCGGCATCGACCTCGTCGCGATGTGTGTCAACGATGTGCTCGTCACCGGCGCCGAGCCGCTGTTCTTCCTCGACTACTTCGCCACCGGCGCGCTCGACGTCGACGTCGCCGCATCGGTGATCGCGGGGATCGCGGAAGGCTGCCGTCAGGCAGGTTGCGCGCTCGTCGGCGGCGAGACCGCCGAGCTGCCAGGGCTCTATCACGGCGGCGACTACGATCTGGCCGGGTTCTCGGTCGGCGTGGTCGAGCGCGACGCGATCCGGCCACAACGTGACCTCGCGGCCGGCGATGTGGTGATCGGCTTGCCGTCGGCCGGCCTGCATTCGAACGGCCACTCCCTGGCCCGCAAGGTCGTGCTGGAGGTGCTCAAGCTTCCCCTCGAGGCCAGGCCCGACCTGCTCGCTGGCGCCAGCGTCGCCGACGCCCTGCTCTGTCCCACCATCATCTACGCCGACGCGTTCGCGCGGCTGCGCGACGCCAAGGTTCCGTGGAAGGCCGCGGCCCACATCACCGGCGGTGGCCTCGTCGAGAACCCGCCGCGAATCTTCGGCGACGATCCGACGCTCGCCGTCGAGCTCGACCCGCGGACCTGGGAGGTCCCTCCGATCATGCAGCTGATCGCCAGCGCCGGCGTCGAGGAGCTCGAGATGCGGCGCACGTTCAACATGGGACTCGGGATGGTCATCATCGTCCCGGCGAACCTCGCCGTGCAGGTGGTCGAGCTGCTGCGCGACTCGCGAGCCCGCGTGGTCGGCAAGCTGGTCCCTCGCGGAGATGGCGAGCCGTCGCGCCAGATCTGACCCACCCCATCATGAAGCTCGGCGTGCTGGTCTCGGGCAACGGGACGAACCTCCAGGCGCTGCTCGACGCCGAGCGATGCGGCGAGCTCGCTCCAGCGACCATCGCCGTGGTGATCTCGAACAAACCTGACGCCCCCGCGCTCGCGCGGGCCACGGGGGCCGGGGTCCCGGCGGAGGTCATCGACCATCGCGGGCTGGAGCGGACCGTGTTCGAGGACCGGCTCCTCGAGGCGCTGGGACGTCATGGCGTCGAGGCCGTCGTGCTCGCCGGGTTCATGCGGGTCCTGACGGCGCACTTCGTGGACCGGTTTCCGCACCGGATCCTCAACACCCATCCGTCGCTGCTCCCCGCGTTTCCCGGGCTCGACGCGCCGGCCCAGGCGATCGAGTTCGGGGTCAAGCTCTCGGGCGTCACGGTGCACTTCGTCGATACCAGCCTGGACCTCGGGCCGATCATCGCTCAGGCCGCGGTGCCGGTCGAAGACGGCGACGATGCCACGAGCCTCCACAGCCGGATCCAGCGCGAGGAGCACCGCCTGCTGCCGATAGTCGTACGGCGCTTGGCGGCCGGCGAGCTGGTGTGCCAAGGTCGTCGCGTGATGCGCGTGGGCGAACGTGCCGACTAATTCCTACGACCTGGTCGTCCTCGGGGACGACCTGGCTGCACTCGTCTGCGGCACGCTGTGCGCGCGCCGCGGCATGCGCACACTCGTGCTCGGCGACGACCGGCCCGCGCGGTACTTGCTCGGCCCCCACAAGCTGCCGGTCGAGCCAGCCACCTGGCCCACCGTGCCCGGCTCCGCCGGCGAGCGCGTGCTCAAGGAGCTGCACGCCGAGCTGGCGCTGCGTCGCAAGCTTCGCGAGCCGAAGATCGCCGCGCAGCTCGTCGCGCCAGAGCTCCGGCTCGACCTCGGGGCCGACCGCCTCGCGACCGAGCTTGGCCGCGAGCTCGGTGCCGAGGGCAAGCCGGGGTTCGCGCGGTGGGAGAACAGCGCAGAGCTCGCACGCCTGTTCGATCCGCTGTTCGCGAGCGAGCACGCGTTCCCGGGGGTGGGCTTTTTCGAGCGCCGTGAGGTCGGTCGGGTCGCCGAGAAGCTCGTCGAGGATGCCACGGCCTGGTGGACCGAGGCGCAGGCGGCCCCGGGCTCGTCGCTGTGGCGACACCTGGCGGCGATCGCGTTTCGTCACCCCGATCCGCCCCCCGCCGCGATCGTCCGGGCCGTCGATGCATGGCGGATCGGCCCGGCCTCGTTGCGCGGCGATGGCGACGCGATCCGCGAGCTCCTGATCGAGAAGCTGACGACCGCCGGTGGCGAGCTGCGCGCCGGCCGCGTCACCGAGATCGGCGTGTCGTGGGGCAAGATCTCGAGCGTCACGCTGGCCAATGGGGATGACCTCGGTGCCGGGCAGATCGTGTCGAGTCGCCCGCCCGCCGAGCTCGCGGAGCTGCTCGGCAAGAAGGCGCCGAAGCGGCTCGGCGAGCTGGCCGAGACCATCGCGATCGTCGGCTATCGCTACACCTTGAACCTCGTCCTCGACGAGGCCGGGCTGCCCGAGCACATGGCGCCTAGCGTCGCGGTGATCTCCGATCCCGCCAAGGAGCCGGTAGGCGACGCCGCGTTCTCGATCCACCTCGGTGACACCGACGACGCGGGCCGCGTCGTCGTGACGATCGCGGCCGTGCTCCCCTCGGAAGGTCCGGTTGAACCCGCGCGCCTCGCCCCGATGTGCGCGGCGCTGCGTGCCGGGCTGTGGAACCGGCTGTCCGACGTGATGCCGTTCTTCGAGCGCCACCTGGTGCTCGCGCACTCGCCGTTCGAGGCCACCCTGCCGCATGTCCCGGGTGGACGGGGCAGCTACGACGTACCTCGCCAGCTGCCGCTCGCGATGACCCCGGTCTGGAAGGGCCAGGTCCAGACCGCGGTGGACCAGATCTGCGGGGGGTCGCTGCCCTACATCACCGGGCTCAAGAACCTGACCCTGACCGGCGAGCAGATCCTGCCGGCGCTCGGCGTCGAAGGTGCGCTCGTGGCCGGCTGGAGCGCGGCGAAGGTCGCGTGCGCGATCGCGGGCAAGAAGAAAGACTATCTGCGCGACGAGGTCGTCGGCGCGGCCTGATAGGTCAGCTCCAGCGTCACGCGAGCTCGCGGCGCGCCGATCTGATCCGAGAGCCCTGCCCCGGCACGCACGCCGAGCGTGACCGAGGGCAGCGGCCGCGTGACGACGCCAAGCCTCACCTCGGCCGGCGACGGCCCCCTCCCCATCCCGACGTCATCACCGAGCACGCCGGAGATCTCGGCGGTGAGCTTGACCTGGTCGGCGACACACCACAGCGGCCGGATCGGCGGGATGGGCACCGCGAACCCGGTCGCCGCGAGGACCTCGTTGCCGACCAGCCGGTCCGCGACGATGACCTCCTCGCCGCGGAACCGGATCCCGGCGGTCGCTGCGACCACGATGCCGTGTGGCAGCGTCGCGCGCCCGATCAGCCGCCACGCGAGGCTCCAGCTCGGGTCGCCCGAAAAGTCGAGCTCGTCGCCGGTCGGCAACGTCAGATCGCCGCGCACGAACACGGCGCGCGCCGCGGAGCCGGCGACCCGCAGGCGAGTCCCGATCCGGAGATCTCCCGGCACCCAGCGATCGAGCGGGCGCGGGTCGCCCTGCCCGCGCAGCCGATCACCGACCTGGTGCGCGAACGCAAGGCGCGCGTCGACCACCACGCTCGTGCCAAGCGCGAGCGCGCCGCCGAGCGATCCGGTCTCGCGCCTGCGGACCGGCAGCAGCCCGCCGGCGGATCCTGGGAGCGCCAGCGGATGCTCGAGCCAGCCCGCCGCCACGGTCACGCCCCAGCCCTCGATCGGCGCGCCACCATCGAACCCGAGCTCGGTGCGACCGGCGGACGGCTCGGCGCGATCGAGCTCGATCTCGGTCGGCGCCTCGCGCGGCGGATCAGCCGACGCCGTCACGGTTCCGACGAGGATCGTCGCCACCGCGACCCTCGACGCGCGCAAGATCATCCCATGATCCGCGAGCCGAGCTCGTAGACGCGCGCAGCCGGCATGTGCCGGTACCGCGTCACCTGCACGCGGAGCTGCGCGATGTGATCGATCACGTCGCGGCGCGTCCCACCCTTCGCGAGCATGCTGCGTGCCCGCTCGACGATCGCGACCCGCGCTGCCTTCGGGTGATACACGAACGTCCGCCCGAACCGCACCTCGCCAGCGACGCCGATCAGCCGCAACTCGGCGACATCGCCGACCTCGACGCCATGGAGCGCCCGCTGCTCGTGCACCGAGAACGTGGCGCCACCGAGCAGATCCAGCAGCTCGACCCGCCCGCGCGCGACGGCGCCCACCTCGAACAGGCTGCGCTGCGACGTCACGAGCGCGCTCACCACCTCGGCCCGTCGATCCCCCGCCGCGACGAGCTCGCGATACGTCAGCGCCGCGGGCGGCACCTGGTGACCCGGCGCGACGCGCTCGACCACGAACCATTCGACGAACGCTGCGCTCCACGCCTCCCACAGCTCGTCATCCTGATGAACCTTGCCGCGACGTTCCTCGTACTCGCGGCGTGCGGTGGCCGCGAGCTCGAAATCGGCGGTGTGGCGCGCGTACAGCTCGTCGGTGACCTGCTCGAGCAAGGCAGCGGGGCTCTGATCCCGCCCCTCCCCGCCGGTCACGAACGCGCCTTGCGGAGGAGCTCGCGAAACCGGACGAACAGGTAGCCGGCGTCGTGGGGTCCAGGGCTCGCTTCGGGGTGGTACTGCACGCTGAAGATCGGCCTGCCCTCGACCGCGATCCCCTCGTTGCTGTGATCGAACAGGTTCTCGTGCGTGACATGCACGCCCGACGGCAGCGTGTCCTGGTCGACGACGAAGCCGTGGTTCTGCGAGGTGATCTCGACCTTGCCGGTCGTGCGATCGAGTACAGGGTGGTTGCCGCCGTGGTGGCCGAACGACAGCTTCGAGGTCCGGGCGCCGAGCGCGAGGCCAAGGATCTGATGACCGAGACAGATCCCGAACACCGGCTTGCCGCTCGCGCAGAGCTCCTTGACGGCTTGCACGCCGTAGGACACCGCGGCCGGATCGCCGGGACCGTTGGACAGGAAGAACCCATCGCCGCCGAGCGCGAGCGCCTCGCGCCCAGGCGTGCTCGCGGGCACCACCGTGACGCGGCAGCCGATGTCGCGTAGCTGGCGCAGGATGTTCTCCTTGATGCCGAAGTCGTAGGCGACGACGTGGTACGAGATCGGCGGCGTGGCGATCGCGCGGCCGTCGTCGAGCGCGTGCCAGCTCGGCTCCGCCCATTCGTAACGCGCCGTGCTGGTGACGCGCGGCACGAGATCGAGGCCTGCCATCACGGGCGCGGCTCGGACCCGGGCAAGCACGGCAGGCAACTCGGAGACGTGCGGCGTGATCGCGCCGCGCATCGCGCCCTGATCACGCAGCATCCTCGTCAGCGCGCGGGTGTCGATGCCATCGATTCCCGGCACCGCGCTCTGTTCGAGCCAGTGCGGCAGCGTGCCCTGCGAGCGCCAGCTTGCCGGCAGCGGCGAGCTCTCGCGCACCGCCAGCCCTGCGCACGCGACGCGCCTGGCCTCGAGGTCCTGGGGATTGACGCCGACGTTGCCGATCTGCGTGGCCGTCATCACCACGATCTGCCCGCAGTAGGACGGGTCCGAGATGATCTCCTGGTAGCCCGTGATCGACGTGTTGAACACGACCTCGCCGATCGACTCGGCGCGGGCGCCGAACCCCTCGCCCTCGAAGATCTTGCCGTTCTCGAGCACGAGCGCGACGGGCCAGCGCGTGGAGGTCGCGGTCATCCGCGGACCCTTCCGTCGAGGTCGAACACCACGCGGCCTTCGACCATCGTCAGGACGGCCCGGCCGGCCAGGGTCTGGCCGAGGAACGGGGTGTTCTTCGACTTGCTCGCGAGCCCCTCGGCGCTGATCGTCACCGGGCGCTCGGGATCGATCACGCAGAGATCCGCCACCGCACCGACGGCGAGCGAGCCTCCCGGCAGCCCGAATGCGCGCGCCGGGGCCGAGGTCAGGGCCTCGATCGCGCGCCGGTCGTCGAGCGTGCCCATCCGGACGAAATCGAGGATGATCGGCAGCGCGGTCTCGAGCCCGAGCATGCCGGGCGCGGCGCACTCGAACTCCACGTCCTTCTCGACGGGTGAGTGCGGCGCGTGATCGGTAGCGATGCAATCGATCGTGCCGTCGGCGAGCGCCTCGAGCAGCGCCTCCTGGTCCGCCGCGGTGCGCAGCGGCGGCATCACCTTGGCCTTGGTGTCGTAGTGGCTGCACGCCTCGTCGGTGAGCGCGAGGTGGTGTGGCGTCACCTCGCAGGTCACCGGCAGCCCGCGGCGCTTGGCGTCGCGGACGAGCGCCACGGTGCGCGCGGTCGAGACGTGGGCGACGTGGTAACGCGCTCCGGTCCATTCGGCGATCTCGAGGTCACGCGCCACCATGGCGCTCTCGGCGCACGCGGGCTGGCCGCGGATGCCGATGCGCGTCGAAACCGCGCCCTCGTTCATCGCCCCGCCCTCGCTGAGATCGAGATCCTCGGCGTGCTGCACCACCGGCAGGTCGAACGTGCGGGCGTACTCGAACGCGCGCCGCATCAGCCCGGAGTTCATCACCGGGCGACCATCGTCGGAGATCGCGACGATGCCGCCCTCCTTCATGTCCGCGATGTCGGCGAGGGCCTTGCCCTCGAGCCCCTGGGTGATCGCGCCGATCGGCCGGACGCGTACCAGCCCGACTTCGCGAGCCCGCCGCACGATGACCTCGGTCACCGTGCGCTGGTCGTTGACCGGTCGGGTGTTCGGCATGCAGCAGATCGTCGTGAAGCCGCCGGCAGCCGCGGCGCGCGTCCCGGTCTCGATGTCTTCCTTGTACTCCTGCCCCGGCTCGCGGAGGTGGACGTGGAGGTCGATGAGCCCCGGCACGACCCACAGGTCGCTGACGTCCACGATGCGTCCGCCGATCAGGCCTCGACCGATCTCGACGATCCGGCCCCCGGCGATGCGAACATCCGCGATCATCCATGCCTCGGATCGACCGGGGCGCGGGTCGAACACCCGGCCGCCTCGCAAGACCAGATCCCCGGGATCCATGGCTGCCGGGTTTAGCAGCCACGACGAGCCACGTAAAGCCGCCGCCCCGCGGGATCTCTGCTGATCTGCAGCGCTTTCGAGACTTTCTGCGCCAGACGCCCTGCCGCGCCCCCCAAGGGGACCCTCCCCGTGGGGTGACTTCGATCAGCGCGGCGAATCGAGCAGCCGTCGGACGTCGGTCACCAGCTGGTCGCGACCGATCTCGTGCTCGGTGTTGGCCCGCAGATCCTTGATCTTCACGATCCCGCTCGCTTGCTCTCGGGCACCGAGGATCAGCGCCAGCGGAATCTTGGCGCGATCCGCATACTTCAGCTGCTTGCCCAGCTTGTCGTCGCCACCGTAGACCTCGACGTTGAGGCCCGCCGCCCGGAGCGCGGTCGCGATCGCCGCATAGGTCGACGCGAGCTCGGGCTCGACCGCCAGCACGACGACCTGCGCGACGGCGGCGACGTTCGCGCCGATCACGTTCATCTCCAGCAGCTGCGAGAACAGCCGGGTCGCGCCGATCGAGATCCCGACGCCCGGCAGCTTCGACTTCGTGTAGTGACCCGCGAGGTTCTCGTAGCGGCCGCCCGAGCAGATGCTGCCGAGCTTGCGGTGCTCGTCGAGGAAGGTCTCGTAGACCGTGCCGGTGTAGTAGTCGAGCCCTCGCGCGATCGACAGATCGATGCGCAGCGCGGTCTCGGGCACGCCGAGCGCGAGGGTCCCCTCGTAGACGCGGGTCAGCTCGGCGAGGCCCTCGACGAACGCCGGGGTCGGCTGTTCGAAGCGGCGCAGGGTCTCGAGGATCGCGCCGGAGTTCCCGGCGTCGCGGGTCAGCAGATCGAGCAGCCGCGTCGCGACGGCTGGCTCGATCCCGACCGCCTCGCCCGCGAGCCGCGCCTCGATCTCGGGTCGCGCTTGCTTGCCGAGTCGATCGACCTCGTGCAGCACGGCCGCGTGCTTGTCTCCCGCGATCCCGAGGCTGTCGAGCAGACCACGCAGCAGCTTGCGGTTGTTGACGTGGATCGTGAACGCGCCGAACGCGAGCTCCTGGAAGATCCCGTAGATCACGGCGGGGACCTCGGCGTCGTAGGCGAGCGCCAGGGTGTCCTTGCCGATCACGTCGATGTCGCACTGGTAGAACTCACGGTAGCGCCCCTTCTGCGGCCGCTCGCCTCGATAGACCCGCTGGATCTGGTAGCGCCGGAACGGGAAGTTGAGCTGGTGCTCGTGCTCGGCCACGTAGCGCGCGAGCGGGACCGTGAGATCGAACCGCAGCGCGTGCTTCGGCGTCGCCGCCGGTGCAGAGGATGTCGCCCTCGCCTGCTCGACGCCCTGCAGCTCGCCGGTCGATTGCACGAACAGCACCTGCTTCTCGGTCTCGCCGCCCGACTTCGTGAGCAGGATGTCGGTCAGCTCGAACGCGGGCGTCTCGACGGGCATGAAGCCGAAGCGCTCGAAGCCGCGGCGGATCGTGTCGAGCATGCGCTGGAACGCGAGCTGTTGCGGGGGAAGGAGCTCGAGCACGCCTGGCGGTGTTCGCGGCTGGACGGGCATGGCTACGCTTACCACGCCAGGTCGCGGAGTTCGCGCGCTACGCCTGGCCGACCCGCGCCGGCTCGTCGCGCCTCACCACGCGTGGACCGAGCAGCTCGATCAGCATCGACTGCGCGCTGCTGACATCGCCCTCGGCACGGCCCTCGAGCGTGATCAGCACCCGGAACTCCTTCTCGGAAAACCGCGGGTACGAGCCGATCCGGACCGAAGGGAACGCCGCGACCACCGCATCGAGGTCCTGCGCGATCTGGCCCTCATCGGCATCGACGTACACCCGGGCGACGGCCACGGGCACCGAGCGAAACCTGTCCCGGATGTCGACGAACTTGCGGCGAAACAGCGCCGGCACGCCGGGCAGGATGTAGACGTTGCGGTAGGCGACCACCGGCCAGACGTCGCCCGTGCCGTAGACGAGCTCGGCGCCCTCGGGGACGTCGGCGAGGCGCAGGTTCGGTGCCTCCAGCTTGTCGCCCCAGTACGCGCGCACCCTGGCCTCGAGCTCGGGCTGGCGCACGACGCGCGTGCCGAACCCCTGCGAGATGCCCGCCATCGTCAGATCGTCATGGGTGGGGCCGACGCCGCCGGAGGTGAAGACGTGATCGAACCGCGACGATGCGTCGACCACGGTGGCCGCGATGTCGTCGAGCTCGTCGGGGATCATCACGACCCGCCGCAGCTCGACCCCCAGCGCGCGGAGCTCGGTGATCAGGAACGCGGCATTCTCGTCGGCGAACTTCCCCGTCAGGATCTCGTCGCCGATGATGACGATGCCGGCCGTTGCCACGCCGCCAGTCTACCCCAACGGAACTGGCTCGCCTGACCCGCTCGCGGGCGGACGTCAGCGCCGCAGGGTCCGCACCACGACGACCGCGGCGGCGAGCAGCAGCCCCACGCCACACAACCCTACCCACAGCAGCGAGCCCCCGGGCTGCTCGGGGGTTCGAGACTCCTGCGCGGCTGGCGACATGGCCGGCTGCGGCGGCAACGGTCCGCCGGCCGCCGGGGCTGCCATGTCGAGCGGTGCCGGGCCGTCGGCCCACGTCGTGGTTTCGATCGTGGTGCCATCGGCGCGGATCCCCGTCACCTCGATTCGCTGGGCGGTGATCGTGACCCGCAGGTAGTGGAACACGCGCTCGAACTTCTTCACGGCCTCGAGATCGATGGGGTTCGACTTCGGGCGCCGGGGATAGAGCGGCGCGCCGCCACCGCCGGACACGAAGTAGCGGATACCCTCGTGCTCGGCACGCTCGTAGACATGATCGTGTCCGGAGAACACGGCGCTCACCTGGTACTTCTCGAACAGCGGCGTCCAACGCTCGCGGAGATCGCGCGCGCCACCGTGCAACGAGATCGAGAATGGTGGGTGGTGCATCACCACGAACACGTGATGGATGGACGGATCCTGGCGAGCGGCGATCAACTCGCGCTCGAGCCACGCGGTCTGGTCGGTGAGCGCGAAGCTGTAGATGTTCGAGTCGAGGACGAGGAACCTCGAGCTCGCGTAGCCGAAGGCGTAGTAACGCTCGCTGTCGCCGCCATTCTCGGGCACCGAGAAGTAGGCGCGGTACGTGTCGGCGGTCCGGCCACGCCCCTGACGATCGTGGTTTCCCACCGACGGGAAGTACACGTTGTCGCGCAGCATCTTGTTCTCGACATCGAAGAACTGCTGCCACTGATCCTGGCGCGAGCCATCGTCGACCATGTCGCCGGTGCCGAGGACAAAATCGGGGACCTCCTGGGACATCCGGTCGATCACCCGGCGGTGCGATTCCATGCCCGAGCGGCTATCGCCCACGACGATGAACGAGAACGGGATGTCCTTGCCCAGGGGTGGTGAGGTCGCGAACTCGCCGTCCCAGGTCGTCGGCCCGACCTCGACGCGATAGCGATAGCGGCTCGACGGCTGCAGCCCCTCCACGGTCGCCTCGGCGATCCGCGCCGACGCGACGTCCTGGGTGCGCTCGCCCTCGGGTCCGGTGATCACGAGCCGCGCGGGCTTCGCCTCGTCGAGCTGCCACATCACCGTGATCGACGTCGGCGCGAGGTCCTGCAGATACGGACCCTTGAGCATGCGCGGATCCGCCGCCGCAGGGCCTCCCGAGCAGACGAGGATCAGGAGACCGGTGATCCAACGTTTCATGACGGGGAATCGAGGATACCGCGCAATCAGGGCTGACTGAAGTACCTGAGATCCCGATCAGCGCGCGTCGTCCGAGTGCGTCATTTCGGAACGCACACGCACGCACCGCGATCGGTGATCGACTCCTTGCCGTTGCGTGCCTCGCACTGTGCCACGCCGTTGACGTGGCAGAACGGCCGACACACCGACCCGGCGCCCTCGTCGTGACACCCACCCTCGCCCTCATGACAGATCCCGATCTCGGGAGCAGGTGGCTGGGTACATGGCTCGCCGAACAGCGTGCCGCCGAGCGCGTCGGCGCCCGCTTCGAACACGAGTGCTGCATCGCCAGGCGGCCCCGCTCGGTTGTCACCGCAGGCCGCGATCGTGCCGGCGACGAGGAGGATCCGGACCACGACCTTCACCGATACCGGAGCGAGGCCAGCGAGCCGACGAGGTCACGCGCGGATTCACGCGAGTAGCCGTACTTGTCGATCAAGGTCGCGAGCGCGGTCTCGGCACGGGTGCGGCTGTCGGCCGACAGGCTGGATTCGTTCCCCGAGACCAGCATCACGAGGTCGTTGATGCCCTTCGCGATCGTCTTCTTGTGCTTCTCGAAGTACGCCTCGCGCAGCTTGCGGACCATCTCCGCGAAGATCTCGGTCAGCACGGGTTTCTGGCCGCGATGATCGAGCGACCACGCGCCGATCTTGCCCACCAGGCTCTGGCGAAACTCCTCCGCGCGGCCCGAGATCTCGAGCGTGCGCTCGACATCCTTCATGAACGCCTCGTCCGGCTCGTCCAGCTTGCCGGTCTGCGCGTTACGAACCTTCTCCTTCTTGAGCGCGTGCATGACGTGGTTGACGTAGCGCTCGAACACGCGCGTGTACTCGGACTCCTCGACGAGCCCGACCGCGGCGCGCACCTCGTCGTCGATGACGTCGAACAGCCGGATGCGCGCGACCTCCGCGAGCTTCTTGTGATCGTGATAGCCGCCGGGCTGGACGTCTTGACGAAGGAACTCGTACAGGCTGGTCTGCTTGCAGAGCTCGACGATCTCGTCGAGCACGATCAGCGGCGAGACGTAGTCGTAGCGGGTGGCACCCGCGGCCGCGAGCAGGACGCCCTGCATCTCGCGCGGCGACGCGCCGACGCGGCCCTCGTAGATCGGATAGGTGTCCGACTCGTGCCACAGATCCTTGATGTGTGACGCGAGCTCGCGAGCACGGTCGGGCGTCAGATCGTCGGGCAGCTGACCGGTCGAATAGAGCTCGACCTTCTCCAGAGGTGACAGCTTGCCGATGACCTCGGCGAGCGTCGACGGGAACCGCTCGATCTGGGGCTTGCGCATGCGCGTCAGCACGGCCCACAGCGCGGCGATGTACGCGGTGTGAGGCGCGACGTGACGCGTGCCAGCCGCCTCGCGCAGGCGCTCACGATACAGCGCCTCCTCGTGACGGACGTCGAGAATGAACGGAACCTGCACCAGCTCGATGCGGCCCTTGAAGCTCTGGAAGTCCGGCATCTCGCGGAACGCGGACAAGTGGATGTCGTTGCAGCTGCCGATGAACGCCATGTCGAGAAACAGCGTCGAGCTCGTCAGCGACAGCGCGGCCCGTTCCACGGTGGTCAACAGGTACTTGTAGTGCTCGAGCGGCCGCTTGAGCAGGTCGTCATACTCGATGATGCCGCGGTTCGCACCGACGACCTCGCCGCCGTACTCGAACAGCGACACCGATTGCAGCGACGGCGGCAACGCGCTGAGCGTCCGATCCGCCGTGACCTGACGCTCGGTCGCATCGACCGAGAGCTGCGGCTCGACGGTGACCCAGCCGACGCGGTAGCGATGCGAGATCTCGAACCGCTCGATCCGGACGTGCCGCATCACCTGGATGTAGTCGCCGTGATAGCTCGCGAGCAACGCGTCGTAGATCGCGCGGTTCTTCGGCGACAGCGCGCCGCCTCGCAGGTAGTCGCTGAGCGTGAAGTTGGTGGGATTCGCGCCGATCAGGCGATCGATCAGCTTCTGGCGCTCTTCGTTGGGAACGAGCAGCAGCGGGTGATCGCGGAGCTCATCCGGGAGCCGCGCGTCGACCGACTCGTCGGGCAGGTAGGCGAATGAATCGAGCGACTCCTCGGGGACCGGAACGCCTGTGCCGCCGAAGCCGATCCCGCCGCGGGTGTGCTTCTGGGACGGGAAGATCCACGAGAACCGGTAGAGCGCGCCCTCTTCGAGCGTCGAGTAGTTCTCGAGGCCGCGGCCGAGGCACCGCACGAACGTCGACTTCGCAGAGCCGTTCGGGCCGTGGAGCAGGAGCAGCTTGTTGGGCCGCCCGTCCTGCACGAAGCTGCGCATGACGCGATAGACCGTGTTCTGCACCAGCTCCTGGCCGAACAGGCGATCTTCGCCGCCATCCCACGGAGCGTCGAACAGGTGGAAGCGCCGGACCTCGCCCCACGGATACTTCACCATCGAGCTGCCGTAGTGATCGAAGCAGTCGACGAGGTACTGCGTCGACGATCTCAGCTGGCGCATCGGCTCGGCGACGACCAGGTTGAGATACTCGGCGAATGACATCACGCGACGGTTGCGCGTGAAGTCGCCACGCACGGCGTCGCCCAGTCCGACCAGCAGATCCTTCACCAGCGAAGAAGGCGTCGTCTCCGTTGCCATCCTCCCGACCGTACCATCTGAGCCCGCGCTGGCGTCGGTTGTCGCGGCTACTTCGCGGCGATCTGGATCGCGATCGGTTCCTTCTTCGCGAGGCACTGGTTGCCCGACTTGTCGCAGACCGCAAACTTGAAGCTGCCGTTGATCGTATAGGTCCCGCTGGTGCTCGGCGTCAGCTTGACGAGGAACGCCAGGCCCTTCTCATCGAACTGGTCGGCATCGCCCTTGGACTGGTCGTGCCCGCCGGCCTTGAGCTCGGCCTTGGCGAGCGTCACCCCGGAGGTGGTCTCGAACGTGATCCGCGTCGGGAACTCGGTGTTCACCTTGTACTTGGCGCTCGGCGTCAGCAGGATCCGGGCGGTCGCCTCGCTGCCGGCCTTGGCATCGGCCGGGGCTTCGATCGCGAGCTTGCCCTCATCCGGACCGAGCCGGAACTGGCTGTCATTGCCCCCCTTGACCGGGACGCCGTCGACCTTCGGGCCGCCGGGCACGTCGACCTTCGGGCCGCCTGGCACGTCGACCTGGGTGATCGGAGGGTCGCCGGCCTGCTTCGTCGACGGCTCTTGATTCGCGGCGGACTTCGTACAACTCGTCGCGACGACCCCGAACGCGAGGGCGGCGGTCAGGAGGGAGGCAACCAGGGCAATTCGCGACATGGCCTGGATGATAGCGGATCCCGGGTCGATCGCACGCAGGTGGGACATGTACCCCTTTGCTCGACGGGAACCCGTCACGGTACGCTGTGAACCGGTGAGAAGAGCGCAACAGCTCGGGCGTTACCACCTGCTCGATCGCATCGCGTTCGGTGGCATGGCGGAGATCTACCGAGCCAAGACGTTCGATGCCAATGGCCAGGCCCACCTCGTCGCGGTCAAGCGCGTGCTGGCCCACCTCGCCGAGGACGATGATTTCATCCAGATGCTCGTCGACGAGGCGAAGATCGCGAGCGTGCTGCGGCATGCCAGCATCGCCAGGGTCTACGAATTCGCGCGCGCACACGGCGAGTACTTCATCGCGATGGAGCATGTCGACGGCAAGGACATCCGCACCGTGCTCGAGCGCTGCCGGACGAAGAAGAAGCCGATCCCGGCCGAGCACGCCGCGCACGTCGCGGCCGAGGTCGGCTCGGCGCTGCATGCCGCGCACTCGGCGGTCGACAGCCGGGGCAAGCCGCTCCGCATCATCCATCGCGATGTCTCGCCCTCGAACATCATCTGTAGCTACGCCGGCGAGGTGAAGCTCTGTGACTTCGGCATCGCCAAGGCGACGCTGTCCCGGGTCACCACGAAGACCGGTGTCATCAAGGGCAAGGTCAAGTACATGAGCCCCGAGCAGGCGCTCGGTCGCAAGCTCGATCACCGCAGCGACGTGTTCTCGCTCGGATCGTGCCTGTACGAGATGCTGACGCGGGTCCCGCCGTTCACCGCGACCAACGAGATGGACCTGCTCATCAAGGTTCGCGACGCGAAGTACCGCCCGGTCAGCGAGCTCGTCCCCGGCCTCCCGAACGAGCTCGAGCAGATCACCGACCGGTGCCTGACGCGCAGCCGTGCGAACCGCTATCAGACTGCCGCCGAGGTCGAGGGCGACCTGCGCACGTTCCTCCGCAAGTACATGCCGAGCTACTCGCGGAGCCACCTCGGGCGGTTCATCCGCAAGATGTTCGCGACCGAGATCGAGAAAGAGCTGCGGATGCTCGAGGAGTACGTGCTCACCGACGAGGTCAGCGACGACGTCGGTGAGAACCTGATGGGCCGCGACGCGGACTTCGAGCCGCCCGAGGTCCCGTTCCAGCCCAAGCCGACCTCGGTGTCGATCCTCGCCGCCCGGGGCGACTTCTCGGGTGACTCGAACTTCACGACCATGCCCAAGGTCGAACGTCACGAGGATGTCCACGCTCAGACGACCGCGATCATCGACGGTCGCGGCCGCAAGGCGTCCCAGCCTCCGGCCGCCCCCGAGGCGCCCGTCCGCCGTGGTCGCACCCAGCCCCCCCCCGCCAAGCCCCAGCCCCCCACCCGCCCGGTCTACGACGAGGCGCTGCACTCCGCAGAGACGATGATCCTCGACATCGGCCGGATGCGTCGCGGCCGGGGCTAGCCCCGCGTCGCGATTGCGGTTAGCTTCGCATCGGGTTCCTCGGGGTCATGGTGACCATCGTCATCGACGGTTCCAGCAAGCTGTTCGAGGCCTGGTGGCTCGAGTTCTGCGAGCTCGGTGCGCCCGCACTCGACGTGCTCGCGGCAGCGCTCGCAAAGCACACGACGCCGGCGAGCGCCGCCGCGGCGTTCGTGCAGCTGCCGCGACGCGAGCCTGCCGGGGGACGCAGCGTCGCGCTCGCCGCGGCCGAGGGGCTGCCCGTCGGAGGGCGGGTCGGCGACAGCTCGAGCTACGGCGGCGAGGTCACGGTCTACAGCAGCGGGATCAGCGAGACGTTCCTCGCGATCGTCGATGCCCTGACCACCAGGCACTGGCACATCCGCAGCGTCGATCATGGCAACGCGGCGTGCGCGGTCGCCGCGTACCACGCCGGGATCGAGCTGCAGGCCCAGGTCAGCGGCACCGCCCGGCGGGCGGAGGTGGCGGTCACCGCCCGACGGTCACCGCGGACGGCCTTCCTCGTCGCAGCGGCGCGCCGTCACCGCGCGGCCCTGAGCAGCGCGCTGCGAGCGAACCCCGCGATCACGCCGACCGAGCTGCTGCTCGCGGGCGAGATCCTCGCGCGCGCGGGCATGGCGGTCGCGCCGTGGTTCGACGAGCTCGCCGTCGAGGTCCAGGGCGAGCAGGACAACCTCGTCGTCGCGGAGTATGTCGGCGCGCTGCCCGAGGCGCGGCGTGGCCGGCTCGTCAGCCGGCTGTTCGAGGCGAACCCTCACCTGCAGATCACCGCGGCCGAGCTCGCTCCTACCGATGAGGTGATCGAGCAGGTCGTGATCCCTCGCATCCTCGGGATGCTCGCGAAGTGGTCGTCGCGCGACTACGTCTACAACGGCTGGTGGGCTGGTCGGATCGCCCGCCTGCTCGACGGCCGCGGCATCGCTCGGATCGCGACGGCACCGGTGTCTCGCGCGGGCGCCACCGTGGCGGCTGCGGTGGTGCGAGCTGCCGGCTCGGTGGCCCAGGCCGCGGCCGCGAGCCCGCCGCCGGTGCCGGCGAAGCACACGGTGTCGAAGCCACGCGCGAAGCCGCGCGCTCGCCGCTGACCGCGGGATCGCTCGACGTCGTCGGCCCGCAGCGAACCAAGCTTCGGCGGTCACCGCAGCTCGATCGACAACCCGAGGACCTCGTCGGCCGGGCGCACGGTCGCGCGGATCGTGCCGTGGTTGTCGCCGCGCGTCGCGGTGACGACGAGCTCGCCGGTCGGGCAGTCGCGGAGCCGGAACTCGCCCTGGCTGTCGGACGTCCCCTCCGCGCTCGGGCCGTCGCCAGTCGCGAGCTGCACCACGACCCTCGCACCGACGACGCGCTGCCCGCGCGAATCGCGCACGGTGCCGCCGACGAGCGCGCCGCGTGCGAGGTCGATCCGGATGTCGTGCACCGACGTCGCACCGGGGGCGCGTGCCGCCGGGACCTCGAGCTCTCGCGTCATCGGCAGGTAGCCTGGCTGCTCGACGGCGAGCCGCCAGTGGCCGGGGCGCAGGGGCCCGAGCTTCCAGCGCCCCGCGGGATCGGTCGTCGTGTCGGCGGTCGAGCCGGCGGGACCGTAGGCCGAGATCACCATGCCCGCGAGCGGGGAGCCGCTGGCGTCATCGAGCAACACGCCTTCGACCGCTCCACCGAGTGCGAGCCGTAACCGCACCTTCGCGCGGTCGCCGGACGACGCGACGCTGTCGAGCTCGACGGGCGGGTAATCAGGGTGCGTGACGCGAACCCGCAGCGGTCCCGCAGGCAGCATGTCGATCGCGAACGTACCGTCGACGGCGACGATCGCACGCCGGCCCTCCCCTGCACCGCCGATCACTCCAGGGCTCCGCCCCCCTACCGGCGCGCCGGCAGGGTTCCCCCCGATCACCTCGATCTGGGCCCCGCTGACGGGGGCGCCACTCGTGTCGTCGAGCGTCCCGGCGAGCACGGCATCCGCGACCGCGAGCACGAGATCCTCATGGCGTTCGGCGGCGGTGGGGCCGGCGACGAGCGCGAGCTCGAGCGTGCGCGTCGCATCGGCGTGACCGTATGCGGTCGCGGTCAGCTCGACGGTGCCACTCACCGGCCCGAGTCGGTACATCCCCTCGTCATCGCTGAACGCATCGAGGGGGACGCCGAGCTCGGGCTTGGCGTGGACCTGCGCCCCGACGACGCGCAGGCCGTGCTGATCGCTCACCTTGCCCACGAGGAAGGTGCCCGGGCCGAGCGTGATGTCGACGCCGACGATCGTCTGGCCGAGCTCCGCCGCGATCTGCTTGGAGCGGCCCTCGGCGAACCCCGACGCGACCGCGAGCACCGCCAGCTTGCCGCGGGGCAGGCCGCGGATCCGGAACCGGCCATCGCTCCCGGTCGTCCAGATCGATGCGGTCGTCGGATCCACCACGAGCGGCGGCGGCTCGCGGTTGCCCGAGCCCATGGCGCCGGCCACCGGGTCGATCATGGCTGGACGCGCGAGCTGCGCTCCAGGCGGGGGGATCGGTGGGATGGGCCCGACGAGCACCCCGAGCTCGCCGCGTACCAGCAGCTGTGGATCCGCCGAGGTCCCCGCGCTCGCGATCGCGGCGGGCGCGGCGATCCGACCGCTGAACCGGCGCAGCCGATCCTGCTCGACGGCGGCGGAGTATTCGGGCGTGTTGGTGCCAGTCCCGAGCGCACGCACCGATGCACCCTCGATCGGCTTGCCCGCTCCGTCGAGCACGCGCCCCTCGACGGTGGCGCCTCGCACCAGCGCGAGCTCGGGGATCCCGTGGCCGGCCTCGAGCTCGATCCCGCCCGGGCTCGTGTAGCCGGGCGAGAACGCGTCCGCGATCCAGCGCCCTGCGGGGACGCCCTCGATGCGGAATGCGCCGGTCGCGTCGCTGCGCGCGTAACGCGGTGCTTGATCGTCACCGGATGGCCGCAGCTCGATCGCGGCGGCCAGGGCGGTGCCCTCGTCGCGATCGATCACGCGCCCGACCACGATCGTCGCCGCCTCGAGCTGGAGCGCGATCGGCGTGAAGGGCCCGGCCCCGAGCCGGTTGACGCGGACGGCCCGGGCCGCGAGCTCACCGCGCCATGCGAACAGCTGGTAGCGACCTTCGGGGAGATCCGGGAACTGGAACGCTCCGACCGCGTCGGTGTGGGTCTCGATGCCGCCCCCGATCGCTTCGCCGCGTAACCCGACCGTCGCGTTGGCGACCGGCGTTCCGCCGTCGGCGACCGTGCCTGCGATGCTGACCTGGCGCGCCACCACGATCCGCGCCTCGTCCGAGGGCACCGGGACGTAGCGGACCTCGGCTGGCAACAGCCCCGGTCCGGTGACACGCAGCCGGTAGCGCCCGGGCACGAGCGAATCGAGGACAAACCGGCCATCCGCGGCCGTCGGTACCGCCACGCTCACCGCCGCGGCGGCCGAGTCACTACCCGCGGCGGCCGAGCCACTGCCCGCGGCGAGCGCGGGCCGATCGGGCATCCCGCGCTCGAGCTCGGCGGTGATCTCCGCGCCCACCACCGGCGCGTTCGTCCCGTCCACGACAAACCCCGTCAGCCGGACGCCGGCCTGATCGCCCGGGAGCTGCGGCGGCTTCGGCGCGCGGATCGCGGGCCCGCCATCGCCGGCGGCTGCCACCGGATCTCGAGGCCCGTGTCGGCCGGCACGGGCGAGCACGATGGCCACGACGATGGCGGACACCGCAGCTGCTGCCAGCACCGCCCGTCGGATCCGGCGTGGCCGTGCGCCGGCAGCGCCGACGGCAGGGTCTGGCGCGGGCGCAGGGTCTGGCGCGGGCGCGGTAGGGGCCGGCGCTGGCCCAGCGTCAGCCGAGGATCGCTCCTCGTCGTCGCTGGGCTGGTCGTCGCGCATCACTCCAACGATAGCGCGATCCGCGGTAGGCTACGCTCGTGTCCTCTGCCCTGTTCGCGAATCAGCGCGAGACCAACCTGGCCTCCACGATCGCGCTGGTCGAGGCCTCGCTCGACGAGCTCGGTCATCCCGCGCCTGGAAGCCGGATCAAGGACCCCAGCGCGCTCCATGCCTGGCAGATCCCCAAGGGCTCGGCGCTGACCCGCGTGACGCTGATCCATCGCAGCGAGTTCACTCACCTCCGCGTGAGCGCCATGGTGCTCAGGCTCAACGCCAAGGTCGATCGTGGCGCGCTGTTCGCGCACCTGCTCGATCTCAACGCGGGGCTGTGCGGAGCCGCGTTTGCCACCGAGGGAGACCAGGTCCTGCTGGTCGCGGAGCGCTCCACGCTCGATCTGGATCGCAGCGAAGTGCTCGAGCTGATCAAGCGCGTGACCATCTACGCCGACGAGCACGATGACGTCCTGGTCGCCCGATTCGGCGGCCGGCTCGGAGGCTGAGGGCTACTTGACGTCGCGACCGCGCGGACCCTCGTCGAGCGCGATCGAGGTCAGGATGTTCGGGCAGACAACGAGCTCGCCCGTCTCGCGGACCAGCCGGCCACGGGAGTCCATCAGCTTGGCCTCGGAGAGCACCGCGAACTCGACGGGTCCCGAGCTCGGCTGGCACGACGCGAGGTAACCGGTGATTCGCGCCCCGGTGTCGTACTCGATCGTGACGCGATGGCTGATCAGATCGTGCAGCTTCGAGTAGTTCGGCATGCGGACCTTCCTATAACACGCTCACCGGCTCCACGGGTCCCCCGAGCCGGCGTTGAACGGCCGCGCCCGTGGGGTCGAATGGACCGACGTTCGACGATCGCGAATCTGCTACACCACGGCGGTGACCGAGGACCGCAAGAAGCCGCCCAAGCAACGCAAGTCGAAGTTCACGACCGACGCAGACATCGCGATCAAGGGCGAATACGCTCCGGCGGATGTCCCGGCGACGCCACCGGTGGGGGCGGGCCAGTTCCCGTTCACGCGCGGCGTCCAGGAGACGATGTACCGCGGCCAGCTGTGGACGATGCGGCAGTACGCGGGCTTCGGCACCGCCGCCGAATCGAACCGCCGCTACAAGTACTTGCTCGCGCAGGGCGGCAAGGGCCTCTCCGTCGCGTTCGACCTGCCGACGCAGATGGGCCGCGACTCGGATCATCCGATGGCGCGTGGCGAGGTCGGCCGGGTCGGCGTCGCGATCGATTCGCTCGACGACATGCGGGTGCTGTTCGATGGGATCCCGCTCGTCGACGTCTCGACGTCGATGACGATCAACGCCACCGCGGCGACCCTGCTCGCGCTCTACATCGCGGTGGGAGAGGACCAAGGGGTCGCGCCCGGCGCGCTCCGCGGCACGATCCAGAACGACATCCTCAAGGAGTACATCGCGCGCGGGACGTACATCTATCCGCCCGCTGGCTCGATGCGGCTCATCACCGACACGTTCACCTACTGCAGCCGCGAGGTGCCGCAGTGGAACACGGTGTCGATCAGCGGCTATCACATCCGCGAGGCCGGCGCCGATGCGGTTCAGGAGGTCGCGTTCACGCTCGCCGATGGTGTGGCGTACGTCGAAGCCGCGCTCGCCGCCGGGCTCGATGTCGACGACTTCGCCCCTCGGCTCTCGTTCTTCTTCAACGTCCACAACAACTTCATCGAGGAGGTCGCCAAGTTTCGCGCCGCCCGCACGCTGTGGGCCCGGATCATGAAGGACCGCTTCGGGGCGAACAACCCGAAGAGTCAGATGCTGCGGTTCCATAGCCAGACCGCCGGCGTCACCCTCCAGGCGCAGCAGCCGCTCGTCAACATCGTCCGGGTGACCCTGCAGGCCCTCGCGGCCGTGGTCGGCGGCACCCAGTCGCTCCACACGAACTCGTACGACGAAGCGCTCGGCCTGCCGACCGAGGAGGCTGCGCGGATCGCGTTACGGACCCAGCAGGTCATCGCCCACGAGTCTGGCGTGGCCGACTTCATCGACGCGCTCGGCGGCTCGTACGCCGTGGAGCACCTCACCGCCGAGATCGAGGCCCGGGTCGGCGACTACTTTGCCAAGATCGACGAGCTCGGCGGCATGGTTCGCGCGATCGAGCTCGGCTTTCCGCAGCGCGAGATCGAGCGCCGCGCCTACGAGCACCAGCGGGCGGTCGAGCGCAAGGAGCGCATCGTGGTCGGCGTCAACGAGTTCGTGAATGCCGAGGAGGCCCCGATCCCGGTGGCATCGATCGATCCCGCACTCGAGGGAGATCAGATCAAGCGGGTCCAGGCGGTGCGAGCTCGCCGCTCCGCCGCGGAGACCGCGCGCGCGCTCAAGGCGCTCGACGACGCGGCCGTGGGGACCGCGAACCTCGTGGGGCCCATCGTCGGCGCGGTCAAGGCGATGGCCACCGTCGGCGAGATCGCCGATGTCCTCCGCGCGCGGTTCGGCGAGTACCGGCCCGCGCGCTAGCTCGCGGCACGTCAGGATCGCGTCAGCCGGTCGAGCCACCACGCGAGCCACCCGAGGTCGAACGCGGCGCCGGAGGTCGTGAGCACGAGCAGCAGGATCAGCCAGCGTGAGGTCTCCGGGCGCGCAGGAGCGGCACGGGGAATCCGCGCGGTCCGCGGTCCCGGGTTCGGCCGCAGCACGCGCGTTGGCAGCGCGGCAACCGAGGGCTCCACAGGCTCGATCTCCGACACGACCTCCCAGTCGATTCCGGACTCGATCGAGATGCTCGGCTCGAGGTCGTCGATGATGCGACCGATCTGACTCTCTCTCCAGTCCTCCTGGAGGAACGCCCACTCGACCCAGGCGCGGATCTGCGCCCCGCTGACCGCCGCGCGGAGCCGGAGCTGCTCCGCGCCGAGCGCGGCTCGCATCGCGCCAGCGTTCTGCCAGCGCAGCTCCGGATCGCGCTGCAGCGCCGTCATCACGATGTCATCGAGATCCCGCGAGATCTCCGGTGCGTAGCGCGAGGGTGGATGGATGAGCTTGCCGCGGACATCGCGGATGGTCTGCGCCTCGGAGTCAGCGAGGAACAGCCGGCGTCCGGTCAGCATCTCGTGGGCGATCACGCCGACGCCGAACAGGTCGGCGCGCCGATCGAGCTGACCGTAGGTGTACTCGGGCGCCAGATAGGCGTGCTTGCCCTTGACGATGCCGGCCTCGGTGGTGCTCCGCGAGCTGCGGTCCTTCGCGATCCCGAAATCGATCAACTTCACGCTGCCGCTGCTCGACACGATCACGTTCGCTGGCGACACGTCGCGATGAATGAGGTGGAGCGAATGACCCGCGTCATCGTGCAGATCGTGTGCGTACTCGAGCGCGTCGCACAGCTGGATCAGGATCTCGATCACGATCGGCAGCGGGATCGCACCGGCCGCTCGCCGGGACTGCCGCATCAGCTGGCCCAGCGTGGGCCCGGGCACGAGCTCCATCGCGAGGAAGTAGGCGCCGTCGATCTTCCCGAGATCGAACGCCTGCGCGATGTTCGGGTGACGCAGGCAGCTGACAAGCTGCGCTTCGTGGATGAACGCCTCGACGAAGCCGCGATCCTCGGTCAGCGCGGTGTGCATCCGCTTGAGCGCGACCGCCTTGCGGAATCCGGCCACACCCATGACCTCCGCGCGATGCACCGAACCCATGCCACCCTCGCCCAGCCGCTCGTAGATCATGTAGGGCCCGAATCGCTCGCCCTGTTGCGCCGGCGCCGACGGCCGCCGGAAGGGCGAGGTCTCGGACAGCGACACTGGACGCTTCCGCCGCCGGGGTGCCGTGCTCGACAGTCCGTCGCTCTCGCGGCGCGGCGCTCGGCGGACGCGGGCCATCGGAGGCATGCAGCACGGTCTCAGGATCGGTCACCCACAACAACGAACGAAAGCGAGCATCCTCGGCCATCCGCTGTCAGCGAGCGCCAGCCAGACGCGCTCGCCCGCTGTCAGCCAGCTGTCATCGGGCGACCTCTCAAGACCCTCCGCTCGGTCATCGCGTCAGTCATCGCGCGTCGAGCGATGCGGTCGATTCGAGGACCTCGGCCGAGACCCGCGATCCGCCACCCTGGATCACGAACCGGAGCGGCGTGCGGTCGCGATTCGCGGCGAGCCACAGCGTCACCTCCAACGACGGCGCTCCATCAAGCGCGCGCACCACGCCGTCGATCCGCACGGCGTGGACGCCGAGCGCCTGTTCGCGGGACGGCCGGAACACGTCGAGCCGGAACAACCGACCCTGGTGGACGACCCAGAGATACCCGGCCGGCGCCCGGTTCGCCGCGGACCATGCGCGCACGACCCCGAGGGCCGAGTGCAGCGTGTGCAACTGGGTCCCGCCGGGCACGCGACGTGGAGATCCCGGGCTCGGCGTGAACCGAGCTCCGGAGACCCGAACGTCGGTGCGGTTCGTTCGACCATCGACCGTCAGCGAGTCGGTGGCCGCCACGACCTTGCCGTGGTCGAGCGCCGTGACCAGCTCGAAGCGCATCGGGGACAACGCGCTCGCCAGCGCGCCGGTGCGGAACACGGTGCGAGCCTGGCGCGTGTCGATCGCGAGCTCGACGCTCCCGACGGCGAGGTTGCGCCAGAATACCCTCCACGTCGTCTGTTCGCCGGGCACCAGCGTGGGTGGCGTGGCAGCAAGCGAGATCGCCGGCGGCTCGGGTAGCGCGGCGGCCGGCCCGCCGTGCGCAGCGCACGACACGACCACGAGCCCGAGCAGCAGCATGATGGAGCGCACGCCCGGTGATAGATGCGCAGGCTGCTCCGCGCCACACCCGTGCCAGCTCTCGCCGGTAATCGCCGGGGCTCCCCGCGCTTCAGCGAGTCGCGGATCCGGCCTTGGCGGGCCCCGGTGCGCGGTACAGCTTCACATCATGGACGCGGCGCTCGATCGGCGCGACGGGCTTTGGCGGATCGCCCGACTGCAGCGCGGTGAACGCGAGCAGGCCGACCACCACGAGCAGCACCAGGCTCGTCACGCCGACCGAGAAGCGATCGCGGCCGCGAGCCGGGTGCTTGTTGCGTTCGACGATGTCCTGGAGCCGGCCCACCGAGCTGACTGTACCGCTTCGCCAGGTCGATGCACGAGGGACTACAGCGTCGTCGGCGCCGGGGTCGGCACGGGCTCCGAGTCATCGGTGCCCTGGAGCTCCGGGTCATCGGTGCCCTGGGCGTCGTCGGCATCCGCGTCCTCGGTGAGCTCGGGCATGGGCTCGCGCAGCTCGTAGGTCTGCTCGGCCTTGGCCCCCGGCTCGGCCTTCGGCTCGGCCTTCGTGGCCTTCGCCACCACGATCGTATCGACCCCTTCCAGCCGCTTGCGGCTCGCCCTGGCCACGTCCGAGCCGAGCTTCGCGCCCTGCTCGAATGCGTCGCGGGCGTCGTCGAGCTCGTCGAGCTGCTCGTACGCGAGGCCGAGGTTGTTCCACATGTAGCTCTCGGCACCCTTGTGGCTCGTGGCCTCGACGAGCGCGTTCGCCGCCTCCTGGTAGTTCTTGAGCGTCAGCTGAGCGAGCCCGAGGTTGTTCCACGCCCAGACGTTGTCGGGGTTCAGCTCGGTCGCCTGACGGAATGCGAGGATGGCGGCGTCGTAATCATGGCGCAGCAGCTCCGCGCGCCCGAGCGTGTTGTAGGCCTGGCTCGACTCCGGGGCGAGCTTGACGGCCTTGTTCGCGACCTTGATCGCGAAGCCCTTGTCGTTGGTCGCGATGTACGATCGTGCGAGCTCGATCAGCGGCTCGGCCTGCTTGCGGTCGAGCTTGGCGGCTGCCTCGAACAGGGTGCGCGCCTGGGCGTGATCGCCCTTCGCCTCGAGCTCCTTGCCGAGCCTCATGCACTCCGAGAGTTGCTTCGGGATCACGAGCTCGACAACGGCCTTGGCTGCCGGCGGGTCGGCCGATGGGGTGACCACCGACTCGGCCGGGTCGACGGTGCGAACGCCCGGCGCGGGCTCGCGCTTGGTGGCGAGCGGCCCGGACGCGGGCTTGTCGGACGACGAGGGGCTGCCACAGGCGGCGAGCGGGACGAGGAGCGAGAACAAGATGCAACGGACTTGCGACTGCGATTTCATGGGGAATCTCCAGGGCCGGCAAACGAACCGGTTTACTGGAGAGCAGCTACAGCATCGGCCGTGCCACCGCGATCCCGCTATCGCTACGCGTGGTTGTGGGCGCGTGTGGGTCCCTGGACACGCGCCTGTTCGCAAAAGCCCACGATCCCGACGACGTCAGAGGCCGGCGTGCGCCTTGATCCGGACGACCGCGTCGAGCTTGCCTGACGGCACCTTCTGGCCGGAGCGCACGAACAGCGTCGTACCGACGAGCACGTTGAACGGTGTCTTGTACGTGCTCATCGTCATGATGAGCTCCGCCTTGCCGGTCGGCGTGAACGCGAGCTCCTTCGCCGTGGTGGTGGTGCCCGCCGGGACCACCTCGAACTCGCCGATCACGCGGGCCTGCGGATCCTTCGGATCCATGACCGACATCGGGGCGACGTAGACGGTCATCGCCGGCGTGTCGATGTCGAGCGAGTTGCTGGTGACCTCCCACGTCACGCTGTCGATCGTCACCTTGATCACCGGCTCGTCGTTGAGCGACTTGAGCTCGGGTTTCTCGGTGACGAGATCGATCGCCTGGTAGAGGCTGACATCGAGCGCGAGATCGCAAGTCTGGGAAGTGGCGTTGCACTCGCCGGAGCAGTTCATCGGACAGGCCTGCTGCGCGGCAGCGTTGCAGACGGTCGGCGTGGTCGCGCAGCTGGTCATCAGGAACAGGTCGGCGTTGGCCTGGGTGACGTCCCACGCGGCGGTGTCGACGGTGAAATTCTTGTCGGGCAGCGTCAGATCGAAGTCGGTGACATCCGAGCTGATGAGGCCGCATCCGGTACTGAGGGCGAGCGCCAAGAGCGCGCAGCCCCCGAGATAGGAACGATGATTCGAACGAAGGTTAGTCATAAATGCCTCTGAACAAGAAGCTCGGCCATGATAGCACCCGGCGCTCGGCGGGACGGGCAAACCGCGTGACGCGTGACCGCGGCTACACCTACACGGGTGATGCGGCTGCTACAGCGCTGCGACGAGCTGCTCGGCGACCGTCCATGGATCGGTTCGCCGCTCGACCACCGCCTGCGCGATCTCCCCGAACCCTCCACGCGATGCGATCGCTTGATTCGCGCGATCGGAGAGCAGCGCCTTGACGAGCTCGCTGAGGTGCGCCGTCGCACGTGCGGTGGCTCGCGGCCCGGCAGTGACCCCGGACCAGGCGCGGCCTCGGTGGAGCTCGACCGCCGCCGCGAGCTCGGCGATGCCCGAACCTTCGGCGGTACCGCGCGTCGCGATCGTTCGCACGATCTCCACCTCCTTGCGCTCGCCGGCCGCACGCAGATCGAGCATGTGGAGCAGATCGCGCTCGGTGCGATCGGCACCCTCGCGATCGGCCTTGTTGACGACGAGCACGTCGGCGACCTCGAGCAAGCCAGACTTGATCGCCTGGATGTCATCGCCGAGTCCAGGGACGGTGACGACGACGGTGCTGTGTGCCGCCCGCATCACCTCGACCTCGTCCTGACCGACGCCGACGGTCTCGATCAGGATCCGCTGATAGCCCATCGCGTCGAGTACGTGGGCCACATCGAAGGTCGATCGCGAGAGCCCCCCGAGGTGACCTCGCGTGGCGAGGCTGCGGATGAACACGCCGGGATCGAGCGCGTGCCGCTGCATCCGGATGCGGTCGCCGAGGATGGCGCCGCCCGAGAACGGCGAGGTCGGATCGACGCACACGACACCGACGCGCTCACCGGCCGCGCGGTAGTGGGCGATCAGCGCATCGACCACCGTCGACTTGCCCGCACCGGGGTTGCCCGTGATCCCGACGATGTAGGCGTTGCCCGTGTGCGGGAACAGGGCCTTCAGCGTGGTCAGCGCACCGGCCCGGCGATCGTCGAGATCGCGCATCAGGCGCGCTGCGGTTCGAATGTCTCCGCCGAGGATCAGTGCGACTTCTGAAGGGACGTCTGGCGTCACGGTTTGCCTTTGAACCGCTGCTCGGGACCAGCGGGAGTGTAGATCTGCACCGCGCGAACATCCGCGCTGGCCGAGAACGCGTGCTTCGTGTTGGGGGGAATCTGCACGACCGAGCTCGGCGTCACCACCATCGCCACGCCGCCGACGGTGAGCGTGCCCGTCCCGGCGAGCACGTAGAGCAACTCGGTCTCGCCGGCGTGGACGTGCTCGGGGACCGCGACGCCGGCCGGGATCGCGAGGATCGAGGCGGCGAGCAGCTTGCTCTGGATGGTGGTGGGCTGGGCGAAGATCGCGACGGTGGCCTCGAGGCGGCTGCACGGCTCGACTACTGCACCACGGCCGGCGCAGTACAGCTTCGCCTGGTCGCGCGGCAGCATCACGGGGCCAGCGACGCCCGACTTGATCGCGCCGACCTCGCGCGTGGGCAGTGCACCGGCGCGGGCCGAGCCCTCGCGACCGCCCGGAGCCACCACGATCACCGCGTGGAGGTCGGCCGTGGTCGCCTTGACGTCCCGCGCGTGCTGGGCGGGGACAAACATCATGTCCCCGGCGGCGACGGCGGTGTCGTTGACCTTCCCGGGGCCGAGGAAGTACCAGAGCTCGGCTCGCTCTGCGACCCGCATCCCGGTCGAGCCGCCGGCTGCCACTGCGAGCTCGAACATCGACGCGGCACCGTTGTTCGTGGTGTTCTCGTCGAGCAGCACCGCGACGGCCAGCTTGCCCTGCCCCACCCACGGCACGAGCCTTCGATCGAGGACGTTCTGGCCGTCGGGAGCGCGGAACTTGAACGGCAGCTGGATCGCCTGACCATGAAGTGGTTGGGCCCATGGATAGTGCGCGAGCAGCTGGGCCAGGCATGTGGTGAGCCTGGAGTTGCGAGCGGTGTCACGCGCGATCGTGACGCTCGCGGTCGGGGGCAGAGGAGCTTCGTGGGGACGGGAGGACCGCGTGGGAAGGATGTCGATCGTGGCGGTGACCTCGCCTTCGATATCGAACCGCTCGACGGCCGCCGCGGCCCAGCAGCCCTGCGCGGCCTCGTCGAGCTCGTTCATCGCCTTCTGGATCGCGGCGAGCCGCTCTTCCTGCGAGACCTCGGCGGCATCGGGCGTCGTCGCGGGCTCGACTTGCTGCGTAGCGCTCGGCGGTCCCGGGCGTTCCGGCGGTGGACGGACTTCGGGCCGCGGGCCGGAACATGCCACCAGCGTGGCGAGCGCCGGCCACCAGACCTCCGCCAATCAGGCCACCTTCGGACGGAGGTACGACTCGACCCAGTCGATGATCTCGTGCGTGCTCGCACCCGGCGTGAAGATCTTGGCGACGCCCATCTCGGCGAGCTTGCCGAGATCGTCCTTCGGCACGATGCCGCCGCCGAACACGACGACGTCGGCGATGCCGCGCGCCTTGAGCGCGTCGATCACCGCCGGGAACAAGGTCATGTGCGCGCCCGACATGATCGAGAGGCCCACCGCGTCGACGGCTTCTTGCACGGCGGCAGCGGCGATCATGTCGGGCGTCTGGTGCAGGCCGGTGTAGACGACCTCGTAGCCCGCGTCGGCGAGGGCGCGGGCGACGACCTTGGCCCCGCGGTCGTGGCCGTCGAGACCGGGCTTGGCGACGAGGATGCGGAGCTTGCGATCGGACATGGAACCTCTAACTTGCGGAGCGGATCAGATTTCGCGCGATGACGATGCGCTGGATTTCGCTGGTGCCTTCGTAGATACGCGTCGCCCGGACGTCGCGCAGGGCGCGCTCGATCGGGAAGTCCCGAACGTAGCCGTAGCCGCCGTGAATCTGGAGTGCCAAGTCGCAGATCTTCCACGCGTGCTCGGTGGCGAACAGCTTGGCCATCGCGGCCTGGCCCGAGAACGCTTGCCCGGACTGCTTGGCATGCGCGGCGCGCAGCGTCATCAGATGCGCGGCATCGAGCCAGGTCGCAGCATCCGCGAGCATGCCGCCGATCGCCTGGTGCTTGATGATCGGCTGCCCCATCGTCTGGCGCTCGCCCGCATAGCGGATCGCGATCTCGAGCGCTCCGCGGGCCGTGCCGATCGCCTGGGAAGCGATGCCGATCCGTCCGCCATCGAGCGCCATCATCGCGAACGCGAACCCCGCGCCGGGGACACCGAGCACCGCATCGTCAAGCACCTCGACGCCGTCGAACACGAGCTGCGCGGTCGACGAGCCGTGGAGGCCGAGCTTGTCCTCGAGCCGCGTACAGGTGAGCCCCGGCACGCCTCCTCCGACCACGAATGCCGTGATGCCCTTGTGTCCGGCGGCTGGCTCGGTGACGGCCCACACGACCATCACACCGGCCACGTCGCCGCTCGTGATCCACTGCTTGGTGCCGGTGATCCGCCAGCCGCCAGGGACCTTGATCGCCTGGGTTCGCATCGCCGCTGCGTCCGAACCAGCGTCGGGCTCCGACAGCGCGAACGCGCCACACACCAGGTCGCCGGAGACGAGCCTGGGAACCCAGCGCTGCGCCAGGGCGTCGCTGCCGCTGTTCGCGATCAGCTCGGCGACCATGTTCGAGACCGACACGGTCACGGCCACCGACGCATCGGCGCGCGCGAGCTCCTGGAGCGCGAGCGAGTACGCGACGGCGCCGGCGCCGAACCCACCGAGGGCCTCGGGCACCGCGATCCCGAGCAGGCCGAGCTTCGCGAGCTCCTTCAGCTCGGCGCGCGGAAACTCACTCGAAAGATCGCGAGCCGCAGCACGGGGTGCGAGCAGCCGATCAGCGACCTCACGCGCCATCTGCTGGATCAGGAGCTGCTCTTCGGTCGGCTGGAAGTCCATCTCGGAACACTGCTGAAGTGGTGAGAGTGTAGAGCGTCCCCGGAAAAAACGTCGCGATCCCCGGGCTTAACGAGCGTCCTGCTTGCGGTAGCGAACGGCGAGCTTGGCGACGGTGCCTTTGGGGTCAGGGAGGCGCCAGGACAGCGCCACGCTCTCGGCGCACTCGGCCCACGCATCGTCGAGCACGCTCCTGGGGGACGAGAAGCCGACGGACTGGGCCTTGCCTTGCGGACCGACGTAGAGGGTGACCGTGACGTCGGCGGGCGAGCCGCCCTTGACGCCCTTGGCCTTCGCACACTCGTCGAGCGCGGCGAGCTGGCCACCGACAGCCTTGAGGCCCTGATCCTCGTCCCACGTGGCCGCCTGGGACCTGGCCGACTTCTGCAAGGCGAAGTCGAGCGGGACCATGAAGTCGGCGTCGCCGCCGATCGGCTTGTCGAACGTGGCCACGCGCGCGATCTCGAGCAGGCACTTCTCGACGCTCCAGGCACCGAGGTCGCTCTCGGAGATCTTGACCGCGGTGACCTCGCCGGCCTTGTTGATCTCCCAGTGCAGCGCGACGTGCCCGCCGAGCCAGCGCCGCTGGCCGACCCGGGTCGTGTAGCAGTCGGACAGGTCTTGCTTGTGCGGCTCGAGCCCGGCATCGACCACCGCCGGATCCATGTGGCCGTGCGTACTGACGACATCGACGCCATCGTCGGGCTCGTTGTCCTCGATCGGGACCCGGGTGGCGCGATGGGCCGGCTCCGCGGGCGCGAGGGGCGCCGCCTTGCCCCCGCAGGCCACCACGAACGTGGAGCCGACGACCAGGTTCGCGAGGCGCCTCACGACGCCTCGAACGCGTAGGTGTACGTGGTCTCGTAGCTCTTCGGGATCTCGGGGAACTGGATCTCCTTGACCTTCTCCATGACGCATTCGTTGAGCGCCTTCGACTCGAGCGTGGCCTTGATGACCTTGACGTCGTTCGCCTTGCCGTTCGGCGAGATCACGACGCCGAGCGTGACCTTGCCGCGCGAGTTCTTCGGCAGGTCCTTGCTGTCGATCGCGACCGACAGACAGCGCGACACCGCGTTCGCCTTGCGCACGAACATGCGCTGGATGTCGTCCATCTGGTCCGCGGTGACCATCGTCGGATCGCTGGCGGCGGTCGAGGTCTGCCCGTCCCCCTGATCAGGAGTGGTCGGTTCGCCGTGTTTCTTGCCCCCGCACGCGACGAAGTTGCCGACGAGGACGGACATCGCGACGATCAAAAGCGCGTGCTTCACCATGTGTGCTCCCTGTTCCCTTCGTGTCCGGCCCTGAGGCCTTCATTGCCCTTTGGCGAGGTGCCCGGCGATCACGATCCGCTGGATCTCGCTCGTACCCTCGTAGATCTCGGTGATCTTGGCGTCGCGGAAGTGACGCTCGACGGGGTACTCGGTCACGTAGCCGTTGCCGCCGAAGATCTGGATCGCCTCGCGAGCGGCGCGGTTCGCGACGTCGGACGCGTAGAGCTTGGCCATCGCAGCCTCCTTGCCATAGGGGAGCTTGCTGTCCTTGAGCCATGCCGCGCGCAGCGTCAGCAGCCGGGCCGCATCGATCTCGGTCGCCATGTCGGCGAGCTTGAACGCGATCGCCTGGTGCCCGATGATCGGCTTGCCGAACGAGCGCCGCTGCTGCGCATACGCGAGCGAGTCGTCGAGCGAGGCGCGGGCGATGCCGAGGGCCTGCGCGGCGATGCCGATCCGGCCGCCGTCGAGGGTGGACATCGCGACGCGAAAGCCGCCGCCGACCTCACCGAGCAAGGCGTCGCCAGGGAGGCGCACGTCGTCGAGGTAGATCTGCGACGACTTGCTGCCGCGAATGCCGAGCTTGTCGTCGGGCGTACCCGTGCGGACGCCCTTGGTCTTCATCGGCAGGATGAACGCCGAGATGCCCTTGTGACCGGCCGGCTTGTCCGTCATCGCGAACAGCACGCAGACATCGGCGACGGGGCCGTTCGTGATCCAGTTCTTCGTGCCCTGGATGACCCAGTCGGCGCCGTCCTTCACGGCGGTCGTCTTCTGCGCGGCGGCGTCGGAGCCCGCCTCGGGCTCGCTGAGCGCGAAGCACCCGAGCAGCCGGCCACTCGCGAGGGGGGTCAGCCACTCTTGCTTCTGGGCATCGGTGCCAAACCGATAGATCGGATCGCAGACCAGCGAGTTGTTGACCGACATGATGACGCCGGTCGACGCGCACGCGCGCGAGATCTCCTCCATCGCGAGCACGTAACAGACGTGATCGAATCCGGATCCACCGTACTGCTCGGGGATGGCGATGCCGAGAAAGCCGAGCTCGGCCATCCGCTTGACGAGCTCGGCAGGGTGACGATGCTCGCGATCGATCTCTGCGGCCTTGGGCAAGACTTCGTTCTGGGCGAAGTCTCGCGCCGTCCGGTGAACCGCCTGCTGCTCTTCGGTGGGATTGAACTGCACGAATACTCCTTGGCTACTGACCCTTGAACGCTGCTGGCCGCCGCGGCTTGCTGAGGAACGCGGCCATGCCCTCGCGCTGGTCGGCGGTCGAGAACAGCAGGCCGAAGCTCCGCTGCTCGAGAGCGATCGCGTGCTCGAGGGTCGTGGACTGCCCCTGATGGATCAAGCGCTTGACCTCGGCGACCGCGAGCGGCCCGTTGGCAACGATCCGGTTCGCGAGCTCGCGCACCTTGATGAGCAGCTCGGCGTGGGGCCAGACCGCATCGGCGAGCCCGATCCGCAGCGCCTCGGCGGCGTTGATCGTGTCACCCGTCATGCACAGCTCCTTGGCCTTGGCGATGCCGACCCGGCGCGGCAGCCGCTGCGTGCCGCCAAACCCCGGGATGACGCCGAGCTTGACCTCGGGCTGGCCGAACTGCGCCTGCTCGGACGCGTGGATGAAGTCGCACGCCAGCGCGAGCTCGCAGCCGCCGCCAAACGCGAACCCGTTGACCGCCGCGATCCACGGCTTCTCCGAGGTCTCGATCGCCGTCCCGAGCGCCCCGCCCATCTCGGCGAAGGCCTGGGCCTGGATCGGCTGCAGCTGCTGCATCTCGGCGATGTCGGCGCCGGCCACGAATGCCTTGTCGCCGGCGCCGGTCAGGATGACCACGCGGATGTCGAGCGAGACCTCGATCTCGACCGCGACCTGGGTCAGCTCGGCGATCACCTGGCTCGACAGCGCATTGACCGGTGCGCGGCTGATCGTGACCATCGCGATCGGCCCGTCGACGGCGATCTTCAGGGTCTCGAATCCATCGTAACTCATGATGCCTTCTTCTGACCCTGCGAGTCGTACTCGTAGAATCCGCGGCCGACCTTCTTGCCGAGCCAGCCCGCGGCGACGTACTGGCGAAGCAGCGGGCACGGCCGGTACTTGTCGTCGCCGAGCTCGCGATGCAACACTTCGGCGATCGCGAGGCAGGTGTCGAGGCCGATCAGATCGGCGAGCTCGAGGGGTCCCATCGGGTGGTTGAGCCCGAGTCGCACGCCGGTGTCGATATCGGCGGCGGTGCCGAGCCCCTCGTAGAGCCCGTAGCAGGCCTCGTTGAGCAGCGGGATCAGCATCCGGTTGACGATGAAGCCTGGGATGTCGCGCGCGCCGATCGTGGTCTTGCCGAACCGCTGCGCGAGCTCGACGGTCGTGTGGTAGGTCGCGTCGCTCGTTGGCAGGCCGCGCACGATCTCGACCAGCTTCATCAGCGGGACCGGGTTCATGAAGTGCATGCCGATCACGCGGTCAGGCCTGCCCGAGGCCGCGGCGATCTTCGTGATCGAGATCGACGACGTGTTCGAGGCCAGGATCGCGTTGTCCTTGCAGACCTCGCCGAGGCTCTTGAAGATCGCGAGCTTGAGGTCCTCGCGCTCGGGCGCGGCCTCGATGACGAGGTCGCACTCGGAGAGGTCCCGGTGGGTGTCTCCCGCCTTCAGGTGGCCGAGCGTCGCGTCACGCGCGGCCGCGTCGAGCTTGCCCCGCTCGACGAGCCGGTCGAGCGTCTTCTTGATCTTGCCGATGCCCGCCTTGGCGAAGTCAGGCGCCGCATCGACGATGATCACGTCCAGCCCGGCCTGCGCGGCGACCTGCGCGATGCCCTGCCCCATCTGGCCAGCACCGACGATGCCGAGCCGCTTCACCACCTGGTCGCTCACGAACGTTCCACCAGCAGCGCGATGCCCTCACCGCCGCCGATGCAGAGCGACGCGCCGCCGGTCTTCGCGCCACGAGCCGCCATCGCGTAGACCAGCGAGACGAGGATGCGGGCCCCGGAGGCGCCGATCGGGTGACCGAGCGCGACCGCGCCACCTGACACGTTGACCTTCGCGGGGTCGAGCCCGAGCAGCTGGTTGTTCGCGACCGCGACCACCGAGAACGCCTCGTTGATCTCCCACAGGTCGACCTGCTTGGCGCTCCAGCCTGCCTTCGCGAGCGCGTTCGAGATCGCCGGCGCCGGCGCCGTGGTGAACCACTCGGGGGCCTGCGCGTGATAGCCGGAGGCAACGAGCCGGGCCATCACCTTGAGCCCACGCTTGTTCGCTTCATCGGCGGACATCAGCACCAGCGCGGCGGCGCCATCGTTGATCGACGACGCGTTACCGGCGGTGATCGTGCCGTCCTTCTGAAACGCGGTGCGCAGCCCGGCGAGCTTCTCGATGTTCCCACGGCCGGGTTCCTCGTCGGTATCGACGACGATCTCGCCCTTCTTGTCCGCGATCACGACGGGCGTGATCTCGGCCTTGAAGGCGCCGCTCTTGATCGCGGCGAGCGCCCGCCGGTAGCTCTCCGCGGCGTGCTCGTCCTGGGCGCTGCGCGAGATGCCCTTCTCCTTGGCGCACAGCTCGGCGCAGTTGCCCATGTGCTGGTTCGAGTACGGATCCCACAGCCCGTCGGAGATCATCGTATCCGCGGTATCCACCGGGCCCATCTTCACGCCACTGCGCAGGCCACGCATCACGTGGGGTGCGTTGGACATCGACTCCATGCCACCCGCGACCGCGATCTCGATGTCGCCGGTGGCGATCATCCGGGCGGCGCCGAGGACGGCTTCGAGCCCCGAGCCGCACACCTTGTTGACGGTCACGCACGGCACGCTCTGGGGCAGATCGGCGTAGAGCGCCGCCTGACGAGCCGGCGCCTGGCCGACGCCCGCTGGCAACACCATGCCCATGTGGACCACGCCCACATCCTTGCCGTCGACGCCGGCGCGCTGGAGCGCGGCCTTGATCGCGGTCGCACCCAGCTTCGTGGCCGGGACGGACGCCAGGGAACCCAGAAAACTGCCGATTGCGGTGCGCGCGGCACCGACGATGACAACGTCACGCATGCCGGTGGGATACCCCGCTGCTACTGAGGGCGTCAAGGATGGCCCCCGGTCGCCGTCAGGTCCCGGATGCCCTGCCAATCCCGTGCGTCCGGGACGAGTCAAGGACCTCCCGGGATCAACGATGCCGCCGGCTCCGCGCGATCACCGCCGGCAGCACCGCGAGCACGCGGTCGATCTCGGCCAGACGAGTCGCTCGGCCCAGGCTGAACCGAACCGCCTCGCGGGCGACGTCGGGACCCTGACCCAGCCCGAGCAACACCGCGGACGGCTGGACCGATCCCGAGGTGCAGGCGGCGCCGGTCGAGACCGCGATTCCCTCGAGGTCGAGTGCGATCACGACCGATTCGCCGAGCGCACCCGCGAAGCCCACGTTGACCGTGCCGCCGACCCGCGGCGTGCCGGCGCCGTGGATCCGCGTGCCCTCCACCAGGACGAGCGCTTCCTCGAACCGGTCGCCGAGGGCAGCGACCGCGGGCCAGGTGGCAAGCTCGATCGCGGCGGCCGCAGCGCCGAACCCGACGATTCCGATCGTGTTCTCGGTCCCGGCGCGACGCCCGCGCTCCTGGTGCCCCGTCTCGATGATCGGCACCCCATCGTCGAGTGCGAGCGCGAGCGCACCGACGCCCTGGGGCCCTCCGAGCTTGTGCGCCGAGATCGCGAGGCTGTCGGCGTCGAACCCACCGAGCGGGCGCTTGCCGGCCGCCTGCACGGCATCGACGTGGAGCAGCGCACCCGCGGCGCGCGCCGCCAGGTAGACGCCGGGATCGGTGATGGTCCCCAGCTCATGGTTCACGGCGGACACCGCGACGAGCCCCACCCCTTCGAGACCCTCACTCGAGACCGCGCCGACACCGGTCACGGCAAGCATGCGGACCGCCCAGCCACGGTGGGCCAGCGCGCGCACCGCCCCGAGCAGGGACGGATGTTCGATTGGAGTGGTGGCCACGATCCGCGGCAGGCCGCGGCGCTCGGCGGCCAAGGCGAGGGCCGAGACGCCAAGGGCGTTGGCTTCCGTACCACCGCTGGCGAACACCACCTGCTCCCGGGGGCGTCCGAGGAGTACGGCAACGTGGGTGCGTGCACGCTCCACGAGATCTCGCGCCCGACGGCCTTCTGCGTGGATGGAGGAGGGGTTTCCGACGACCGCGAAGGCCTCCTGCATGGCCTCCCGCGCCACGGAGGCGAGCGGCGCCGTGGCATTGAAGTCCAGGTAGATCCGCGCGTTCGTTGACATGACTGCCGGCCTGTCGCCATGATCACCGACGGGCCGGGACTTGTCCCGTCTTGACACTGTCACAATGGCCGACGACGCCGGTGCACTCCTGGTTCGTTCCGGGCTGGTCCCCTCCAGCGCCCTCAACGATGCACGCGTCGGGGTCGCCAATCACGGCGGCACGCTCGGCGAGCAGCTCGTCATCGCGGGCGTGATCGCCGACGATGCGCTGACCGACTTCTATCGGTCACGCCTGATGGTGCCGCTGGTCAATCCCAATGCGCTCGCGCGTTTGCCGGTCCGGGTTGTCGCCACGATCCCGAGTGACATGGCGATCGAGCTCCGAGCGATCCCGGTGTCGCTCGACGCCGACAACAACCTGACCGTCGCGATGAGCGATCCGTCGGACAGCCACGCGGTCGACGAGATCGCGTTCTTCACGGGTACGTACGTGGTCCGCGCGGTCGCCACGCAGATGCAGATCGCGTGGTGCCTTGCGCACTATTACGGCCACGTCACCATCCTGGGCCAGCGGCTGTTGCAGCCATCCGGCGGGTTCGATCCACCGCCCGCGCTCGACCCGGCACCGGCGTCGTCGAGCTCCCTGCCCACCACGCCGATCCCGCGCGTGAAGGGGCTCACCGGCCAGGTCGCAGCGATGCGCCACAAGGCGATCGCACCGACCACGGGTCCGCACGGTCAGCTCGCCTCGCGACCCACCAGCGGCGAGATCGAGCTCACCCCGATGGCGGCTGGCGATGCGGCAGCGCCGCCCAGCGCCGCGAGCGCGCCGGAGAGCGAGCCCGAGCACGCGCCGGAGCGCACGACCGAGGAGGCACCGGATCTCCCGCGTGCCCGCAGTGTCTCCGGCGAGATCCGGGCCCCGATCCGGCGCGCGCCTTCGATCCGACCTCCGATGCCCGAGCTCGACGACGAGAGCGGCCCGGTGATCACCGTCGAGGTCGCCCCGAACGACGAGGCCCCAGCCGGGCTTCGCCGAGTCCCCGCTCGTCGGCGGGTCAAGACCGATCCACCCGAGCTCGCCGCGCGCGCCGGCGAGGTCGACATCTCGACGGGCCCGGTTCATCGCATCGATCTCGACGAGCCGCGCATCATCATCGCGGACGAAGCGCCTGCAAGGCCGATCACCGGGGCCGATGTGACGGGCGAGCTCGACATCGTCGCGCATCGCGACGAGGCGGGAGCGCCGGCCACGACCATCGAGGTGTCGGATGACACGAGCATCAGCGTCGTCATCCACGAGCACTACCATCACGAGTCCGGAGCCGAGTCCGCGCCCGTGTTGCTCGATCGGAGACGCCCCATCGATGACCGCGCGACCGTGGCCGTCGCGACGGCACGGCCCGGCCCGCAGGATCCTGACGCCCACGACGTCGTGGAGCTCGACAAGCCGCGCTACCACCGCACCGAGAAGCGGACCCAGATCGGCATCGGTGCGCTGCCGGCGCTGACGCGGGCGCAGCGCGACACCGAGGCCGGTGGCATTCCGACCGAGGTTGTTGACGATGCCCCCACCGCGGCCAGCCAGGGCCCCGATGAAACGCGGCTGGACGCCCATCCTGCCCCGCCCCGTGTCGACGACTTCACCGACGAGACGCTCGCCGCACCGCCCTCCGCCGAGGACCGCACGATCTCGCCCCCGGCGCCTCCTCCGGCCGTCACGAGCTCCTCGGGCGCGCACGGATCGACCGCCGAACCGACCTCCCACGATGAGGATGGCAACTCGTTCACCGCGGTGATGAGCACATACGAGCTCGATGACGCGATCCCCGAGCGCAGGCCCGAGAGCCTGCCCGCCCACCTCGAGCACGTTCGGACCCAGGACACGTCGGCTACCCGCTCGATCGACTACGACTCACTCGACGAAGGATGGGGCCCGCCGGGCACCACGATCCCGCCGGAGCTCCTCGGTGCGATCCCCGGCAGCCTGGACCCCGACTCCGCGAGGATCCCGATGTCGAACGTCGACTCGGCTCCACTCGTGGTCGCACCTCCGACGCCTCCGGAGACGCCGCCCACCGGGTCTGGCCTCGACGGCTCCGGGGCGATCCTCGTGCGCGCGCTCGAAGAAGCGACCTCGCGATCGCTCGAGCTCATCCACGCGCTCGAGCGGACCGAGACCCGAGATGCGGTGATCACGCTCATGAGCGCGCACCTCGCGGAGTCGCACAGAGTCTCGGGGTTCTTCTCGATCAGGGGCGGCGATCTGGCCCTGTTCTCGATCAAGCCCCAGCCCGAGGTGCCGTCGGTGACGACGCTCCGGCTCGACCGCCCGTCGACCTTGCAGGACGTGGTCGGTACCCGCCTGCCCTATCGCGGGCCGATGCACGACGATGCGAGCCGCAACTTCCTCGCGAGCGTGCTCGGGAGCTGCCCACCCGAGATCCTGCTGGTCCCGATCGCGGTGCGCGAGCGTGTGGTCGGCGTGCTGTTCGGTGAACAGCGCCTTCGCCACACGTTCGACGACCAGCTCGCCTTCGCCGCGCGTGCCGCGGGCATAGCACTCGAGCGCATCTTGAAGGCCAAGCGAGGCTGACGGCTCGGGAAGCCCGATCAGGGCCGCCCGGATCAGCGCGTGATCTTGGCGTGCAGCTCGCGCGTGCGGCGCTCGGCGACCTCCTTGAGCTCGGCCCACAGCGACGGAAACGCCCCGACGATCGAGTAGAACTCGCGGGCCGGCAGCTCCAGGAGCTCGCAGTCGAGCGTGGCGACGACGTGGGCCGGCGACGGGATCCGCCCGAGCAACCCGACCTCGCCGATGTACTCGCCGATCCCGATCCCGGTGACGAGCACGGTCTGGCCATCCTCACGCTCGACGTGCACCTCGAGCCGCCCGCGCCCGACGATGACGAGCGCGTGATCGGTCTCGCCCTGACGGATCACGGTCGAACCCGCGGGCACATGACGGCGGTGGAACCGTCCGAGCACCGCACCGCGGCGCGCGGGAGGGAGCGGCGAGAAGAACGCGCTCGAGAGCAGCGCCCCCGTGCTGCTGCCACCCGGGATGCTGGGAATCGGATGCCGCGTCGCGGGCAGCTCCGGTGGCTCGGGCAGCTCGCGAGGAGTCGTCAGCTCGTCCTCGGGGTCCTGGTCAAACGATGGCATGCCAAGGCTCGGGGAGGTGTCGCGCGATGCCGAAGACAGGGACTCGTCGAACTCGATGCGCTCGACCGGCGCGGTCGGAGGTGGCCCGGAGATCTTGTCGAGCTCGGAGCTGTCGATGCGCGGCCGCTGGCGCGTCTCGAGCTCGGCGGACAGATCGAGGGACTCGCCAAGACGACTCGCCAGGCCCTCGGCCATCGGCAGCGCGGGGTCGGAGATCTTCTCGTGCGAAAGGGTCGTCGGATCTGCCTCATGGTAGGGCAGCGGATGCGGCAGCGGGGTCTCGTCGAACGACGACGACGAGCGGCGGACGGGCGCGGCGAGCGCGGCCGGATCGCCGTGGTGACCAGCGCCCAGCGATCCGATCAAGGCGTGACAGCGGAGGTCGTCGGGTGCGAGCTCGAGGATGCTGCGACACACCGCGATCGCCTGCTGCGCACGACCCTGATCGCGATAGGCGATCGCCACCGACCGGTAGAGCTCGACTGCCTCGGCTTGACGGCCGGCGTCGCGCATCGCGCTCGCGAGCTTGACCCGCAGCCCGAGGTTGTCCGGGTCGTCGACGAGTCGCTTCTCGAGCTCGCGAAGCCCGCTACCGGGCTTGGTCACGACGGCGTCAGCGACACCTGCGTCTGGAACGTCATCGCCGGCGAGTTCTGCGGCAAGATCCACTTGCTGGCGACGGCGCGGATGCACGTGTCGAACGTGTCGCCGAGCGATGGCGCGAATGACGCGGTCTTGTACGCGCCCGACTGCACGAAGCTCGCCGACACGGTGAGCGTGACGGTCTTGGTCTGCAGGCCAGTCGTCTTCTTGAGGGCCTGCTCGTAGCACTTCTGGATCGCGCCCCTCGACTTGCGAACGACGTCGATGAACTCCTTCGACGCTTCCGCGGCAGCCTTGTCGTCGATGGGACGGACCTCACCCGGCTTGCCAGGCTTGACCGTCAGTGAGTTGCCTTCGATCGTGACCACGATCTCGGCACCGGTCGGCCTGGTCTGCAGGCGCGTGTTCTCTTCTTGCAGCGAAGCGATGAGCTTGTCCTTCTCCTTCTTCGCCTCATTGCAGGCGTCGAGCGCGGTCTGGGTCTGGGGATCCAGCTTGATGACGGTCTCGCCCTTGCAGCCGCCAACTGACAGCGCAACGCTGGCGAGGACCGCAAGCGCCGCCCGAGAACCGGAAACATATTGGAGTGGTGTACGCATCATTGATCGCTGTCTTTCGCCGGTGATCCTAGGGGGTCCGCAGGATGAATTCCAGGCCGCTCCACGTACTCGCGCACGATCCGGCCATTGACCACGTGCTCGGCGACGATTCGCTGGGCTCTTGTTGAGTCCACGCGATTATACAGAGCTGTCGTGCCGCGCGGGCCCGGGGCGGTCGCAAACCCGCTCCCGATCGTGGCTGCAGCTGGCTGGGTGAGGATCTCCCTCACGAGCACGTTGGGGCCCTGGGTGCACCGCCCGAAGCAGCTCTGCCACACGAGCTCCGTTTGTGGACGCGCGCCGTTGGCTTCGATCGCTGCCCGGAACACCTCATGGAGCGCCGCCGAGCCGCGATGATCTCCACACTCCGGTCCTCGACAGATGACGACCTTGAACCGGCGAATCGGTATCAAGCTGCCAGCATAGCGTGAATCAGTCCGGTCCGAGCACGTCTCGGATCGTCGTCGCGAGGCTGGGCCGGGTACGTGGATCCGCGGCGACCTGGCGGAGCAACTCGCGCTCCGCGGGCCCCCCCTTGCGCTCGAGGGCGATCACGATGGCCTTCTGCCACGAGACATCAGCTCCGAGATCGTCGTCGGCGTGATAGAGCAGCAGGTGCGAGCCGAGCGCCAGCCGCTCGGCGCCCCCGCCGATCGCCGCCATGGCTGCGATGACCTGCACGAGATCGGGCGTGGCTGTGGAGGGTGCATCGAGGTGGCGCTGCAGCGCCACGAGCGCGGCGGCAACGGCCTTGGGCTCGAGAGGCAGCCCGCCGAGGCCGGAGATCGCCTTCGCGACCGGCCCGAGCGCATCAGGCTCGGTCTGGGCGAGGTAGTCGGTCTGGATGGCGAGCTGGGAGGTCAGGACGGGGAGGCTGCCGGGATCGCGGCGGGCGACAAGCAAGTCGACGACCGTGTCCTTGAGCCGCTGGGGTGCGCGGTCGTCGGCAAGCACGGCAAGCAGCTGGCTCGTGACCTCCGGCCCGGGCAGCCTTGCGAGCGCGTTGACGGCCAGCTCCTTGACCCGATCGAACCGGGCGTCTCGATCGCGCGCGATCGAGACCAGCGCCGACACGGTCTCGATCGGCTCGCTCTGGCTCGATGGCGACCAGCCGTCTGCATCGAATGTCCCCCCGAGCACGGGCGCCGTGGTCCGAAGACTCCTGCGCAGGCGCACCGCTCCGGTCTGCGGCTCGAGCGCGACGATGTCGCCCGCGGTCGAGAGCCCGACGATGACATGCCCGGTGTGGTCGGACGCGACGAGCTCGACGCGCGGCTGGCTGTACGCCCAGCGCAGCCCACCATCGAGGCCGAACCCGAGGATGAACCGGAAGTAGTGGATCACGTAGCCATCGCCGCCGAGCTTCATCGGCCCCGTCTCGACGGGCGTCGACGTCCACAGCACGCGCTTGCGATCCGCGGCCGTATAGCCGAGCTGCACCGGATCGTAGGCCTCGCGACCGTACGTCGTGCCTTCGAGCTGTGCCGGGATCTTGACCTGACCGTACGTCGCCTGATCGCGCGCGCCCGAGGCGCTGCGCGCGTCGAGCTCGAACATGCCTTGCTTGGAGCCGAAGTACGCTGCCCTGCTGGTCACCCGGAGCGTCGAGATCTCCTGGTCGAGATTGCGGATCCGGGTCAGCTGAGCCCCCGTCTTGCCGTCGACGATCGAGAGCCACTGTTTGAGGAACGGGACGTACACGACGCCACCGTGCGCACTCGGCGCGCCGAGCGCTCCGGACGCATCGGACTTCCAGAGCTGGTGGCCGGAGTCGCCGTCATAGGCGACGAGCCACCACGTGGAGCCATCACGGTAGACGATGTAGGCACGGTCGCGGTCGGCCGCGGCGCCGACGAACGTGCCCGGGACGCCAATCCGCCAGCGCGGTGCACCGCGCGTCTGATCGCGGGCGACGAGCTGCCTGCCCTCGAGCGCGATGATGAAGTTGCCGCCGACGGTGATCCGTGACTGGACGTCGGCGTCGGCCTTCCACAGCACGTTGCCGCTCGCGAGGTCGTAGGCGACGATGGTCTTCATCGTCTGCGGTTTCGGCCCTCCGGCGGTGAGCGCGAACAAGCGCGGGGTATGGGACTCGTTCACCGGCGTGGGCGCATCCGGCAGCTGCCGGCGCTGGAGCGACTGGCCGAGCTCGTAGCTGTTGTTCTCGTCGGACGACAGCCGGAACACGGCCTTGCCGCCGCACGCGACCACGACGAGCTGGAGCGCGATGCCCAGCGAGCACAGCGACGCACGCCGACGCATCACTTGCCTCCACGTCGGGCGTCGATGACCATCTCGGCCTCCTGACGCGAGGGCCGCGGAGGGTTCTTCGGGGTCGTGTCGACGTAGTCGGTGAGCTGGTTGACCGCTGCCCGATCCTGGATCTTCGCGATCGCACGCACCACCTCGACGCGCGCCGGATCGGGCCCGAAGTCGCCGCGCTTCAGCACGAGGCCCAGACACAGCGCGAGCGACGCGTCGGGGACCTTGCCGTACTGATCGGCGATCTTGCGAGCGAGATCTGGATCCGCGAGCTGAGCGAGCGCCTTCGCCGACGACTCCTCCCCTTTCGCGAGCAGGAGCAGCATCGGATCGACCGCGTCGCGAACGCGACCCCGCCCGGCGGCGGCGGCAGCGGCGTTGCGCACGGATCCCGTGGCGTCATGCAGGCCCGCAACGATCGCCGCTCGAGCGCTCGGATCGGGATATCCCGCGAGCGCCGTCAGGGCCGTCCCACGCACCGACGGGCTGTGATGTCCGGCATAGCGCCTCAACGCGACCACATCCGCCGGCGCCGGGTGCTGCGCCAGCGCCGTCATCGCGGAGATCGCGACCGGAGGTGCGAGCCCGAGTGCCAGTGCATCGAGCAGCGCGTCGTGGGCCGCCGGGAGCTCGTAGCTACCGAGCGCGTCGGCCGCATGGGCCGCGAGCTCGACGTCGGTGCCAGCCAGCGCGGCGATGTCCGCCGCGAGGTCACCCGGCTGCTTCGCCACGGTCTTCGGGACAGCCGGCCTCGTGGCGGCCGGCTTCCTGGCGGCCGGCTGGGCCGAGGCCGTGCCTCCGGCGAGTCCCAGCGCGAGGCCCCACACTGCCATGACCCTGCCCGTGCCCCCGCTGGGTCTGTACCCGTTCCTGGCGTGCGTCATGTTGCCTCTGAGGTGGCGTGGTAGCGCAGAACTTGGTCGGCGTTCAACATTCCGCGCAGCGGTTTCAGTACAACAGCCATGTGGATCCAGCCGTCTTGCCGATCCTGTGCTGTCCGCGGTGCCGCGCCGAAGCTCCGTTCCGGAACCTGCGACATCCGCGGTGCGCGAGCTGCGGGCTCGAGCCCGCGAACGCGAACCCCCAGATCCTCGATCTGATCGATGTCGGCGTCGGTGAGCCGACGGCCGCGAACACCGAGCAGCGCCTGATGGAGAGCGATCTTGTCGCGCGGGTCTACGATCGGTTCTGGCGTCCAACGTTCGTGCGCCTGCTCGCGGGCAAGGGAGCGGGCGCCGCGGTCGGTGGGTTGGCGGGCGAGCTGTTCATCCACAAGCACGGCCTCTCGCTCGACGATCGACCCGGTCCGTGGCTCGACTTGTCGTGCGGGCCAGGTGCGTTTGCTCGCGCGCTCGCCGCGGCAGCGCCCGGTGCGTTGATCGTCGGGCTCGACATCTCGCGCGCGATGCTCGAGGTCGCCGCTCAGCGCACCGGCGGCTACACCAACGTCGTGCTCGTCCGCGCCGATGCCCACGCCCTGCCGTTCGTCGATGGCGCGTTCGGGGGCGTCAACAACGCCGGTGCGCTCCACGCCTACGATGACCCCGAGCTCGTGTTTCGCGAGATCCGGCGCGTCCTGCGTCCCGGTGGGCTCTACGTTGGCTCGACGTTCGCCGAGGCGCCTTCGCTGCTCGGGCGGCTCGCCGCGCGCGCTGCGGGAATTCGCCGCTTCGAGCCGAGCGAGCTCCGCGCATGGCTGCAGCGGATCGGGTTTGCCGACTACGAGGACGTGCGGCTCGGTGGCGCGCTCGTGTTCCGGGTTCGCCGTCCGTAGGACGCCGTTACCAGCGCCCGCCGATGAGCGAAAGCGCCATGCCGCGCTGAGGCGCGAGCCGTCTCGACAGCGGCGACAACGACACCGAGCCGAGCGACCACCGGCCATCGGAGTTGCGGCCAAGCAGCGCAGGCGGCGCATCCTCGGGATGTGACGAGCGAGCGCCAGGCAGCACGTCGCGGCCACGATCGACGTTGCGGGTGAGCCGGAACCCGACCCACGCGCCGACCACGAGGCCCGCCGAGGACAGCGCACCGACGATGCGCTCGTCGCGGGTCTTGCTGGGGTCGTGGATGCCGGCGTAGAGCAGGAAGGGCACGGCGCCACCGAGCGCGGAGGTGCCTGCGACGCGGAGCATCCGGCGTGGCGTGGTGTTGGTCTGCGGTGCCGCGACGAGGCCGGCGATCACGCCGCCGGTGGCGCCGACCGCCGCGTTGAGCGAGTACGCCTCGGACTCGGCTGGCTGCATCAGCATGCCCAGCGTGAGACCGCCGACCGCACCGATGCCTGCGAGCGTATCGGTGAGTGCGATGTCCCCCGGCGTATAGCGGTTCTCGCGCGCGAGCATCGCGCCGCCGAGGCCACCGGCCGTCGCACCGATGCTGGAGACGACCAGGACCTCGCGCGACGTGGTGCCTTCCTTCTTGCCGAGATCGGCGAACAGCCCACCGAGCACCCCGCCCCACACCGTGCCCGCCCCGGCGGTGCGCGTCTGCGCCTCATTCCACTTCAGCCGATCGAGCAGCTTCGGGAGGTAGACCCCGGCGGCGACGCCGGCGCCGATGCCGACCGGGATCGCGCCGCCGGCGGCATCATCGGGGGTGAGAAACGAGCCGACCGTCGCGCCGAGCAACCCGAGGTAGAGCCCGCTGTGCACGCCTGCAGTGATGCGGCTCGTTCGCTCGGGGACGCCCTCGGGCGCAACCGGCACGACCGGCGCCTTGACCTTGGTCGGATCCTCGATTGGCGTCAGATCGACCCGGGGCTCGACCTCCTCGGTGATCCCGAGCTGCTGGTTGATCGACTTGATGAGGAAGCGGGCCTGGTCGGCCGCGGCGCCCTTCGGGCTCTTGACGAGCGCCTCGACCGCGAGCTGCTTCGCATCGACGAACACGCGGGCGTCGAACAGCTCCTGGGCGCGCTGCACGAGCGAGCGCGCGACCTGCTCGGCGAGCACCGGGTCATCGCTCGATCGCACCGGCAAGGGCGGCGGCGGTCCCGGCGGGAGTTGCGGAGCAGCTGGCCCGACGGGACCAGCTGGGGTCGACGGGGCTGGCGTGGCGTACGGATCTTGCGGCGCGCTGGCCGGAGTCGGCTTGCCTGTCGGAGCTGGCTTCGCGGGCGTGGCGCCCGGTTGTGCCTGCGCCAGCTCACCGGCCGTGGTGAGGCAGACCAGTAGCACTGTCCGCAACCGCATCCCGTACGGGGTACCACCCGCAGGCCGGCGCTTCAACCACGGTTCGGGGGGCATGGCGTCCACCATGCCCCAGATCACGCGGCCTGCGGGATTGGCTCAGGATCGGCCTGGCGGCGCGACGGGCCCCGAGGTGGTGGGGAGTGCCTTGACCGGGCCGGTCTGGCCTCGCAGTGCCGGGTCCTTCCAGGTTTTCTTGTACAGGAACATGAAGACGACCTGGATCGCCGACAGGATCGGCACGGCGAGCAACGCCCCGACCAGGCCGTAGCTGTGCTCACCGAGGAACAGCGAGAAGATCACCAGCACGGGGTGGATCTTGGCGGCGGTGCCGATGATCTTCGGGTTGAGCAGGTTCGCTTCGATGAAGTGGATACCGATGATCCACAGCGTCATCGCGACCCCGCGAAACGCATCGATGCCACTGTCGCCGGAGACCAGCGCGACCAGCACGATCGGCACCGACGACAGGATCGATCCGAAGATCGGGATGAGGCTCATCAGGCCGGCGACGATCGCGAGGATCAGCCCGTACTTGACGCCGAACACCAGCAGCCCGATGTAGGTCAGCACGCCGTTGATGAGGCAGATCACGAGCTGGCCGCGGATCACGCCCGACAGCCCGCGATCGATGCCCGCCTTGATCACGTCGTAGTCGTCGCGGACGTTCTGCGGAAACAGGCTCCGCAGGAAGCCATGCACCTTCTCGAGATCGATCAGGATGAACGCCCCGATCATCAGCGTGAAGAAGAACATGAAGATGCCGCGGATGAACGCGGTCAGCAGCGATTGGCCCAGGAGCACCAGGTCGTTGAGCCTCGACTGCAGCCCGATCATCCCCTTCTGCACGTAGCTGCGCAGCTTGTCCTCGAGGTTCTGCGGCTCGGTCGGGAGCTCGTTCGCCTGGATGTGGAACGCGCCCTCGGGAAGCGGCTTGATATCGATGCCGTTCGGCGCGAGCTGGAGCGCGAACCGGCCATCCGGTAGCGGGGTCATCGTGAACGCGGTGCCGGGCGGGAGGGGGACATCGGGCACCGTCGCCGGCTCCTCTGGCGCGGCCTTGACGCCGACGAGCGATGGGAACCGGGTCTCGAGCCAGCGCGCGATCTGCGGAGTCCACTCGTCGTTCACCGTCTTGTAGAGCCCCGGCGCTTCCTTGCCGAGTCGCGCGACATCACGCGACAGCCTCGGCACGAGCAGGAACAGAAACCCGACGACGAGCGAGATGAAGATCAGGTAACAGATGATGATGGCGAGGCCGCGCGGCATCCGGCGCGTGCCGTTGGGGCGCTCCGACATCCAGCGCACGACCGGCGCGAGGATGTACGCGATCAGGCCCGCGAACACGAACGGCAACAGGATCTCGCGCCCGACGTACAACATGCCGACGATGAACAGCGGGAAGCCCCAGCGCTTGAAGAACCGCCACAGCGGGCCGTCATTGCCAAACAGCGTCTGAGACTTGGTGCGGCCGCTGGTCGGCCCGGTCGACTGAACAAGTCCAGTCGGATCCGTTGCCTTCGGGATGCCACCCGACGGCTCGCCTGGCGGATCGGGCGGCGTCATCGCGGCGGGTATACCAGAGTCTCGATCGACATGAGGGCTCGCGCCTTCACTGGGGACGATCGCGGCGCCACGCGCCCGAGACCCAGCCGCCGACGCGGCCCAGCAGCGAGCGCCGCGTGCCGGCGGTCGCCAGCTCGTCATCCGAGAGCCCGGGGTCGAGCGTCGCAGCGGGGAGCGATTCGTCGGGCGCGGCACCGAGCAAGCCCTCGGGTCGCGAGCGCGGCGCGGCGCGGCGTTCACGCGACGGCGTCGGAGGTGGCTCGACGCCGGTTTCCATCCTCAGCGAGCTCCAGCGCCGACACTGACCGCAGCGCCAGCTGAACGAACCGGGACGATTGCCACAGCTCGCGCACTGCCAGCGCCCGCGGAGCGCCCAAGCGAGCAGGCCTTGCTCGGCGACGAGCGCGTCGAGGGCCGTGCGGATCGTGGCGGCATCGCCACCGGCGAGCGCGAGGCGCGCCGTCGCGACCCTTGCCGCGAGCGCTTTGGGGAACCGGGTGACCAGATCGCTGGCGGCCTCGAGCCGGGCGCCCTCGTCCGCGGGTACGAGCTGCGCTCTGATCAGCGCGAGCTCGAGCCGGGGTCCGGTCTCGGCCTCGATCTCGGCCAGCAGCGCGAGCACGCGGGTGGTGATCCGATCGTTCGGCCTGGTCGACGGTACGAGCGGGACGCCCACGAGCTTGGCTTCGCTGCGGACCGAAATCGATCGATCCGGCTCGGGCCCGATCACCGACCCCGAGGTCGTCGCCAGCGCGTTGGGCTCGGAGCCGGCGAGCAGCTTGGCCTGGTTGTCAGGGGGCACGTCGTTGGAGGTGGAGTCGTCGAGCTCGTCGAGCGTGGGGCGGCTGTCCCGTGGGCCGGGCTTCTCGTCGGCCAGGATGCCCTCCTCCGCCGCGATCAGCCCGGGCAGCAAGTGAGGCGCGAGGCCCGGATCGGCGACGAGTGCCTGCTTCAGGCGTTCCCTGGCGCCGCGGTGGTTGCCGCGCACGGCCGCGAGCTCGGCTGCCGCGGTGAAGAAATGGGCGGTCTCGTCATGCTTCCCGGCGCCCTTCAGCAGGGTCTTCGCGGAGTCGAGATCGTCGCGACCGAGGGCGGCCTGCGCCGCTGCAACGAGCAGGTGATGCTCGCGCAGCGTGGTGTCCTCGTTGCGCCGCTTGCCGAGCCGCTGCCAGAGCTGAGCCGCCTCGTTGAACCTCGCCTGCTCCTCGTAGAGCGCGGCCAGCGCCCGCAGCGCGCCTTCATGCCCCGACTCCTGGCGCAAGACCTCCTCCATGGCGCGGGTCGCACGCCGAGGCATGCCGGCGGCGCGAAAGTCGAGGCCGAGCTCGTACATCGCGCGCTGGCGCAGCTTGCGCTTGTCGCGCTCGCGCAGCGCGAGGGCCTGATGGACGCGGATCGCGCGCTCGTGCTCCCCCAGGCTGCGGAACATCGCACCGAGCGCGAAGTACGGTTCGACATCCTCGACGTTCTCCTCGACGACGCCGCGCAGCTCGCTCACGACGGTATCGTGGTCGCGCGCGATCAGATGAGACAGCGCACGCATGTACGCCTTGCTGTGGCGCGCGGTGCGCCGCAGCTGGCGGTCATCCGGCACGTAGTAGCGGCCGATCAACACGCCCGCAGCCATCGCCCCGAGGCCGACGAGCAGCAACACCAGCGCTGCAGCCATCGCCCGCGACCATACCCCAACTCGATCACCAAAGCTGGGTCAGCAGGTCATCAGGGACGACCAGGCCGAGCGGAGATCAACGGGCGTCGACGCCATCGCCGTCGTCGAGCTCGCTCATCACGCGCGCGGCGTGGGCGTTCGGCACCTCGGGCAGATCCTCGAGAGGAGCCGGCTCGGTGAACGGCAGGTTGCGGAGCTTCGCGAGCTCCTTCTCCAGGCGGTTGATCAACGACTCGTACTGCCGCCGCCGCCAGACGTAGAACATGCTCCACAGCACCATCGTCGCGAGCAGGACCGCGCTCGCGAGCCACCCCGCGATCAGCGCAGGCAGCCAGACCTCATGTGGCCGGTCACCGAACAGGCCCTCGAGCCACGGCGGGATCTTCACCGGGATCCAGCCGCTGTTCGCGACCAGGAACAACCCCGCGATCACGCCCAGTCCGATCATCGAAAGGATGACGGTCGCCATCGCGATGAGTCGGAGCCAGCGGATCACGATCGCAAATGTACTACGGACCGTCAGTGACCGCCGACGAACCCACGCGGTCGTTGGGGCGAACTCATCAGGTGGCCGAAACGAAGAACGGCCGCTCACGAGGAGCGGCCGGACCCGACAGAGGTCGGTAGAGACTACTGCTGCTCTTTCGGCTTCAGCTTGTCGAGCTTGCCGCGGAACTTGTCACCGAGGGTCGCGCCACCGGCGTTCCCCGCGTTGAAGCCCTGCGCGTCGGCCACGTCCTTCGCCCGCGAAGCGCCCTTGATCGACAGGCCGATCTTGCGCTCCGCACCGTCGGCGTGAAGGACCTGCACCTTGACTGCCGCACCCGGCGTCAACACCGTGCGCGGATCCTCGACGTGCTCTTCGCTGATCTCGGACACGTGCACGAGACCCTCGACGCCCTTCTCGAGCTCGACGAACGCGCCGAAGTCGAGCACCTTGAGGATCTTGCCGTCGACGATCTTGCCGGCGGGGTAGTCGTACGGGATCCGGTCCCACGGATCGGGAACCAGCTGCTTGATGCCGAGCGAGATCTTCGGCTTGTCGCCGTCGCCGGTATCGATGTTGAGGAGCACGGCCTCGACCTCGTCGCCCTTCTGGAACAGCTCGGACGGGTGCTTGACGCGCTGGGTCCACGACATGTCGCTGATGTGAACCAGGCCGTCGATGCCTTCCTCGATCTCGACGAAGATGCCGAAGTCCGCGATGTTGCGGACGTGGCCCTTGACCACCGTACCCGGCGGGTACTTCTCGGTCAGCTGCTCGTACGGGTTCGGCTCGAGCTGCTTCATG
>JAGSPR010000499.1 GCA_018262455.1 Deltaproteobacteria bacterium | reverse complement strand
TTGGCGCCCGGCCGGTGCAAACCTGATGCCGGAATGACACAGCGCAGCAAGGGCGAAGATCTAGTAACTTGGCGGCACCACCAGGACCACGGCCGCCCTCGAGTCGTTGGCGTCATGCGCCACTGGCTAGCCGACTGACCAGTGGTCGTCCGGGTGGTCTAGCTGGTTCCCAGCATCAGCTCGGTCAGCGCCTGGGCGAACCCGACTGGATCTCCGACCTGGCCGGACTCGGCGAGCTGCGCCTGACCGAGCAGGAGGTGCGCGTAGAGCTGGAGGCGCGGATCGGCGTTGCTCGCCGCGAACATGTCGTGGAGTCTGGGGAGCAGCGCGTGCCCGGGGTTGAGCTCGAGGACGCGCTTGATCTTGCCCGCCGGCTGTCCGAGCTGCTCCATCATCCGCTGGAGGCGCGGGCTCGGATCGTGCTCGTCGCCGACGATGCAGGCGGGCGACGTGGTCAGCCGCTGCGACAGCCGGACCTCCTTGATGTCGTCCTGCAGGTGGACTCGCAAGCAGTTCAGCAGGTCGCCGAACTCCTTCTGCTTCTGGTCGAGCGCGGCGGAGGCCTGGTCGGCGTCGTCCTTGCTGCCGAGCTTGACGTCGCCGTGCGCGATCGACTGCAGCGGCTTGTCCTTGTAGCGCGGCGCGCGCTCGAGCCAGATCTCGTCGACCGGATCGGTGAACAGCAGCACCTCGTAGCCCTTGGCGACGAAGCCCTCGAGCAGCGGCGACCTCGCGGCGGTCTCCTTCGAGGCCCCGGTGAGCAGGTAGATCGCCTCCTGGCCCTCCTTCATGCGCGAGACGTATTGCTCGAGCGAGGTCGGCTCGGTGGGATGGGCGGTCGACGGCGCGAGCACGAGGTCGAGCAGCTTGTCGTGATCGCCATCGGGCGACAGCATGCCCTCCTTGACGGCCGGCCCCAGCTCGCTCCAGAACTTCTGGTAGTCGGCGGGCTGGTCGCGCTTCATGTCCTCGAGCGTGGCGAGCACCTTCTTGACGAGCTGCTTGCGGATGATCGCGATCTGGCGGTCCTTCTGGAGGATCTCGCGCGAGACGTTGAGCGACAGATCGTGGGCGTCGACGACCCCGCGCACGAACCGCAGGTACGACGGCAGCAGCTCCTTGCACTCGTCCATCACGAACACGCGCTTGACGTAGAGCTGGAGGCCTCGCTTCATCTCGGCGCTGTACAGATCGAACGGCGCCTTCGACGGGATGTAGAGCAGCGCGTAGGCCTCGATCGTGCCCTCCATCCTCACCGGGATCGAACGCAGCGGATCGGTCCAGTCATGCGAGATGTGACGGTAGAACTCGCGATACTCGGTCTCGGTGACCTCCGCTTTGGGGCGATCCCAGATCGCCTTCATCGAGTTGAGGGTTCGATCGCCGAGCCGGATCGGATAGCCGACGAAGTCCGAGTAACGCTTGATGATGCCCTCGATCACCGACTCGGTCGTGTAGTCGGCGAGCGCCTCGTCGTCGGACAGCGGCCGGAGCTGCAACGTCACCGTGGTGCCCGGCTCGGTGCGCTCGGCATCGCCGATCGTGTACGTGCCGTCTCCGGTGGACTCCCAGCGCGTCGCGCGATCCTGGCCGGCACGCCGGGTGACGAGGGTGACGGTGGTGGCGACCATGAACGCGGAGTAGAAGCCGACGCCGAACTGGCCGATCAGCTCCGGCGGGACCTCGGACTTGCGCGCCTCCTTGACGGCCGCGAGGAACTCCTTGGTGCCCGACTTCGCGATCGTGCCGATGTTCTGGACGACCTCGTCGCGGCTCATCCCGATCCCGTTATCGGCGATCGACAGCGTGCGTTGTTCGGGATCGAGCTCGATCCGGATCCCGGGCTCGCCGATGCGGAGCTCGGGCGTGGTCAGCTGCTCGAAGCGCAACTTGTCCAGCGCGTCCGAGGCGTTCGACACCAGCTCGCGCAAGAAGATGTCCTTGTCGGAGTAGAGGGAATGGACCACCAGGTCCAGCAGCTGCTTGACCTCGGCCTGAAACTCGCGGCGTTCACTCATCGCTGGGGGTTATAGCGACTTCCGCCCCTGCGAGACACTCCGAGCTGATCGCCGACCTCCGTGCTGCGAAGCCCGGACGGGTTGCGATGTGACATCGGCGCGCAGGTTCGCGCGGCGCGGCCTGTTTGGATGGAGTGGCAGCAGACCCGGCTGCTGGCACCGCGTGTGCAAATTCGTCTGTCGGAGGTCGTCGCCATGCGCTCTGCGATCACTCGACGAGTGCTGGGTTCCTGGGCGCTGGGCACGATCGCGTGCGGATGTTTCGCGCCCACGATCGTCGATCCGGATGTGTTGGCGACGACACCCTCGGTGTTCGCGCAGTTCGCCAATCCCCCCGTCGGTATCGCGGTCTCGCCGGGCGGGCGCACGTTCGTGTCGTTCTCGCGCGCGCTCGACGAGCAGGCGCCCTACAGCCTCGGCGAGCTGGTCGCCGGCACGCCGGTGCTCTATCCGCCCGGGTTCCAGCAGGATCTCGGCGATCCCGCCGACGATCGGCTGCTGTCGGTGCAGGCGATCACGTTCGATGGCCTCGGCCGGTTGTGGATCCTGGACTCGGGCAAGGTCGGGCAACAGCCGATCCGGCCCGGGACGCCGAAGCTGGTGGCGATCGATCTGAGGACCAACGAGGTGGTGCGGCGGCTGGTCTTGCCACCCGAGATCGCGGGACCGACGGCGATGATCAGCGACGTCCGGATCGACCTGACGCACGGCAGCGCCGGCACGGCCTTCCTGACCGATGCGTCGAGCGAGGGGCCCAACGGGCTGATCGTCATCGATCTCGGCCGCGGCACGATGATGCGCAGGCTGGGCGATCATCCCTCGATGCGGCCGGAGCCCAACCTCGTCACGTCCTGCGAGGGGCAGCCCTTGATCATCCGCCAGGGCAGCAAGGCAGGCACGCCGTTCCGCGCCGGCGTCGACGGCGTCGCGCTCGATGCCGACGGCCACCACCTGTACTATCGCCCGCTCACGAGCCGTCACCTCTACCGCGTCAACACCGACGGGCTCGTCGATCCGAACTGGACCGATCTCGAGATCGCGGGGACGATCGAGGATCTGGGTGACCTGGGCTTTGCGTCCGACGGCCTGCTCGAAGACACGGCCGGCCGGCTGTTCCTCACCGACTACGAGCACAACTCGATCTGGCGGCTCGACGACGGCCGGCTCGAGCTGATCGCGCAGAGCTCCACCCTGCTCTGGCCCGACACGATGAGCCTCGGGCCCGATGGCAAGCTCGTCTGCACGGCGAGCCAGCTCGAGCGCAGCCCACGGCTGCGCGGCACCGACGAGACGTTTCGCCCGTTCACGGTCTGGCAGATCGCCACCGACTCGCGGCCGCTGTATCTCGGCGGTGAGGAACCGGAGCCGCGCGGCCTCGGGCGATGAGCCGGTTTCGTCCGACGGTCAGGGGGCGGCCGCGCCGAACAGCCACGCGAGGGTGCTCGAGCCCGCGGCCGCGACGACGATCGCGACTCCGACCGTCCGCAACCGCGTCGCCGGGGGTGGCACGAGGACGAGGGCCGCGGCCACCGCCACGAGCAGGATGGGGATCGCGAGGGCGGGGAGCCGGGGGGCGAGGCCGAAACATGCGAGCGTGATCGCGACGAGCGCGGCGGCGATCACCCGATCGATCGCGGTGGCCGGACGGGTGTGCCGTGCGATCACCCGATGGACCGCGAGCACCGTGGCGCCGAACCCGAGCGCCCACGCGAGCCACATCGCGACCGCCGGCCCGGGCGCCGTCCCGCCGGCGACGAGCACGGGAGCCGACGCGCCGGTGAGCGCGAGCGCCGCGATCAGCTCACCGACGATCGTGTGCTCGGCGCGCCGCCACGCGAGCGCGAGGACCGCGACCACCGGGATCGCGACCACGACCGCCACGATCGTGGCGTCTCGCGGTGCGGCCGCGAGTCCTGCGGCGCCGGTGACGAGGGCCGCGGTCGCCAGCAGCGCGAGCCGGCGACGCGCGCGGGGCCCGTCGTGCTCGAGCATGCGCGGCCCGCGATGGCCGAGCGCGACCAGGAGCGGTTCGTTGGCGAGGAACGCGAGCGCGGCGGCAGCGGTCAGCGCGCAGGTCGCGACCGTGGGCGCGTGGAGCACGCCCGCGGTGAGCAGCGGGATCGCGAGCTGGAAGTACGCACCGTGCTCGCGGGGCAACAGGCTGCGGCGGGCGGTGGCCATGTGCAGCACCTCGGGTACGACGATCCCGGGGTGCGTGGGATCGAGCGCGTGCTCGTGCGCCAGCGGAGGTTCGACGACGTAACGCAGCCGGCCCTCGAGCACGTGGATCACGCCCCAGACGCCGGCCGCCGTGGAGTGATCCTTCAAGAGCGCTGTCGGGATCGAGTGCTCGTCGAACTCGGGCGTGCGCTTGTAGGCTGCGTGCCCTTCGGGCGGCTCCATCCGGTCGCACAGCACGCACGGCAGCTCGGAGCCGAGCTTCGACGCGCGTCCGTCGGCCGTCTGCACCCACGGCACCTGCCAGAAAGGAGGGCGATGACGCACGTGCTGACCGTGGCCGCAGCGCAGCTCCGCCACCCAGTCTCCGACCGTGTCCTGATGGAAGCCGTCGATCGCGCGCAGCACGTCGACACTCTAGCTCACCGCGACGGGGACCAGGCGGATCGCTTTCTCGGGACAGGCCGCGACGCACTTGCCGCAGCCTTCGCACGCCGCGGCGCGGGGGGCGTAGGCCGTCTTGCGGCCGTGCGCGACGCTCTTCAGCTTCGCGAACAGGCCGAGGCGCGCGAAGTCGGCATCGTCGATCCGTCGGACCTCGAACACGTCGAACGGGCAGACCTTCACGCACTCGGTCTTGCCCTCGCACTTCGCGCGATCGACCTGCGGCGCGAGCTTGCCGGGCGGGGATTTGCACGAATCGCTGGCGGTCATGGGTGGCCGACAGTGTAGGGCAGGCGCTCGTGTGACGTCACGCCCAGGGGGTACACTCGCCGGCACTCATGAATTCACGAGCCTCCTGCAGGATCTGGTTGGTGTTCGCTGTCGTCGCGGTAGTCGGCGCCTGCAGCGGCACTCGCAAGCCGTACTCGACGACGGGCGGTGCGTTGCGCCTCTCCAAGGTGGTGCTGTATCGCAACGGCGTCGGTTACTTCGAGCGCGGCGGGCGCGTGGCCGGAGCCGACTTCACGATCCGCGTCCGCAAGGATCAGGTCAACGATCTGCTGAAGAGCTTGACCGTGGTCGAACGAGACGGCGGGCGCGCGGTGTCGATCTCGATGCCGCTCGATCCGAGGGCGTGGGCGAACGCGGCGAACGCGACGCTCGGGCCTGGGAGTGGCAGCCTGTTCGAGGTGCTCGACAAGCTGCGCGGCACCGAGGTCACGCTTCGGACCAACGATGGCAACACGATCGACGGCCGGATCCTGATCGTCGAGATGATCGTCAAGGACGGCCGCCCCGCGCGCGATGGCGATGGCGGGGAGTCAGCCGAGCGCGACTACAAGGTGACCCTGATCCGCGGCTCGCGGATGAGCGTGGTGCGGCTGTCGCAGGTGGCGTCGGTGGCGCTGCATAACGGCGACATCGCGCTGCAGTTCCAGCGCAGCCTCGATGCCACCGCCGGCGAGGGCATGTTCCAGCAGGTCGACGTCACGATCCGGCTCGCCGGCAAGAGCTCCCACGACCTGGTGGTGAGCTACGTGGTCGGTGCGCCGATGTGGAAGCCGACCTATCGGGTGGTGCTTCCCGAGAGCGGTAAGGGACAGGCGCTGCTGCAGGGCTGGGCCGTGGTCGACAACACCACGGGCGAAGACTGGCGCAACGTCAAGCTGGCCCTGACCTCGGGCGCCCCGATCGCGTTCCAGTACGATCTCCACACGCCACGGGACGTGGTCCGCACGGATCTCTCGGCCGTCGGCAGCAACCGGAGGGCGCGGGTCTCGGTCGGCGAGGCCGGCTATGCGGAGCCCTCGGCGAGCGTCGCGACGCCGCCATCCCCTCCTCCGGCGCCAGGGCCCGTGCGCAATCGGCCGGCCGACAGCAAGGCCCCGAGGCCACCGGCGATGCCTTCGGGTGGGCGTGCGGGCGGCGGCAAGAAGTCCGCGGAAAAGGCGAAGTCCGACGACTGGGGAGGCGATGCGCCGGCCCTGGAGGAGGAGGACCGAGCCGGAGCGGTCGATGCCGACGCGCTCGCGCAGTCGATGCAGGCGAACACCAGGGCGGCCAGCGTGAGCGGGCTGTCGCGCTATGACCTCGACGAGAAGCAGACCGTGCCCGATGGCACGTCGACGATGGTCGCGATCATCAACCAGAAGGTGGAGGGAGAGGAGACGTTCCTGTTCAGGCCGGGCGGCGCGGGGCAGGGCTACGAGGCCAATCCGTACCGCGTGATCCGGTTCAAGAACTCGACGCCGTTCGCGCTCGAGTCCGGGCCTATCTCGATCTACTCCGGTGGGAGCTTCGTCGGCGAGGGGATCAGCGAGCCCGTGAGCGCAGGGGTGGCGGTGACCATCCCGTTCGCGGTGGAGTCGAGCCTGCTGGTGTCGTCGCGCCAGCAGTACAAGGGCGACGAGGCCCGGCTCGTCAAGATCGTTCGCGGCGTGATCGAGATCGAGAACTATTCACGTCGCACCACGACGTGGGAGGTCAAGAGCCAGACCGCACGCCCCGCCGAGCTCATCGTCTATGTCCGGCATCCGAAGGCGGGCGGCAGCTTCCAGCTCGCGCCGCGCCCAACGGGGACCGAGGACCTCCCGGATGCGTACCTGATCCCGCTCAAGCTCGCCGCGGGTGCGACCGAAGGCAAGCTCGACGTGGTCGAGCAGACGCCGTCGCGCAGCACGCTGTCGATCTGGGACGCGCGCTCGCTGCCGTTGTTCGAGGGCATCCTCGCGCAGGGCAACCTCGATCGCGCGATCCGAGCCAAGCTCGAGCCGGTGGTCAAGCTGCGCCAGGAGATCGGGCGCATCGATACCGAGATCGAGGGCAAGACCCGCACGCGCGCCGAGCTCGATCAGCGCGCGCAGGAGACCCGCAGCAACCTCGAGGCGATCAAGAAGGATCCTGCGGCCGGCGCGCTGCGCAAGAAGCTCTCGGACCGGCTCGAGCAGTTCGCGAAGGATGGTGACAAGCTCGGTCGAGATCTCGTCGAGCTGCAGACCCGCCGCACCGAGAAGAAGGTCGCGCTCGACGATGCGATGCAGAACCTCGATCTCATGCCGAAGGAGCCGCTCGCCCCGAAGAGCTAGCAGGGCTCGCAGGGCTAGGGCGCCGGCTGCGCGATCAGGTCGAGCTCGTTCTCCACGCCGACCGACAGCTCGGAAATTCCGACCGCGCCGGCAGGGGTGACCCGGTTGGTCCGTACGAGCCGCACGGTGTTCTCCTTCGGCTTGTCGGCCTCCGCCTTGAGCGCGTTCGACGGCAGCATGAACGTCCCGGTGTCCGCGATCGCCAGGTTATCGACCTGCTCGGCGCGGATCGTGGCCACGTCGGCGGTGTCACCGCACGACCATGCGATCGGTAGCGGCAGCGTGGAATCGACCGTCGCGCCCGCGAGCGGATCGGTGAACGCGTGGATGTCGGGACCGTCCACTCGCACGCCGGTGACCTCGTCGGCCCCGCTGACGACGTCGAGGATGTAGACCTCGTCGTAGCCCGGCGCGACGGCCGTCCAACGACCCTTCTGGCCGCCGTCGGGCTGGAACACGAGGCCGATCGTGCCGCTCGCGCTGGTGACCTGGACGGTGCCGGTCGTCACCTCCAGCCCGTTGAGCGAGGCTCGCACCGAGAACTCGGTGTCGAAGTCGGCGGCGCTCGCCGCGTTGGCGATCCGGGGGCTCGCATGGACGTTGCCGTCGACGACGAGCGTCGAGGTCCCACCACCCGGATCATTGCCCGACCCGGGATCGAGGTTGCTGCCGCTGCACGCGGTGAACAAGCAGAGTGTCGATGCAAGGTAGGTTCGCATGCGTCTTCTTTGGTTGAGGTAATGAGGAACCCGCCGTTGTCGGATGGCATCCTGCCAACTCCGACACGCGCGAAACTCCCCGATCCATCCATTGTGCAAGCGCAGGACCGTCGACTCACGACCGCAAGCACCCTGCTTGCCTCGCGCACGGTGCCAACCCACGCCGCCGATGTGCAGCGTTGGTACAAGCCGGTGACAAAATACGACTCCGATGACCGAGTCCTTGCCACCCGTCGGCAAACGGTCGGCGGTGCGCGGGTGTGCGAGGCCCGCCCCGACGTCATTCTTCGTCGCCGGAGCCTTCGCGCGGCGCAGGTCGCAGCTCCGGCTTGATCACGGGCTGGTGAGCCGCCTCGAGCGCGGTGTTGAGCCGAGCGAGCTCGCCGGTCTTCGTGGCCTCCCAGCGCTTGCCGACCGCGGCGAGCTCGCGCTCGGCGGTGGCGGTCTCGGCGAGCTGCACCGCTGTGGGTGGGGCATCCACGTCGGTCACGCTGTAGAGCGCCCCGAGCTTGCCGTTGACGCCGGCGAGGGTCGGCGCCGGCACGACCTCGCGCGGTGCGGGCGGCGATCCTGCCGGCGGTCCTGACAGGATCGAGGTGACGGTGAGCGAGGCCTGATCGACCAGGGGCTGGTTCACCAGCGCGCGCATCGTTGTCATCACGCCGCGCAGTGTATCCGCAGAACCCGACGACGAAGGTGTGTCCTTGGGCGGTGTTAGGCCGGTGCCGGCGAACCCGGTCCAGTGAGTCATGGGCAATGTCGGACCCGGGATCTATGCTGCGCGGCATGGGTATCGAAGCAACCGGCAAGCTCCACACGATCTTCGACACGAAGCAGGTGTCGGAGAAGTTCT
>JAGSPR010000196.1 GCA_018262455.1 Deltaproteobacteria bacterium | reverse complement strand
GGATCTGCCCGCCGTCCCCCTTGTGTGGCCCGAGCCGAACCGACCCACGTCGGTCCGCAGCGAAGCAAGGATCGACGTTTCCCTGCGGCGAGGGTCCCCCTTGTGGGGGCCCGAGCCGAACCGACCCACGTCGGTCCGCGGCGAAGCAAGGATCGACGTTTCTCTGCGGCGAGGGTCCCCCTTGTGGGGGGGGCTCACGTGGTCCACGAGCTGCACACGAAGGCGCCATGACCCAGCGGGCCATCCGGAACCCGACGATGGAGCTTTGCGTCGCGCGCTCGCCGCGGGTCGAGCCGATCTGGCGGGAGCTCGAGGCTCGCGCGCAGCCGTCTTACTTCCAGACGTGGGGCTGGATCGAGAACTGGCTGGCCTGCGTGCCACGGGACGCCGCGCCGCAGCTGGCGACGTTCACCGGCGCGGACGGGGTGGTGGAGGCGGCCTGCTTCCTCGCGCGGCGCCGTGTGTTTCGCCGTCACCTGCTGCCCACGCGGACCGTGTTCTTCAACGAGACCGGGGTGCCGCACATCGACGCGGTGTGTGTCGAGCACAACGGGCTGCTGCGCGCGCAGGGCACCCACCTGACGCTCGCGGCCTTGCTCGCGCTGCTGCCCGACTGCGACGAGCTGCGGCTCTCCGCGCTCGCGCCCGACGCGTTCGTCGATCTCGGATCCGGCTCCGGCCACCGGGTCCGGATCGAGCGCGAGGTCGCCTCGCCGTTCGTCGATCTGGCCGCCGTGCGCGCCGCGGACGGCGGCTACCCGTCGCTCCTCGGATCGAGCACGCGCGCGAACCTCCGGCGCGGCCAGCGCAGGATCGGCGAGCACGCGCTCGAGGTCGCCGCGAGCGTCGAGCAGGCGCTCGAGATCTATGGCGAGCTCGTCGCGCTGCACACCACGAGCTGGCGCGAGCGCGGCGAGCCGGGCGCGTTTGCCGACCCGTGGTTCGAGCGGCTGCATCGCCGGCTGATCACGCGGCGCTTCGCCTCGGGCGAGATCCAGCTCGTCCGGCTACGCGCCGGCACGACGACGCTCGGCTGTGGCTACCACTTCGTCTCGTCGGGGCGGGTCCTGTTCTATCAGTCCGGGCTGGCGCGCCACGCCGATCCGGTGGTCAAGCCTGGCTACCTGCTCCACGCCGCGGCGATCGAGCACGCGGCGCGCGCCGGTCACACGATCTATGACTTCCTCGCGGGTGACGCGCCGTACAAGCGATCGCTGTCGACCGGCGCGATCCGGATGACCTGGGCCTGCGTCCAGCGTGAGCTCGCGCGGTTCGCGGTGGAAGACCAGCTGCGCCGCTGGAAGCACGGGTTCTCGGCGTGGCGGCGCCGGATCCGGACGAGCGCCGCCGGGAGCTGACGAGCACTGACGAGCACTGACGAGCACTGACGTACTGGCCCCACGGCGAGACACCGTGCGCGCGAGGTGCGAGGGTACGACGCGGTGCGGACCATCAAGCTCAACCTTCCAGGAGGGACGTTCCACGCCCTCGAGCTCGGTCCGCACAAGGCGCCCCTGCTGCTCTGGCTCCACGGCTTTCCCGATCATCCGCCGACGGCGCTGCCGTTTCTCGAGCACCTCACGCGGTCGCACCGCGTGATCGCCCCCTGGCTGCGGGGCTACACGCCATCGCCGCTCGATGGTCCGTACGATCTCGACACTCTCGCCGGCGACGTGCTCGCGATGATCGAGCAGCTCAGCCCGGACGCGCCGATCGATCTCGTGGGGCACGACTGGGGCGCCGCGATCACGTATGCCCTGTGTGCGGTCGCGCCCGAGCGCGTGCGCAGAGCCGTGACGATGGCGGTGCCGCATCCGCTGACCCTGCTGCGCAGGCTGCGCTCGACGTCCCAGATGCGGCGCAGCTGGTACATGGCGCTGTTCCAGATCCCCGGGTCCGAGCGGGTCGTCCGCGCCAACAACCTGGCGATGATCGATCACCTGTGGCGCACGTGGTCACCCGGATTCCTGCTCGACGCGCCGCGCCGCACGAGCCTCCACGCCTGCCTCGACGCGAGCCTGCCTGCCCCGATCTCGTACTACCGGGCGATGCTGCGTCCGATCGTGGGGTTTCGCGCGCGCGCGCGCCGGATCGCCGCGCCGCTCGCCACCCCGGTGCTCCAGCTCCACGGGGCCGACGATGGCTGCGTCCTGCCTCCCACGTTGCCGCTCGACGATGATCGCCGGTTCACGCAGCGCGAGCTCGCGATCGTCCCCGACGTCGGTCACTTCCTTCACCTCGAAGCGCCCGACGCGATCGCGGGGCGCGTGCTCACCTGGCTGGCGCCTCGGGCCCGGGGTCAGACCGTGGGCAGCGCCGACGGCAGCTGATTGACGAGCGCTCGCAACGCGTTCGGATCCTCGACCGGGAACATGATGCCCGGTCTGCGCGGGCCCTCGGGGTAGACGCGCACGAACTCGAAATCGAGCAGCACCTGCGCGAGGTGGTACCAGCTCGGCCGGGCGGCCGGCAGCGCGATCTCACAGCTCGGCGACGCGAGCAGCCCAGGCATCTGCGCGCCCTCGCTGCGCCGGACCAGCTGGAGGATGGTGCGCGCGGCTGCCATCGACGCGAGCCGCAGCGGCCACGGATGTTCGCGCGCGGTGAGCGGCGCCGACGGCAGCGCGTCGATGTCGAGCACGCGCGGGTAGGGCTGACCTTCGGCCTTGCCCCGCGACGGGACGTGCTCGCGTCGCAGGTCACTCGAGCACACCAGCGTGCGCAGCGAGCTGTCCTTGAACCCCGCGTGGCCGTAGTGCGCCGCGTAGATCAGGTGACTCGTCCCGTACACCTCGACGCCCAGGATGTCCGAGATCGCACACAGCGTCGCGCGGCCCTGTTCGGTGTCGGCGGTCTGGCAGCCAAGCAGCCGGACCGAGTGGATGTTGAGTCGGCCGAGCACATCATGGTCGGCGAGCTCGCGAAAGAACGCGGTCACGATCGAGCTCGACGCATCGAGCACCCAGTCGCCCAGCAGGAGCAACGACTGCCCCGCGGTCGAGTACCCGATCAGGTCGAGCGTCTTCGGGGCCGACACACCTTTACAGCACAGCAGCTGCCCCAGCGCCTCCTCGAGCTCCCCACGTCCATCCACCAGCACCTTGTGCTCGATGACCTCCTGGATCCGAGACAGCTCGTGATCCGCATATCGCGTGATGAAGCAGAGATGGGGTTGCGCGAGCAGCGGAGACAGGGGCATGCGTCACCTCGAGAGGGGGAATCGCGCGGCGCCGGCGCGATGGTGCACGGACCAGCACACCGTGATTGGGGGTATGGAACTGGGCGACGGGTAGCCCCGAAATCCGACGCGCTGGCAGCGATTATTTTCGAGGGCGGCAGGGGTCAGGACGACAGGGGTCAGGCTCCGATTGCGCAAATCTGGTCGCGCAAGTGCCTGTACCCGTGAATATCAGATGCAACGGCGTTGCAAGTTGCGCACTTGTCGCCTGATCCTGTTCACCAGCAAGTGAAGCTGAAGTCGGTGAGCGCGTCAGGGATCCCATCGGCGCCGGTGCCTCCCGCGTCGCTCTCGGTGTGGGTGAGGTTGCACGCCGCGTCGTAGGTCCAGCTCAGGCGCGCCTCGATGATGCCGTCGGGCCCCTCGGCGCCGTGGGCGACATCGCCATAGTCGATCTCATCCTCGACCAGGTTGCCGCGCAGATCGTAGTGGTGCGTGGTGCGCGCGTCGATCGTGCCGTTCAGGTTGCTGTCGGTGTCCTCGGTGGCGAGTCGCCCGGCCGCGTCCCAGCCGAGCAGCTCCTTGGCGTCGATCGTGCCGTTTCGCGGCGAGTCATGGTCGCGCTCGACCAGGCGATCGCCGTCGTAGCGGTAGGTCACGGTCGAGTGGGTGCCGTCGTCGTCCTGATCGAAGTCGTCGGACGTCAGCCGCCCGGCCCCATCGTAGTGCGAGATCGTGATGCCGAGCGAGAACGCGCCGGGCCCGCTGCCGTCGGCCACCCGGCGGCCGGTCTCCTTGCGCGTGAGCCGATCGCCGTCGTACGTGTAGGCCTCGTAGTAGCTGACCGTGCCGCCGCCGCGCCGCTGGTCATTCCGCGTCAGGTGCCCGGCGGCGTCGTAGGTGCGGCTCTCGATCAACGTGACGTACCAGGCGCCGTGGTCATCGAGCGCTTTGGTCGTGCTGGTGCTCAGGCGGCCGTGGCTGTCGTAGCTGTGATCGACCAGGCTCGTGGGGTCGGCGCCCTTGGCATGACTCCAGGCCTCCGAGCATGGCCCCGGACGCTTGGTGCCGACGCACGCGGTGGGCTCGTCGGGGTTGGCGTCGAGCCCCGCGTCGGGAGCCGGCACGCAGTGGGCGCCGTCGAACACGGTGCCGGTGCCACAGAGATCGGCGCCGTTCGGGACGCCACAACTGGCGGCCACCACCGCTCCACTCAACACGCTGAACATCCGAATCGTGCTCATGAACGTCACCTCATTACCCGCCGGGTTGGTTGGCCGGTCAGGCTCCGACGTTCAACCGAGGCGACGAGCGTTGGCAGGGTAGGGATCGCTGACTACCCTTCGCCGCTCGAACTGAGGTTGCCTCTGTCGTACGGCGAGGGAGCAGCCGAGATCAGCGGCTACGCATGACGAGCCGTGCGAGACCCAGTGCGAAGCAAGCGAGCGCACTTGTGGCGCCTCCGAGCACGCTGACGCCCGCGGCCCCTGTCGTCATCACGGCAGCGACCGCGGTGACCTGCGGCACCGACCACGCATCGAGCGCTCGCAGGTAGTCGGGCGACCACCTGCGCCGGGTCCCGAGCAACACGATCGCCGCGGCCATCCCGGTCAGTCCCGAGAGCAGCAAGGTCAGGCCCGGGCGATCATCGGGCTCCGGTCGTGGCGCGAGCACGGGCAACTCGATCGCGGGATCGGATCTCGAGGGAGCCAGGGTTGGCTTGACGTCGGCGACGGGTTCCGACAGCTGGGCGTGGCGAGGCCGAGCGGGTCGCTTCGGCAGCTCTTCCTTGAGCTTGAGACGGAAGCCCCCCCCCATCGCGAGCAGTGGGCCGCCGTCGGAGGCGGACGTCACCGAGGCCGGAGGATCGTCGAGCGCGACCGTGATCGATGAGAACGCGGTCGCGTGCGCGAGCACCACTGCGACCCCGGCGGCGGCGATCGACGACGTTCGGTTGCCGTCAGCGCACCGCGAGGTGACGACCGTTCCGTCGGGTCGGTAAAAGAATCGAATGCAGCGGTCTCCGCCCGAGGTCAACACCGAGTCGGCTTCCGCCTCGGTCATCGCCGAGAGGTTGTACACATCCTTGCGACACGTCCCGCAATGTCGGACCGTTTCGGACCCCGACATCGCATCCCAGCGCGCAGGGCACTTGATGGCGATCGCGATTCGCTTCTTGTGCACCGCTCACGATGCTAGCGGGTTCGCGAACAAACCGGCGTCCGATCTCGATGAGGCAGGCGGCCTGACTCGACCGAGCGCGATCAACGGTGGCATCACGTCATGCGATTCAGCCGCCACTGGCTGGATCGTATTCATTTCATGGCGTTTTCTTGTCCCCCGAGCGGCCGCTTTGTAGCCTGTAGTCAGGCGGACTACATTGATGAATCATTCGCGCTGGGAGCGCCGTCTCCCTCGAGTGTCGTACCGGATGCCCACCCAGGTCATGCTCCGCAACGACCGCGTGCACATGCCGGCGTGCACCCGGAATCTGAGCGAGGGCGGCCTGTTCCTGGAGACGCCCCGCCCCCTCGCGGTGAACGCGCTGGTGGAGCTCGAGGTCGCGCTGCCACGTCGGCTGGCGACGCTCCAGGGGCGGGTCGCATGGTCGCGGCCCGGCCGACAAGCCCAGGGGACTCCCAGCGACCCGTATCAAAGCGGAGCCGGAATCCGGTTCGTGGGGCTGACCGAGACCGACCTCCACCAGCTTCGTCGCGCGATCGTCGATTCGGGAGATGCGGTTCAGGCGGTGCGCGTGTGGTTCGGCGACCGGACCGAACCCGTCGAGATGCGGGCCGTGTTGACCGCGCAGGGCGTCGTGACCACCGTCCCGGTTCCGGACGTTCAGCTCGAGGGACCGGTACGGCTGTCCTTCGTCGGCGGCAACGCCGACTACACCGGTTGCGTCGCCCGGACGACGCTGAGCACCCATCGGGATGGCACGACCCAGCTCCAGATGGAGATCGACCTGGATTCGCCCGCTCACGAGGAGCTCGATGCGGACGAGCCGATCCAGATCACGTTCGAGGACGATCGACCGGTCACGGCCTCGGGCGTGATCTCCGTTCGATCTCGCTCACCCGCGGAAGACGATTTCGCCGATGACGTCACGCCGGTCGAGCTCGGGCCCTCGGTCACGAGCGAGGCTGCACAGCAAGACTCGGGCCCGCCTGCCAGCGATGCGGTGGCACCGGCAGTTCCAGCCGCGCGTCGTGCGCGCATCGGTCGCCTGCTGTTCGCGGCGATCGCGACGGGCGGGCTCGCGGCGCTTGCCGGTGTCGTGATCATCGAGGAGCTGCGCGACCCACCTGCCGGCGCGCCACCGGTGACGGTCAGCCCAGCGGCCGCTCGACCCGTCGAGCCCACCCGCCCGGCCCCGGCCGCGTCCCCACCGAGGCCAGCGGTCACCGACGCGCCGCTGGTCAAGCCCGTCGAGACGCCCCCCGCCAAGCCGGTCATCGACGCTTCGCCGACGATCTCGGAGGTCAGCGACACCATCGAGCTGCGCGTCCCGGTGACGGGCCCGCTCGATTCCATCCGGCACTACACCCTGACCGAACCTGATGGCGTGGCGCTGACCTTGCGCTGCACCCGGTTCGTCGCAGCAGACCGTGGGTACCGGCCTGGCATGGGTCGCGTGTGGAAGTACTGGCTGGGCGAGCGCGACTTCGACGGTGCTGCCCAGATCCGTCTGTTCACGCGCGGCGGCGTGCCGCGCTACCAGGTGCGCACCGAGCCCGGGGTGGTCATCGTGACGATCGAGCGCGAGAACCTGCCGGATTAGTCCTCGCGCAGCACGCGCGACAGCGACAGGTCGAGGCGGTGGTCGAGCGTGTGCATCGCGCTGGCAAGCTCGGTCGGCTCGATCCCGAGCGCGGCGACCACGCCGGCGCGGGTCTGCTGCAGCAAACGCTCGCGCGCCGCAGCGAGCACCCGCGCGACCGTCGCGCGATGCACGCGATAGGTCGCGGCGATCTGATCGAGCGTCAGCCGATCGACCGACGCATGGCGAAGGAACGTCCGTTCCCGTGGCGCGAGTCCGGCGACGGCGATGCCAAACGCGTGCTTGATCGCGACCGCGAGCTCGTTGCGCTGGTGGTGGTCGCGGGGATCGCCGGTCGGCGGGATCCATTGCAAGACCTCGTGCTCGTCGAGCTCCTCCGCGTAGTGGCGTCCCTGATCCGCGCGCGCCGCGTCGACGAAGGTGCGCGCGGCCGTGATCCTGAGCCAGTTCTGGAGGAACCCAAAGCCGGCGTAGGAGCGGATTCTCGGTGGTGTCTTGCCATCGCCGACGAACAGCTTGATCCGCAGCACCTGGCGCAGCTCGTCCGCGGGGATGTGGCGGAACCGCGATGCCACCCGCCGCAGGTCTTCGGCCAGCGCGGCCTCGAACGCGATGATCCCGTGCGGATCCCCGCTGCCAGCCCACCACGCGAGGAACAGGTCGTCGATCCGGAGCCTGGGCAGCGCGCCGTCGAGGTCGGGCTGGGACGCGAGCCGTTGTGCGAGGTAGGCGATGAACCCGTCGCCGATGGCGGGCGAGCCGGGCCAGCGCTCGCGGATCGCCTGGAGGCCGACGGCGAGACGATCGGCCAGATCGTGCGCGGTGGCCACCGCTACCACCTCAGGCGTCAGCTGCGCCTGGATGCGCGTCCAGACCTCGCTCGCGGTCACGCGTCGATCTTCGCACAGGATCGAGCCCGACCTCGCGTCAGATCGACGGCCACCCCGCACCACGATCGCCCTCGGCAGAGTCACCATCGTCCGGACGACGACAGCCGGCCGGGGTCGCATGGTCGGTGGCCCGGCGAGCGGTTTGCTATGCTGCGATCGGATGCAGTGTCTGGACGACGAGACGCTGACCGGTTTCCTCGAAGGCGAGATGCCTGCCGGGCGAGCCGCCGAGGTCGAGCAGCACCTCGCCGAGTGCTCGGCGTGCCGGCGGCTCGTGGCCATCGTGGCGGGCGATCTCGCGCCGACCGACCTGGGCGCGACCACACCGCATGTCAGCGCGGCGCGGAACCTCCCCCGAGGGAGCAAGCTGGGACGCTACGTCGTCGTCGAGCTGAGGGGCGCTGGCGGCATGGGCGTGGTGTATGCCGCCCACGACCCCGAGCTCGATCGCAAGGTCGCCCTCAAGGTGCTCCATCCCGGGCTCGGCCTGCCGGGCGCGGAGCGAGCGGCGCGGATGGAGCGCGAGGCGCGCGCGATCGCGAGGCTCGCGCACCCCAACGTCGTCGCGATCTTCGACACCGGAAGCCACGACGACACCGCGTTCATCGCGATGGAGCTCGTCGAAGGCGGCTCGGTGGACAGCTGGCTCCGGGCCGAGCCGCGGCCGTGGTCCGAGGTCCTGGCGATCTACCTGCAAGCCGCCGCCGGGCTTGCCGCCGCGCACGCAGCCGGGCTCGTTCATCGCGATTTCAAGCCGGCGAACGTACTGGTCGGAGCCGATGGGCGTGCGCGCGTCAGCGATTTTGGCCTGGCGCGCTCGTCGGACCCCCAGGAGCCCCGCTCGGACGTCGATCGGTCCCCGCTTGGCGGGCTGACCGTGACCGGTGCTCGCGTCGGGACGCCCGGCTACATGGCGCCGGAGCAGGCCAAGGGCAAGCCGGCTGATGCGCGGAGCGATCAGTTCAGCTTCGCGGTCTCGCTGTACGAGGGACTCTACGGCGCGCGGCCGTTCGCCGGCGATACCCTCGACGAGATCCTCGTGCACATCGAGCGCGGCGAGATCATCCCGGCGCCGACGACGACCGACGTCCCGAGCTGGCTCCGTGCGGCGATCTTGCCCGCGCTCGCCGCCCGACCTGAGGCGCGCTGGTCGAGCATGGAGGCAATGATCGTGCAGCTGCGCGGCGGTCCGCGCTCGCGGCGGCGGCGGATCGTGATCGCGCTTGCGGTGCTGGCGCCGGTCGCGGCGATCACGACCGGGTGGGGTTTCGGGCGCGCCAGCGCGCCAGCGACGCTGATCTGCAGCGACGCGTCGTCTCGGCTGAGCGCCATCTGGGACGCCCCGCGACGCCAGGCGCTCGGCGAGGCGTTTCGTGCCGCCGGCAAACCGTACGGTGACGCCGCGTGGCGCGCCGCCGATCGCGATCTCGACCGCTACGCGCGCGCCTGGGTGGCGATGCGCAACGATGCGTGCGCGGCGACCTGGACGCGCGGCGAACAGTCCGAGGATCTGCTCGACCTCCGCATGCAGTGCCTCGACCAGCGCCTGGGCGAGCTCGATGCGCTCGCCCAGGCGCTGGCCCACGCCGACGCGAGCGTGATCGGCAAGGCCGCAGCCGCGATCGATGGGCTGAGCCGCGTGGCCGATTGCGCGAACCTGTCGTGGCTGCGTGCGCGCGTGCGGCGACCACAGTCGCCGATCTTGCGCGGACAGATCGAAGCCGCAGAGCACGAGCTCGCGCGCGCGACGGCGCTCGAGGCAACGGGCCAGTACCGGCAGGCCTTGCCGATCGCCCGCGCGACCGCCGACACCGCACGGCTCATCAACTTCTCGCCGCTGACCGCCGCGGCCGAGCTGCGCCTCGCATCGTTGCAGGCGGCCGCCGGCGATCGCCCGAGCCAGGTCGCCGGCATCAAGCGAGCGATCCTCGCGGCCGAAGCGGGGGCTGACGACGTGGTCGCCGTGCGCGCGTGGACGCAATTGCTCCTCAGCGAGACGGCGCAGCATCACGATGGGCCGGCCAGCGATGCCGGCGAGCACGCGCGCGCGCTGCTTCACAAGATCCCCGGCGACAGCTACTCCGAGGGTCGTCTCGCGTTCGGCCTTGCCGCGATGTTCGAGCAGCAGGGCAAGTACCCCGAGGCAGAGGTGGAGGCGCGGCGCGCGGTCGCGCTGATCGGCAAGGCCGAAGGCGGCACCGGTCGCGAGGTCGCCAACGCGATCGACCGGCTGTCCAAGATCCTGTCCGACACCGGACACACGGCCGAGGCCTTGACGCTGTCGGAGCAGGCGCTGCACATGGCGGAGCAGGCCCTCGGCCCGAGCCACCCCGAGATCGCGTACATCCTCGACGGCCTGGCGCAGATCCAGGAGAACCTCGATCGACTCGACGAGTCACGCGCGACGATCTTGCGGACGCTGGCGATCCGAGAGGCGGCGCTGGCGCCGAACCACCCGCTGCTCGGCACCACGCTGTCCAACCTGGCGATGCTCGACGTCGAGCTCCATCGCTACGAGGAGGCGCTGGACCACGATCAGCGCGCGCTCGCGATCTTGCTCCCCAAGCTCGGCCCTGATCACCCGAGCGTCGCCAACGCGCACGAGAACATGTCCAAGGCCGAGCTCGCACTGGGCCGGCTCGACGCTGCCGTCCGTGACGCAGAGCTCTCGCTGCAGATCCGCGAGAAGGCGTTCGGCGAACAGCACGATGACGTCGCGGCCAGCTTGCACCGGCTGTCCCAGGCGCGGCTCGCCCAGGGCAAGCACGAGGCGGCCCTCGCCGCGGCACGCCGCGCGATCACGATCGACGAGGGCGTGCTCGGAAAGGACCACCCGATGCTGGTCGACTTGTACGCCGACTTGACGGACGTGCTCCTCCACACAGATCAGCTGGCCGCCGCGATCGCCGCCGCGGATCGTGCGCTCGAGGTCGCCGCCGCCGCCCAGGTCCCGGCCGGGCGACGGGGCGGCGTGCAGTTCTTGCGCGCGCGCGCGCGCTGGAAGGCTGGCGATCGTGCGGGCGCGCGGGCCGATGCCGACGCAGCTCGTGCCGCGCTCGCCCAGGAGACCGCGAGTCACGCCGAGCTCGTCGAGGTCGACTCGTGGCTCGCCGCACACCCCCGTCCCTAGACGGGATCAGTGGACCATCATCCAGCCCGCGTCCGGCGTGAGCTCCATATGGAAGTGGTTCCGGTGCTCGGTGTTGTGGTTCGGCGTGAGCATGACGTTGAACAGCGCGCGCTCGGCGGCTCCGCAGACGAACGCCCAGAGCTCCTCCGCGCCAGGCGTGCGCGGGGCCGGTCCGACGCCACTGGCACAACTACCGAGCCCGATCCGCCCGTGGAAGTCACGATCGACGCGCAGCGTCGTGCCATCGCTGTGCTTGAACGCCTGGACATCGATGGCCAACGCCGCGCAATGCTGCAGGCCCCAGTAGCGCCGCGTGCAACCGGACTCGGTCTTCGGCCGGTAGGCGCCGGAGTGGATGATCTCGGTGACGCCATGCTCCGCGACGAGCTCGGCAAAGTCATCGAGGGCCAGGACCAGGCGGCAATCGAAGACCTCGTAGATGGATCGCTTCCGGGATTCCGTGGTTCGACTGGAGCGGATCTCCACCCCGTGCAGCGGCCCACGCAAGCGCACGGGCGCGAGCACGCCAGGCGTCGCTTCACCGTCGACGAACGCTAGCTTCCTGCGAGCGAGCTCGGCGGCGGTGGCGGTGGCTGTGGTGGTGCCGCGCTCTCGACCCGCACCGGCGCAGCTTCGCCACGGAGCGCGCGCGTCGTGCAGCTGCTGTTCGAGCTCGCGATGAGCGCTGCAAGGACCAGACACCGCGCCACCGAGACAGGACACCGAGATCTCGGCGAGGTTGCCCGGGAGTGCTTGGTGGTTGGCGGTCTTCCTTGATCTTGCGCCGGGCTGGGCATCCGGGGCTCCGATCTCGTCTGGCGCGTGCCGAACCGCATGATGGCGAGACCGAAGATCGCTTCGAGGATGTCACGAGCGGCGGAAACCGCCAGTGGGTCCGGTGAGCACCCCGAGCCGGTCATGTGCGCAGGCGGCGTGTGGACCGGCGACGTCTCAGCGCTTGATGCAAACGCAGCACGATCCGATCGCTCGTGCCCCGGTTCTCGCCGGCTGATCCTGTGGACGATCGCGGTGTGCATGCTGCAGTCGACCGTGAACCACGTGGCGGCGCCGAGCCCGGCCGAATGGGACGCGCGCGAGCTACCGACCTCGGCGGCCGACGGCGGCGGGCGTTAGCGCGGCCGCGCAGCTGATCTCCTCGGCGAGCTCGCGGTAGCCGGCGGATTGAGCAGCGCGTGACGGCGAGCCCCCGCGCCCAGGCGACCGCTGGGCTTAGATCGACCGGGTCGGCTTGCCGGCCTTGACCCAGCCCTGGATGCCCTCTGGCATCACGAACACGTTGATGTAGCCGAAGTCCCTGGCGCGCCCGGCACCAGCATGGGAAGCGTGTCAACCAGGGCCGACGCAGTAGAAGACCAGCTTCGCCGCCTTGTTGGCGGGAAGCTGGCTGGCGGTGAAGAACTCGTCATCGCAGATCAGGAGCGCGCCGGGCACGATGCCCCACTTCTTGCGCGTGGCCTCACCGTTACAGTCGACGGCCTGCGCCTGGTTCGCGGTGACCGCCACGTCGACCTGCTCGACGGTCATCGTCGGCAGGTCGGCGGTCTTGTCGCTGTGACAGCCACCTAGCGCGGCCAGCGCGAGTGCCGCGCCCAAGACGAGATTCCTCATGGTCGTAGGGTAGCAGACGGCGGGCGCCGCCAGCCCACCCGTTCGCAACACGGCGCCTGCCGGCGAGGTCGCGGGCGACCTTGGACGGTTCAGCTGACGAACGCGCCGGTGCCCAACATCCGGCACAGCTCGCAGTCGTCTTCGCGGGGGTGCTTGCTGCGTCGCGGATCCTCGGGGACCGTGTAGAGAGCGTTGGCGATCATCGCGGCTGCTCGCACGTTGAGCGTTCCCCGATCTGGCGCCGCTGGCAGGTGCCCCTCCGCGATCAGCCGCTCGAGGTCGAGGACGAGCGTCTGCTCGATGGCGTCGAGGCGTGCGAAGTCGACGGCCTCCACGACCTGGGTATAGAGCTGGTCGTCGAGATCGTCGAGCAGCCGGTCGAGCGCGGCGTCGCGAGCACGGCGTTGCTTGTTCGTCATGCCGGGGCTCCACTCGTACCGTGCGCCGGGGCTCCGTTCGGCGCCGGGTTCGTGGTGCCGGTGGACGCCGCGCGCGCCTGCTTGACCAGCGCGTCGCGGAGCTGCTGCTGGAGCGCGGGATGCTCGTCGAGGTGCGCGAGCATCTTGTCGCGGCCCTGGCCGATCTTCTCGCCGCCGCACGAGTACCAGGTGCCGGACTTCTCGACGAGGCCGAGCTTCTCCGACGTGTCGCACAGCTCGCCAAGCCTGTTGATGCCCGTGCCGAACAGGATCTCGAACTCGGCCTCGCGGAACGGCGGCGCGCACTTGTTCTTGACGACCTTGACCTTGCACTCGCTGCCGATGGTCTCCTCGCCGCGCTTGATCGGCTTCTTGCGCCGGATGTCGAGGCGGACCGAGCAGTAGAACTTGAGCGCGTTGCCCCCGGTGGTGGTCTCCGGGTTGCCGTACATCACGCCGATCTTCATCCGCAGCTGGTTGATGAACACCACGATCGTGCGCGTCTTGGAGATCACGGCGGTGAGCTTGCGGAGCGCCTGGCTCATCAGCCGCGCCTGGAGGCCCATGTGCGAATCGCCCATGTCACCCTCGATCTCGGCGCGCGGCGTCAGCGCGGCGACCGAGTCGACGACGATCAGATCGATCGAGCCCGTCCGCACCAGCGTGTCGCAGATCTCGAGGGCTTGCTCGCCGCAGTCGGGCTGCGAGACCAGCAGATCTTCGAGCTCGACGCCGAGCCGCCGTGCATAGTCGGTGTCGAGCGCGTGCTCGGCATCGATGAACGCGCAGACGCCGCCGGCGCGCTGGGCCTCGGCGATCGCGTGCAGCGTCAGCGTGGTCTTGCCCGACGACTCCGGTCCGTAGATCTCGATGATGCGTCCACGCGGGAGCCCGCCGCAGCCGAGCGCCACATCGAGCGCGACCGAGCCCGTCGGGATCACGTCGACGGCCATCACCTCGCTCCCATCGAGCCGCATGATCGAGCCCGAGCCGAACTGTTTGTGAATGGCGCGGATCGCCTCGCCGATGCTCTTGTTCTTCTTCTCTTGCGTGGACATGAATGCCTCCACGCGGCCGACACTCCAGATCGCGTGCCGCTCGTAAGCGCTCGGATCACCACGCGCGGCCGTCCGGATTGTCCGGACACCGGACGTTGTCCGTCCAGCCAGCGGACGCGTCAGGGAACGGAGATCGTGCGGGTGAAGATCGTGGCGACGACCTGGATGGGATCGACGGTCGAGAAATCGCCCAGCGAGGCACGCGGCCTGCCGCGATACGTCTGGATCGCGAGCACGTACTGGTTGCCGGCCTGGAACAGCGCGCGATCGATCTTGATCGGTGCGTTGATCGCCGCCTGGCCATCGACCGTCGGGGTCGCGCGCGTGTCGGTCGCCGTGTAGACGCGCAGCGGGACGAGCTGCGTGCCTTCGATCCGGAACACCGAGACCTCGAAGTAGTCGACGCGATCGAGCGTGTCGAGGTTGAACGTCAGATCGAGCTGGCCGGCGCCCGCGGGGAGCTGCACCTTGTCGAAGTTTCCGGACAGGCTCAGCATCGTCGTGGCATCGCCGAGCGCGATCGGGGCGTGCGCGATCGGCCCCGACGTGTCGCTCGTGAAATTGGGTGCCGTGCTCGAGCTGACCGCCGACAGGCTCGAGATCAGCGTCACGCTTCCGACCGTACGTTCGTCCCTCACGAGGGTCCGGGTGAAGTAGGGAAAGCCCACGAAGTTGGCGGGGTCGGAGAACGCGGGCACGCTCGGGTTTTCGAACTTGCAGGACGCCAGCACCAGCATCACCGGTCCGGGCTCGGCGAGCGTCGGGTTGGTGAGGTCCTGGCGGGTGAACGCGGGCATCCTGTCGTGCGCGCCGCGGCCGAACTCGATCTTCGAGGCGGCCAGACCCGCTCGACTCTCGAGCGAAGCCGGTAGGCGAAGCGCCTGGAAGTTGCCGGCGTAGGTCACCGTCCCCAGCGTGGAGCCCGCGCTCCACGTCGGGGACACGTCGCTGAGGCCCCCGCTCACGGCGGGTGGGCTGAACCCCGCGTTTCCGATCGCCCTGGTGCACGTGTTGTTGCCTGTGCCCGTGCTCTGAAGATCGAGCAGCGCCGCGCTGTCGCTGGTCGCAGGCACCCCACGGGGCCCGCTGAGGGGCACGACGCCGTCGAGGCTGACCGTCACGGGGTTGGCCGCCGCTCCGAGGTTGACGTCCATCCAGATGCCGGAGGTGACCAGATGCGCGCTCGTGAACGTCGCGGGCGCACCGGGGCCGGTCGCCAGGATCCGGTACCCGCTCCCCGGCAGCGGGGGCGTCGGTGCGAGCGGACCAAAATGTGGCACGACGACATGGGCGTCCCCGCCCGGCGTCCACTGCAGCTCGTGCGGGATGCCCGAGTCGTCGGTGTACTCGAGACGCCACTTCGTCGTCAGCAGGTCACGGCCGAACGCGACGGTCGTGGCGCTCGCGTCATAGGTGACCGGGACGAGCTCGCCGGACAGCGTGCCGACCTTCGGGTTCGGATCGGGAAGCGGCGTCGTCAAGTCGATGGTCGGATCCGGGGCGCCGCCGATCGTCGTCGCGATCATGTAGCTGAGCGTCACCGTCGGATCGGGGACGGTCTCGAACGAGGTGTCCTGCGGAGGCGCGACCGTGACCGGGTCCAGCCCGAAGATCTGGTTGCATCCCGCGAGCGGCACGAGCGCGCCGAGCACGAACCTCATGGCTGAGCTCGCGGTCACTCGGCCGGTCCGTCGCTCTCCCCCTGGCACGCTCATCGCGCGGATCGTGGCACGGGCCAGCGCGCGGTTACAACATCTCGCCGGGCCGTACGATGTGACACAGTCGGCGCCGTGAAGCTGGACGCACGCCTGAGCCTGTTCATGACGCTGGTCGCGGTCTTCATGACGTGTCTGATCGTCGGTGACCTGATCGGCGGCAAGCTCACCGTGATCCACGTGTTCGGGCGCGAATGGCCGTTCTCCGTCGGTCAGCTCGCGTTCCCGGTCACGTTCATCCTGACCGACATCCTGAACGAGTTCTACGGCCGCACGGTGGTGCGCCGGGTGACGTTCCTCGCGTTCTTCATGGTGGGGCTCGCGGTGGCGATCATCGCGATCGCGGGCCAGCTGCCGTGGTGGGGGGTCACCCTGGGGAAGGACTGGGATGGCGTCACGCCCCACGAGTTCGACATCGTGTTCTCGCAGGCGATGTGGATCCAGCTGTCCTCGATGGCCGCCTTCCTGATAGGAAACCTCGTCGACATCTCGGTGTTCTTCCTGATCAAGAGGGCGACCGGCAACCGGATGCTGTGGCTCCGCTCGACCGGCTCGACCGCGGTCTCGCAGCTGATCGACACCGTCATCATCAACGCCCTGGTCTGGGGCTCCAAGGTGACGTTCGACGGCTATGTCGCGCTGGTGTTCGGCTCGTACGTGATCAAGCTCGCCGCCGCGATCGGCGTGACCCCGGTGATCTATGCGCTCCACGGCCTGATCGAGCGCTGGTTCCACATCGAGCCCGCGCCCGCCGACGTCCAGATCGCGAAGTAGTCAGGGCAGCTCGCAGAGCGCGTAGGTCCATCCCGCGCGCCTGACAGGCGGTCCGCGCCTCGGCCCAGGACCACGGCAGGATCCCCCCTTGGGGGGCTGGGGACCGCCGGGTTGGGGACGGTCGCGTAGCTCAGCCCATCCCCGGCTCTCGGGGCGGCGCAGCGCTCGAAGGGCAGGTCCGGCGCATCCGGGGGACTCGCCGGATCGTCGAGCGGAAACACGGCCTCGCAGCCGGAGCTGCCGACGGCCATCCCCCCACGACCACCGCTCGGAAGCCCCGCACGCGGTAGAGTCTTTATGATCGCATGGTCGGGGTCGGGTAGCGGTGGGGTGGTCAGGGAAGCGGTGGCTTGCGCCACTCGTCCGCCAGCGGGCATCCGGTGAGGCCGACCCGCTTGGCCTCGGCCTCGATCGCGGTCGCCTTCTGCTCCCCTACCAGCGGCTGGATCCGGGCGAGGAACTTGCGGGACTCGGGAGTCTCGAGGTTCGCCCCCAGCCAGGTCGCGATCAGGAAGTTGCGGTCGGCCCCGACCTCCTTGTCGCCGCCGGACCGGACCACGACGTTGCAGAGCTTCTCGATGTCGCCGGCATACGGACCGTCGGTGCGTGTCGGTGCACCGGCGCCATCGCCCTTCTGGCAACCCACAGCGCCGCAGAGGGCCAAGCCGAACAACCAGCCATATCGGCCGAACCGCTTCATGGTCTTCCTTTCAGTCTTCCTGCCCGGGTGGCCACTCTGCACCGACGGAATCGTTGCGTCCATGCCTTCCGAGTTGGTGTTTGTTGTGGCTAGATTCCGTCATGGCATATGTCGTGGCTGACCCGTGCGTGAAGTGCAAGTACACCGACTGCGTGGCGGTCTGCCCAGTCGACTGTTTCTACGAGGGTAAGAACTCGATCGCGATCCACCCGGACGAGTGCATCGATTGCGGCGCCTGCGAGCCGGAGTGTCCGACGACGGCGATCTTCGAGGAGAGCGAGCTCCCTGCGAAGTGGAGCATCTACAAGGACATCAACGCGCTCGTGAGCGGCGCGAAGAAGCTGTCCGACATCGACATCGCGTCGTGGCCCGCGGCCCTGAAGTCCCAGGCTGCGACCGCCGAGCCCTGGCCGAACATCACCGAGCAGAAGAAGCCCCTGCCGGGCGCCGATGACGCCGCCAAGGAAGACAACAAGCTCGAGGCGCTCACCCTCGAAGGCGGCAGCGCAGAGTCCTGACCCCGTTCAGGGAGCTCCGTGCACGACGAGCACGGAGCAGGGGGAGTGACGGACGGTGCTCTCGGCGACGCTGCCGAGCAGGAGACGGCGCACACCGCGGTGGCCATGCGCGCCGACGGCGATCAGGTCGTGCCCGCGCCGCTCGGCCTCGTGGGTGATCACCTGGGCCGGCGGGCCCTGGATCAGCTCGACGTTGACCGGCTGACCGAGCGCGGCGTACTCGCGCGTGAGCTTGTCCGCCTGGGTCTTGGCCGCGACGACCACGGCATCGCGCACGGTCGACCACGGAAACCGGGCCTGCCCGAGCAAGCTCGCGCCCCACGAGCCGGTCGGCAGCTGCCAGGCGTGGACGACGTCGACCGGCACGCCGGGCACGCAGACCCGGCTCGCGTGCGAGATCGCCTGCGAGGAGGTCGGCAAGAAGTCGGTGGCGACGAGCGGGCGCTGGAACACGGTGTTGCTCCACGGAGCCCGACAGACCAGCACATCGCAGGTCGCGTGGCGGATCGTCGACGCGGCCACGCTGCCGAGCAGGAAGCGCGACAGCCCGGTGGCGCCGTGCGTGCCGATCACGATCAGCTCGGCCTGAAGCTCGACCGCCAGGGCGGCGAGGACCTCGCCCGGGGGGCCGGTCCGGATGATCACCTCGGCGGTCACCCCGTGCGCCTGGATCCTGGCGAGCCGGTCCGCGAGCGCGCGGGCCTCCTCGATCCGCACCGCCGCCGAGACCTGCCCGATCTGCTGGAGCATCTCGTTGGTAACCTCGGCGATCGGCCCATCGTCCGCCTGGGCGTGGACGAGCACGAGCCTGGCGTGGTGGAGCAGGGCGATCGCGATCGCGCGCTCGAGCGCCTGGTCGGCCGGAGCGGAGAGATCGCAGCCCGCGAGGATGGTCGTGATCGCCATGGCTACAGCCGCGCCTCGTAGGACAGCCAGAGCTGGAGCTCGGGGTTGGGATCTCGAACGTCGGTGCTCGCGCGGTCGTCGATCAGGAACTTGGTGTCGGCCCGCACGCGCACGATGTCGCGCTTGCGAACGGTGAACGCGGCATCGAGCACGCTCGAGATCGAGCGCTCGCCCTTGGCCGTGTCGGACACCGACTCGTCGAGATAGCGGAGCCGGCCGCGCGCCCGGATCCCCGGCTGCGGGTGCCAGAGCACGATCAGCCAGCCACCGAGATCCTGGCGGAAGCTGTCGTTCGCGAGGGCGTTGTCGTCGAGCAGCTGGTGCTGGAGCATCACCGTGTACGACACCTTCCGGTTCGGCTGGTACTGCACCCGCGCGATCGAGGTCAGCTGGCGACCCCCGCACGGGATCGGCTCGCCGTCCTCGTTGGTGTCGGTCGAGACGTCGAAGCACTGATCATGACCGCCCGCGGCCAGGTCCTTGTCCTGGTAGCGCTCCCACAGCCCGAGCTTGATCTGGTCGGTGGTCCGGACGTCGGCGCGAACGTAGGTGTCGAGCTTGGGCTGCGAGCGCTTGAGCACGCTGTCCGCGTGGCGCTGCGATGGCGGCTCCCAGAGGTCGAACAGCGCGCGCAGCGAGTAGCGCTTGTCGGTCTTGTAGTAGCGCAGCCGGACGCCGACCTCGTCGCGGGCGCGCTGGCCGTCGAGCTCGTCGGGCTGCGAGATCGGGCGCGCGAACGGATTGACGTAGTCGATGCTGTAGTACCGCAGCACCGCCTCGAGCTCTTGCTTCTTCTTCGTCGCGGTGACGCGCAGGATCGCCGCCGGGCCGCCGCCGCCTCGCGCGGGTCCCGAGGTGTCGGGCATCTGGTCGTAGCTCACCGCGGCCTCGCCGAAGATGTCGAGCCAGCTGCGGCCGAACGAGAAGTTCGCGCCCGCCGCGCCGAACCGGCCGCCGATCGGCAGGCGCGACCACTCCTGCGTGTCGAGCTGGATGCCGTCGACGAGGTTCTGCTCCCGGGAGCCGTAGACCGTCACCCCGACCGAGTTCCGGCGATCGGCGAAGTACGACATGTTGAGCCCCCCCAGCTGCTCCTGGAACACGTCGGGCAGGGTGGTGAACGAGAGCCGCGAGGTCTGATCGAGCAGCCCACCGTCGGGCCGCACGAACACCGTCGGGGCGGCGCAGCTCGGATCGGCGTCGTCCGACGGGTCCTTGCACTTGCCGCGATCGACGAGCTCGTACTGGTAGATCGAGCGTCGGGACGCCGACGCCCAGGCGAAGCCCTGCAGCCAGCCTGCGCCGAGCTCGAGCCGCTTGAAGCCAGCGCCGACGCCGAACAGCCCGTCACGCCAGTTCCAGTCGGGCGTCACGTAGCGGTTGCCGGCATCGCCGGCGCACGGCGAGGTCGCGAGCTCGCCGGCGGACTCGCGGCACGCCGAGACGAGGTCGGGCGACGAGAACAGATCGTCGTCGAGGTAGAGCCCGTTCGGCGTGTAGTGATTCGAGTTGTCGAACACCAGGCGCTGGCCGAAGCCTGCGCGGAAGCTGCCGCCGATCACGGCTGCCTCGTCGTCCTCCCACTTTACGAAGATCTTCGGCAGATCCACGCCGTACCCGGGACGGTCCGCGATCAGGGCGTCGCGGTTGGGATCGTACTTCGGCGCCCCGGTCTCGAGCCGCGTGAACACGCCGGCGAACCCGAACTGCAGGTGCTTCATCGCGGTGAACCGCCCGCGCAACGCGAAAGGCGGCAGCTTCTTATCGCGCGGCGAGAACCGCGTCATGATCCTCGTCCAGCCCTTGGCGGCGTACTTGTCGCGCGGCTGGCTGACCACGATGAACGCCGAGATCGCGAGGAGCTTGTCCTCCGACAGCACGCCGGCGGCGACCAGCGCGGCGGGGTCGGTGATCGCGCCCTTCTGGAGCTCGCGGAACTTGAGGATCGCGTCGACGTCGTCGTAGGTCAGGTTCGGGAGCGTGTAGAGCTCGGCGCGATCCGCGGTGGTGAGATCGACGCCGCTGCCGAGCAGCTCGAGCAGCTCGGTGAACGTGTCCTGGGTGATGTCACCGGCGGCGAGCAGATCCTCGAGATCGGCCTGATCGTCCACGTCGATGAAGCTCTCGTACGGCGTGGCCGCGGCCGGACGGGTCAGCGCGATAACCAGGAACAAGGCAACGAGCGCGCGACGCACGGCACGAAGCTAACACGGCGGTGATCCACCCCGCCTGATGGTCCACGACAATCGCGTGTGGGTGTTGTCACTCGCCGATCGCCGTCCCTCCGAGCGACGCGCCGTTCGCGCACGTGTCCTCGGGGGCACGGCCGTAGAAGTCGTCGACGAACGTCAGCAGCGCCTCGGGATCGACGCAGCTCGCGAGGTAGATCTTGCCCCACGCCACCGCCGCGACTTGCCTGTCCCCGGGCAGCAGCGGATCCGCCACGACCACGGCGCGGTGGCGCACCGGCGCTACGCACTGCGGGTCCACCGGCATCGCGCGGACCACGCCCTCGAGCTGCGCGATCACGTCGGGGCAGTCGGTATCGCAGCGATAGGCGAACACGACCGCGCCGTGCTCGGCGTTGTGCAGCCAGAACCCGCGGTCGAGCACCGGGTACGACCGGTCCCAGGCTGCCCACAC
>JAGSPR010000195.1 GCA_018262455.1 Deltaproteobacteria bacterium | reverse complement strand
GTGGTCCTGATCAAGCGCTCGCGGAATTCGCGCAGTGCCCCCTGAGAGCACGCTGGCTCCTGCTGAGCACCATCTGAAACCGAAGGTCCACGACGGTCATCTCGACGGCCTCGGCGTCAGAGATCTGGAGATAGCTCTGCAGCAGCGAGACCATTGCGAGCAGCGTGGGACTGGGGCCTTGCCCGCGCCAGTGTCACGATACATCGTGCCGAGTTCAGCCTGAAAGGCGTCGTCGAACAGCTCCTGGCCACCACCTTCACCTACCGGATCCCGCACTGGCAGTCGATCTGCCACCTCATCTCCGACGACTGAACGGCTCGCGCACCGATAGGTTCGGTGCGACCCCTGCTGCAGATTGGCCACCTGATAGCATGGGCCATGGATCGTCGGCAGGTCTTGGATGTTCTCAAGGGCAGCGCGCTCGCTGCGGCGGCATGGCCCCTGATCCGGGAGAAGCCAGCGCACGCGACGCCGTCCTCGCGGCCGCGGTTCTACCTCCACATCATCCCGCAGGGCGGGATGGACGCGGTCTACAGCACGGACCCCAAGAAGATCAGTGAGGTCGACACCGGCATCGACGTCCCGTTTGGCCCCGGGGAGATCGTCGAGACCACCGGCGGTGGCCGACTCGGACCGAGCTTCCGGGCGCTGGCCCGCTGGACGCCGCGGCTCGCGATCGTCAACGCGTTTCGCCAGAACTCGGCCAACCACCTGAGCGGGCTCTCCAATGTCATGCACTGCAAGAGCCGGTCGGCGCCCGGCTCGCCCACGCTGATGGAGATCCTCGGGGGGCGCCGTCAGCGCGAAGCGACCGGCGCCATCAGCATCGGTGCGGCCATGCCCAGCGCGTTCACGCCCGCGTACCTCGGTGAGCCGGGCACGCTCCCCTTCGGCAACCGACCGGGACTGTTCGAGCACCTCGACAAGGCGGATCCAGACGGTCTCGTCGGAGCGGCCAAGGCGCTGCGTCGCGAGGCCCAGCTGCTCGGTGGCGCGCGTGCGTCCGCGGCCCAAAGGACGACCGCGGAGAACCTGCGCTCGTCGGCCGAGCTGTTCGCGCGGGTCGCAGTCACGCCGAAGTTTGCACCTGTCGACTGGGGGGCAGAGGGCAAAGACTCGTACCGTGGCGTCGGACCTTCTGAGAACGTCTACCACAATGGTCGGGACCTCCAACGAGTGCTCTGGTTGTTCGAGCACGGCCTGACCCGCTGCGTGACGTTGTGTGTCGGCAACCAGGACTTCGACAGCCATATCTGGAACGCCGCCGGCCAGACGATCCTGGTCGAGTATCTGGCGCTTCTGCTCGACAGGCTGTTCATGGAGCTCGACCGCCGCATGGTCGACGGCCGGCCGCTGTCCGAGCAGACCGTGGTCATCGTCGGCAGCGAGATCGGGCGGTTCCCCCGGCTCAACGGGGCGCGCGGCAAGGACCACTTTCCGCAGAGCCCCCACCTGTTCTACGGTCCCGGGCTCGTCACCGGCGCGACGTATGGGGCCACCGGCCGGGACATGGCGGGGTTGCCGATCTCGCTCGCAACCGGACGACCAGCGCCGGGCGGTCACCTGCTGCGCGTCGACGATATCGGCACCACCTTGCTCGCGCTGGACGGCGCAAACCCCGAGCTGTACGGCTACACCGGCAAGCACCTCACCTTCCTCACGGGGACCTGATGCGACCGTTGATACACGGTGTGGTCGCGCTCTGCCTTGTGGTGGCTGCCTGCCGGCCCGAGCCGCGGGTCCCCACGGCCGTGCCGGCCAAAGCGGATCCCGAGCTGCTGCGCACGCTCGCCGTGCTGGCCACGAGCCAGACGCCGGCTCCCTCGGAGCTGGAGGAAACCCGACGCCGGCTCGACGCCGGCCAGCTCACCTTGGCCGGTTACATCGATGGCCTCCTGGCCACCGAGGCGTTCGAGTCCGATGTGGCGCCGCTGATCATCCTGCGGCAGTTCCTCAACCAGACCGCCTTCGGGGCGCCCGCGCAGTTCCAGCTGTCTCACACGGAGGGTCCACGCTCCGTCTACTATCTGTCAAAGCCCTGCACCTGGGAGGCGGCCGTGGCGGTCCGTCCCTGGTGGGCGCTGCTGGATGGAACCGAGGACGCGATCCGGGTCTGCCCCGACTCCTACCGACCCGACCAGTGGATGGCGGAGGTCCCCAAGGGCGAGCCCGAGATGGCCTGCCTGTCGTTCTATGCCGGCCTTCAGGAGACGACGGGGCATCGCTGCGGTTGCGGCCCCAACCTGATCCGCTGTTTCGACGCTCCGGCCCGACGGACGCAGCTCGAAGACAGCATGCGCGATGAGGTCAAGCGCTCGGTCGCGTACAACGTCGCCCACAACCTCCCGGTCGAGAAGATCTTCACTTCCAACGAGAGCTTCCGCGATCGCAACGTGGAGTTCCTCATGCGCACGTTCACCGCCGAGAACGCGCGCCGCGAGATCCCGGAGACGTCATTCCGCGAGCTGGCCGCCTGGCCGACCTCGGGCAAGTGGGCCCCCCGCGAAGATCTGGCCCCCGGACAGAACGCCGGCATCCTCACGTCGCCGCAGATCGTCCACTTCACGCTCGACCGGCGTCAACGGATGACGGCCATCGACGACGTGCTGTGGTGCATCGACCCCGACTCCGTCGGTGCGAGCCCCGAGACCCTGCTGAGCATCGTGGGCGCGGACCTCCAGATCAAGAGCGAGGGATGGAAGGACCTGGCCGCGCGTCCCATCTGCACCAACTGCCATGCGCGGCTCGACTACGGCTTCCAGTTCTTCTGGGGCTTCACCAACGACAACCTCCAGGCCTACTTCACGCCCAAGCTGCAGCTGACCGGTCGCGGTCCGCTCTACGTCCGCGACATCAAGGATTCGCGTGGGGAGGCGGAGCTGAACCCCCAGGGCTTCGCCCAGCTGGCCGTCGCCCAGCCCGAGTTTCGCCACTGCATGGCCCGGGACTTCGCCGAGTACGTCCTCGGCAACCAGGTCACACCAGGCCAGATCTCCGCGCTGGAGGCCAGCATGCGCCCCGACACGCCGGCGCGCGAGCTCATGCGGATCTCCCTGCAGACGCTCGTCACCGAGTGGCCGGCGCGTCACGCGGCCGCGACCGCCCGGCTGACGCCGGAGCCGGCGCGCACACCGCGCGACACCATCGCGCCGGTCGGTGATCTGCACGCCCAGCTCGAGACCCACTGCCTGGACTGCCACGATCACGAGGCCGGGATCCCCGACCTGTCCGCGCCCCGGCTCGACCGCTCCACGGTCGTCGGCATGCTGGAGACCGTGGCCTTCGGCAAGATGCCCAAGGACCACCCGCTGCCCGAGCCCGAGCGCACCCGCTTCCTCAATGCCTTCATCACGTCGATCTGGGCCGGCCCCGACGCCACGGCCGCGCACGCCTACTTCGTCGATCGCTCGGACGCGATCCCGTCGTATCGACCCGAAGTCGCGTTCGCGCTGATCCACCGGATCGCAAGCGCCAAGGGCCCGACGAGCTGGCGAATGATGGAGGACTCGATCCATTCGAACCTTCAGCAGGTCACACCGGGGTTCGTCACGGTGACGACCCTGGCCGCGATCGAGGCTTGTCACAAGAACCACAAGACGCGAGCCGAACGCGAGCACTGCGTCTCCGACTCGATCAAGCTCGGCAACCTCAGTGGTCGCCCGCGTTGAGCGCCGTCGCGGCGATCGAGGTTCTCGAGTTCTGGTTCAGCGAGCGGGCCCGGGCGTTGTGGTTCGACAAGGACCCGGCGTTCGACGACGAGATCCGGTCACGGTTCGGTTCGGTCGTCTCGGCCGCTGCGAGCGGAGCCCTCGATCCCTGGATGTCCGATGGCGATGGCGCGCTCGCCCTGACCGTGTCGATGCGCCGCCGGACAAGTCATCATGATCGGCCGGAACGACGAAACGACGGCTGGCGGATACTTGCGCGTGAGTTCCCGCGCCCAGCACGCCGCTATTGCCCGACTTCGTGAAGATGTCGGCGACCTGATCGGGCAGCGCGATGCTCTTGTTCTCCATCGCGGTGTCGTCGGGCTTCGCGGTGTCGTCGGACTTCGCCGCGGCGGGCGCGGTCTTGCTGTCTCCATTGCAGTCGCGAGGACGAGCACGATCAGGATCAGCCGCATGAGCTGCACGGGTTCACAGAACGCACGCGGCGACAACCACGGGCGGCCCGGCCGTACGTCGATCGCGACGTGGTCGGCCGCCTACTGACAGTCGGCTGCCTACTGACAGAATCCCTGGGAGAACGTCGCGACTTCATCCTGCGTCGCGGCGGCGCCGCTGCACAGCTGGCGAGCGAGCGGGTCGCGCGTGATGCCAGGTGTCAGCGTGCACTTCACGGTGTTGTCCGGGGTGCAGTCGTTGTCCCAGGCGCACATGCAGTCGGTGGGGGTGGTCGTCGCCGTGAGCCCGAGGCCGAAGCCGATCGCGCCGATCACGGTGTTCACGATCGCCCGGTTCGGCGCCACGCTGTCTGCGACCCACGCGACGTCGTTGCGCGTCAGGTCGCCACAGTCGAGCTCCTGCACGGCCGCGCCAAACCGCGACCCGACGGCTGCGCGCTCGCCGCCGAATACGACCATGACGTAGTCACCGCTCGCCGGACGGGTCGTCACGACCTCGATCGGGAAGCTCGCCAGCCGCCCACGCACGCCGTCCACCACGTCCTGGATCTCGGTGGCTCGCGTCGCCGAGGCTGCGTGGTACGCGGGAGCCGCACCCGACGCGATCTGCATCCAGCTTGCCTGGTTGGTCTTGGCATCGCTCACGGCCGCCTTGGTGAGCGCTTCGCCCTCGAACGAGAGGAAGACGACGCGGCCGTTCGCGCAGGTAGCGGTCGCGGCATCGGGCGGAACGACCGTGGGTGCGTCGACTTCGGGTAGGGCGCTGGCATCAGGATCGTTGCCGTTCGAGGCATCGACGCCGTTTCCACCAACACCAACCCCCACGCTTGCCTCGCAAGCGCAGAGCACCAACGCCAGGACGAGCGAATGCTTCACGCCGTCATGGTGATGCTTCTATCGTGCGGCCACAACTGGGGCCGTACGCCCCGACGATCGGGGTGTCGCGCCCCAGCTAATCCAGCCGGGTCCGGAGGGCTTCGCTGACCCGATTGGGGTCGGCGCCGGGCGCCGCCTTGATGACCTGGCCGACGAAGAACCCGAACAGGCCCTTCTTGCCGGCCTTGTACTGCGCGGCCTTGTCCGCGTTGGCCGCCAGGACGGCCTCGATCCGGGCATCGAGGTCGGCGCCCTCGATCGCGGGTCCACCCTGAATGGCGACCTCGCCGACCCGCTTGCCGGTCGCGATCATCTCGGCCAGCGCCGCCTTGGCCGCCGGCGCCGACAGTTGCTGGTCGCCGATCGCCTGGACGAGCTCGGCGAACCGAACCGCGCTCAGCCCCGCCTCGGCCAGCTCCTTGCCGGCCAGCGCGCGCGGCAGCTCGTTGATCATCCACTTGGCGGCGAGCTCGGCGAACCCGACCTTGCCGACCGTGCCCAGAAACAGCGACGAGGTCACGAGATCCCCCGCGAGCAGGTCGGCCCAGTCCGCCGGGATGCCTGGCATCGCGGCGATCGCCTGGTGGGCGGCGGCGAGCTCGGGATCCCGCGCCCGCGCCTCGATCCGGTACTCGGCGGGAGACTTGCTCTTCGGTCGCGTCTTCGCCTTGGCGTTCTCCTTGGGCTCCTTGGGTTCCGGCGCCTCGGCGTCGACGGTCGGCTTCTTGCCGGCAGCCTTCTCGGAGTACGCGTCGCGCAGCGTGACGATCCGGTTCAGGACGAGCGCGCCCGGCCTGGAGTCGTCGTCGACCACGAAGTAGCCGACCCGCTCGAGCTGCCACCGCGATCCGGGCGCGGCGCTCGCGAGGCTCGCCTCGAGCCGCACGCCCGGGACGATCTCGAGCGAGTGCGGATCGAGCTGCTCGAGGAAGTCGCCGCCGCCCTCCTCGGGCCGGGCCACCTTGAACAGCCGGTCGTAGAGCCGGACCTCCGCCTTCACGCTCGTGACGGCATCGACCCAGTGGATCACGCCGGAGACCTTGCGGTCGGTCGGATTCTTGCCGCCGGAGGTGTCGGGAACCACGCGCGCCCGCAGCTTGGTGACCGCGCCGCTGGCGTCGCGCTCGACGACCTCGGCGTCGCCGATGCAGTGGCTGTATCGAAGCCGGACCGTGCGCCCCGGCGCGAGCCGCTGGTAGCCGCTCGGTGGCTCGTCGCGCCAGTCCTCGCGGTCGATGAAGATGCGGCTCCCGATCACCAGCGGACGCGAGCCCGGCTTGCCGACGTCCGGTGGAAACAGCGGCGCGTCGGTGGGCGGCGTCGGTGGCAGCCCGACGAGCTCGACCTCGATCGGCCGCAGCACGCCGAGCACGCGGGGCGCGGTGTGGTTGAGGTCGTCGCGGACGCAGTACTCGAGCTTGCCGATGTCGACCATCGAGTTGGCCTTCGCCACCCCGATCATGTCGCAGAACGCCCGGATCGATCCGGGGCTGTAGCCGCGGCGCCGCATCGCCGCGATCGTCGGCATGCGCGGATCATCCCAGCCGCGGACGTGGCCACCGGTCACGAGCGTGAGCAGCTTGCGCTTGCTCATCACCGTGTAGTCCAGCGCGAGCCGCGCGAACTCGTACTGGCGCGGCCGCGGCGTCCATGGCCCGGTGTGGTCGAGCACCCAGTCGTAGAGCTCGCGGTTGTTCTCGAACTCGAGCGTGCAGATCGAATGCGTGATGCCCTCGATCGCGTCCTCGATCGGGTGCGCGTAGTCGTACATCGGGTAGATGCACCAGGCGTCACCGCTGCGATGGTGATGCGCGTGGCGGATCCGGTAGAGCAGCGGATCGCGCATCTTCATGTTCGCCGACGCCATGTCGATCTTCGCGCGCAGCACGCGTGAACCGTCGGGGAACTCGCCGGCCTTCATGCGGCGCAACAGGTCGAGGTTGTCGGCCACGCTGCGGTCGCGAAACGGGCTCGGCCGGCCGGGCTCGCTGAGCGTCCCGCGATACTCCTTGATCTGATCGTCGGTGAGATCGCAGACGTAGGCCTTGCCCTCGGTCACGAGCCGCTCGCCAAGCTCGTACATCTTCGGAAAGTAGTCGGCCGAGAACAACACCGCGGTGGGCGCGAAGCCCAGCCACCGGACGTCACGCTCGATCGACTCGACGTACTCGACGTCTTCCTTCGTCGGGTTGGTGTCGTCGTACCGGAGGTTGCACGTGCCCTGGTAGTCGGCCGCGAGCCCGAAATTCAAGCAGATCGACTTGGCGTGCCCGATGTGGAGGTACCCGTTCGGCTCCGGTGGAAACCGGGTGGCGACGCGGGTGTGCCTCCCGGTCCGGAGATCCTCGTCGATGATGTCGCGGATGAAGTCGTTGCGCTCGGCGGCCATGACCGCGGCGACTCTACCTCAGAGCAGGCCGCCCGGCCGCAGCATGCTGTACACGACGATCGAGATCACGCTGCCGAAGATGCTCTTCAGCATGCCCATCGACTGCTCCGGAACGCCCAGCGGAACGGTCGTCGGGTGCGTGTCGTCGACCCACACCCGGAACTGCTTGTCGTTGCCGTTCGCCGCGATCGTGATGTCGACGTTGCCGACCGGGATGTGCTCGATCACCACCTTCTTCGTGTGGCCATCCTCGACGACCAGCCGCCCGTTGATCGCGACCGAGACCCCCGACGCGGGTTGCGAGAGCAGCAGTACCAGCGTGCCAGTGGGCGCACCGGGGGCGGCGGGATAGCGCGCGTGGACATCGTGCGCACAGCCGATCAGCAGCACGGCAAGCAAGGCGAATCGCATGCCGCTTGGTCAGCGCGTGCCCGCGTGGGGTTGCTCGATCCGACGCAGGCAACGCGGCCGACCGCGGGTGCGTCGAAGGTTTCGGCGGATCGCCTCGCCGGCGGCGTTGCCGTCGCATATCCTCCACCGCCATGGCGCGCATCAACGAGCACTACGCCAAGCTTCCCGCCGGTTACCTGTTCCCCGAGATCGGGCGCCGCGTGCGCGCGTATCAAGCGGCGCATCCCGACGCCCGCGTCATCCGGCTCGGCATCGGCGATGTCACCGAGCCGCTCGCGCCCGCGATCGTCCAGGCCATGCATGCCGCGGTCGACGAGATGGCCTCGCGCGAGACCTTTCACGGCTACGGCCCCGAGCAGGGCTACGACTTCCTCGTCGAGGCGATCCGCACCCACGATTATGCCTCGCGTGGCGTCGAGATCGCCGCCGACGAGATCTTCGTCAGCGATGGCAGCAAGTGCGATAGCGGCAACGTCCAGGAGATCTTCGCGCTGTCCGCGCGGGTCGCGGTCACCGACCCGGTCTACCCGGTGTACGTCGACTCCAACGTCATGGCCGGTCGGACCGCCGCGATGGGGCCCGACGGCCGCTATCCCGGGCTGACGTACCTCGTCGGCAACGAAGCGAACGGGTTCCAGCCCGAGCCGCCCGACGAGGCCGTCGACGTCGTCTACCTGTGCTCGCCGAACAACCCGACCGGCACCGTGGCGACGCGCGCCCAGCTCGAGCGCTGGGTGGCGTGGGCCCGCGCCCACGACGCGATCATCCTGTTCGATGCCGCGTACGAGGCCTACATCACCGATCCCGCGCTGCCTCACTCGATCTACGAGATCCCCGGCGCTCGCGAATGTGCCCTCGAGCTGCGCAGCTTCTCCAAGCGCGCGGGCTTCACCGGCGTGCGGTGTGCCTTCATGGTCGTGCCCAAGACGGTCACCGGCGTCGGTGGCGATGGCAAGCGGGTCTCGCTCAACGCGCTGTGGGCGCGCCGCCACACCACCAAGTTCAACGGCGCCTCCTATGTCGTGCAGCGGGGCGCGGCCGCGGCCTATTCGCCGGCCGGCCTGGCGCAGACCGGCGCGCAGATCGCGTTCTACCTCGAGAACGCGCGGCTGCTCCGCGAAGGCCTCGGGGCCGCGGGCTTCACTATCTTCGGCGGCGTCCACGCACCGTACTTGTGGCTGCGGACGCCGGACCGCGCCTCGTCGTGGCAGCTGTTCGATCGACTCCTCGGGGAGGCGCAGGTCGTCGGTACGCCGGGTGCCGGGTTCGGACCGGCGGGAGAGGGCTACTTCCGGCTCTCGGCGTTCAACTCGCGCGACAACATCGAGGAGGCGATCGGTCGGATCCGCCGCGTGTTCGGCTAGGTTCCTCCACCGCTCGGCCTCCAGGCAGGACTACAATGGCGTCATGCGCATCGCCTGCCTGGCCGCGTGTCTGGCCGTGTCCTTGATCGGCTGCGACGGTAGCATCGACGGCGGCGGCGGTGGTGGTGGTCCGGATGCCGCGGCCAACGCGACCGCCCACGAGTTCTGCGTGGCGGAGACGAACCGCTACCGCTCGATGAACGGCCGCGCGGCCGTGCAGCGCTCGACCGAGCTCGAGAGCTTCGCGGATACCGGCGCGATGATCGACTTCGCCGGGGCTCCGCACGATCACTTCGTTCAAACCAGCGGCGGCGGAATCTCGTTCGCCGAGAACGAGTGCCCGCACTGGGGGCTGCAGCAGCAGGGTGGGGGCGACATGCAGCAGCTCGTCGCCGCCTGCATCGCGGCGTTCTACTCCGAGGGTCCGGGCGGCGGACACTACGAGAACATGCTCGGCGACTACGGCACGCTCGGTTGCGGCATCTTCCAGTCCGGATCCGACGTCACGATCATCCAGGACTTCGGTCGCTGAGCTTGTCCGAGCAGTGGTCATTCGAGCACGAGATGATCGTGCGCCGGTTCGGCGCCGGCCCGGAGCTCGTGTGGATCCACGGGCTCGGCGAGTGGTCGGTGAGCTTTGACGCGATCGCGCATCACCCCGCGCTCGATGACTTCGCCCACACGCTCCCCGATCTGCCCGGCTACGGCCGCTCGCCACCGCCCGACCCCATTCCGGCGCGCGACTCGCTTGGTCACCTCGCCTCGCACCTCGTCGCGTGGCTCGCCGGGCGGCCGCCCGTGGTGCTGGTCGGCCACTCGATGGGCGGCGTGCTCGCCACGCTGGTGGCCGAGCAGATCGCGGTCCGCGGCGTGATCGACGTCGATGGCAACCTGTCGCGCGGCGACTGCACGTTCAGCGTGCAGGCTGCCTCCTACTCGCCCGAGGACTTCCTCGCCCATGGCTTCGGCGAGCTCCGCGCGCAGGTGTACACCGCCGGCATCCAGGACCCGGCACTGCGCGGCTATCACGTCGCGCTCGCTGCCGCAGATCCGGCGATGTTCCACCGCAACTCGATCGATCTACTCGAGCTCAGCGCGACGGACACGCTCGCCGAGAGGGTCGTGAACCTGCGCGCGCCGTCGCTGTTCGTCGCCGGCGTTCCCGGAGGGATCTGCGAGCACAGCCGTCTCATGCTCGACCGCCTCGGCGCGCGCTGGATGGTCGTTCAGCCCTCGGGCCACTGGGTGCACGTCGATCAACCCGACGAGCTGGCCGCCGCGATCGCGGGCTTCGTGCGCGAGCTCGCGGCGTCGCACGTGCAGTAGCCGCCAGGGTCTGTCCCTGAAAGTCCGGCACCATCGGCGTAGGCGCCGTCGTGGGCGCCGTCGTCGTCCTTGACGTGATCGGCGACGGCGACGGCGACGCTTCACGTTGACTTCAACGGCCACGGCGACGTGGAGCCTGACGCTGCCCGTCGCCGACGCCGTCAATGTGACACGTCGCCGTCGCCGATCACCTCCACGACGACGCCCACGTCGACGGCCCGAAGTTTCGGGCAAGCTCTTGCCTAGCTACTCGGACGCGTCCGGCGGTCCGGGATCCGGCCGCGAGGTGTCCGGCGGTCCGGGATCCGGCCGCGCGGTGTCCGGCTGGGCCGGCGAGATGTCCGGCGGTCCGGGTTCGGGTCGCGAGATGTCCGGCGGTCCGGGTTCGGGTCGCGAGCTGTCCGGCGGTCCGGGATCGGTCCGCGGGGCGTCCGGCTGCCCCGGACGCGGACGCGTCGGCACCACGGGCTCGTCACGCGCGCCGACCTGATCGAGGGCTTCGCGCTCCTGCGCAGCGTCGAGCAGGCCCTGCAGCCGGAGCAGGTGAATGATCCGGACCGCCTTGCGAGTCAGCTCTTGAGCGTGAACGTTGGGTGCGCGAGCGATCGGGTTCGGCAGGGCGATCGCGAGCCGGACCGCCTCGGCGGGCGACAGGCTCTGGGCCGAGTGGCCGAACCAGTGGCGCGCGGCGGCCTCGGCACCGAACACGCCATCGCCCCACTCGACGACGTTGAGGTACAGCTCGAGGATGCGTTGCTTGCTCAGGTGGTCCTCGAGCGAGAACGCGATCAACATCTCGCGCAGCTTGCGGAGCATGCTGCGGCGCGGAGACAGATAGAGATTCTTCGCGAGCTGCTGGGTGATCGTGCTGCCGCCGACCGCGAGCGAGCCCTTGTCGAGGTTGGCCTCGAGCGCTTCCTCGACGGCGCCCCAGTCGACTCCATCGTGACGGAAGAAGTTGTAGTCCTCGGCGTAGATGATCGAGGCGCGCAGGTAACGCGAGATCTTGCCGATCGGGCGCCACCGCCACTCGAGCGCAAACGGCTTCCCCGCGGCAGCCGCCTCCGCGCGGCGCAGGTCGATGAACGCCGTCGACGCGGGGTTCTCGTCGGCCAGCCGCGAAGGATCCGGCACCGAGCACCACAGCACCAGCCCGCCGAACGCGACGAGCAGGGTTCCGACCTCGGCCAGCGGGCGTAGCCATCGTCG
>JAGSPR010000498.1 GCA_018262455.1 Deltaproteobacteria bacterium | reverse complement strand
TTCAGCTTCGCGTCCGAGAGCGCGAGCGTCACCCGGACGTCAGCGCCGTCACTGGCCACGGCGAGCTGGTCGAACATCGCCGCCGCCTGGGTGACCGGCCCCTGGGCCTGGATCGCGAGCAGCTTCGCCACGTCGGCCGAGTCGAGCCGCATGCGCATGTCGAGCTGGAGATCCTGGACGACGTTGATCGAGCCGAACACCGCCTTGGGCTTGACGCCCATCTGACTCAGCGCATCGAACGCCTTCGAGTTGCCGTTCATCAGGATCCACAGCGTGTCGGTGATCTTGGTCTTCTTGTAGAGATCGACGAACGCCGCCGACGTCCTGAGCGCCGTCCCGCCCTTCGCGGTGGTCCTGACGCCAGCCTTGGTCGCGCTCGAGCCGACCACGATCAGCGCGGTGCTGTCGTTGACGAACGTGAACGCCACGGGGCGGCCGTCCTTCGAGTTCGAGATCAGCACGTCGCCATCGACCGTGACCTCGTCGCCGAGCTTCTTGTCCTTCGAGATCTGGGCGAAGCACGCGACCAGCTTGGCCTTCGGAACACCGTGCGCGACGATCACGCCATCGGGCGCCCCGGTCGTGAGGCCCTTGAGGCCGAACGAGATCCGCGTGACGACCTTCATCGGATCGACGCCGCAGAGGTTCTTGAACTCGGTCATCTGCTTCTGGACATCGGTGGTCAGCAGCGGCTCGACGTACTGTTTCCACAAGAAGGACTGCTGCAGCTGCCCGACGTCGAGCCCTCCGACGAACTCGGAGTCGACCGGCAGCAGCGACAGGTCATCACCAGACGCCGCCGGTGCCGGCAGCTTCTTCGCCACCGGCCTGGCGTCGGCGACGACCGGCGCACTAAACCCGAATGCGAGCGCAACCACGAACCAACCATTGCGAACACAGATCATCGAGCTCTCCTCCCAAGCACGCGGCGCGTGCAGCCGGACCGATCATTACCCCGAAGAGCCATGTGTTAGGGTGCGCGAATGCCCTGGTCGAGGCACAAGCTGCGCGATGCCGACGTCTGGGCACGCGTGGATATTCACGGCGCGCTCGTCAAGGATGCCGACGGCCGCGTCGAGATCGTCTACAAGCCTGCCAACGGCGCGAAGGTGTATCGAGCGGGTGCTCGCAACCTCGCGCCCGCCGGTGGGGATCTGATCGAGATCGAGATCGGCGAGCCGGCGCCCGAGCGCACGCCGGCGCGCACACCCGCGCGCACAGCACCGGCGCCGGACCAGGTCCCCGGCAACGCGATCCACGTGTGGACAGACGGTGGCTGCATCCCCAACCCCGGTCCGGCGGGAATCGGCGTCGTCATCGTCGACGGCGAGACCCGGGTCGAGCTCAGCGAGTACCTCGGCCACGGCACCAACAACATCGCCGAGCTGACCGCGATCGTGCGTGGGCTCGAGGAGATCGGCGACCGGACGCGGCCGGTGATCGTGTACTCGGACTCGGCGTACGCGATCGGGCTCCTGACCCAGAACTGGAAGCCGAAGGCCAACATCGAGCTGGTCCAGAAGCTCCGGCTGCTCCTCCGGCAGTTCCCATCGGTGCGGTTCGTCAAGGTCGCGGCTCACACCGGCATCCCGCTCAACGAGCGTGTCGATCAGCTCGCCTCGACCGCGATCGCGCGCGGCCGCTGATCGATCACTCCTCGCGCTGGACGTCGGCGGAGACCTCGGCGAGCGTCGCGAACGTCCAGGTCCGAGCGACCTCGTCGAGGATCGCGTCGAGCCGCGCGAGCTTCTCGGCGATCGGCAGGCGGAGATCGGGCTGACGATCGACCAGCTCGCCCGGGATCCCGTCCTGCTCGGCATCGCTGAAGTCGATCCCGTGGAGCTCGAAGTTGAAGAACGGGCGGCCCGCCATCGCGCTGATGATCCGGGTCCGCACCGCGGCGGGTGCGACGAGCAGCGACGTGCCGATGGCCGGCAGCCGGGTCCACGGCGTGACCGCGACCGGGAGCTCGACGACGGGAGCCTGACCGCGTCGCCACGGCGCGGTCATCGAGGGTCGATACGGATCGGCGGGCGCGACGAGCGCGCGGGGGTTCGTCAGCACGGCGCCACTCGGGCGCTTGGTGATCGCGAGCACGCCCATCACCGTGGCCTTGGCCGCGTAGTACGCCGGCGCCGGAAAGATCGACGAGTCGTAGCGATAGCCGCGAGTCGCCAGGGATTCGAGCATCGCCCGCGAGACGTCGTAGCCAGGCGCCCGGAATCCGCGGGGTGGCTTGCCGGTGATCGCGCGCAGCACGCGATCGCATCCCGCGATCTCGGCATCGACCTCCGCCGCGGTCCACCGCGCGAGCTCGTAGGGATGCGAGTACGAATGGTTGCCAAGCTCGTCGCCATGCGCCGCGAGCGCACGCAGCCGATCGGCATTGCCCGCCCGGGCCTCGCGATCGGGCAGCGCCGCATCGCCATCGGCATCCCGGCCGACGACGAACCACGTGACATGGATCCCGCGTTGCGTGAAGAGCCGTGCCGCCCGAGGAAGCGCACGCTCGAGGATGACGTGCTCGAGCTCGCGAGGCGGCTGACCGAGGCCGTGGATCCGGTAGTAACACCCGACCGCATCGAGATCGATCGAGACGGCGCAGTGCTTCGTCATGACAGGGCTACGGGCGCCCGCCGAACCGGATGACGTAGGTGAGCTTCGCGAGCCCGCGCAGCACGTTCGGCACGCGGCGCACCAGGTTGATCGCGGGCGGACGTTTCTCGTGCAGCGTGATCGGGATCTCGAGCACGTGGAGCTCGTCTCGAGCCGCCCGGATCACGAGCTCGGACGCGAACAGATCGCGATCGATGACACACGCCTCGACCACGGGAAGCAGCGTCGTCCGGCGAAACGCCTTGAGGCCATGCGTATCGGTGCCGCGAAAGTCGAGCGCGACGCGCAGCATCCCGCTGATCACTCGAGTCGCGACCCGGCGCAGCACCGGCCGCTCGTCGCTCGCACCCTTCATCGCCTTGCTGCCGACGACCATGTCGCAGTCACCGTGACGCAGGTGCTCGAGCGCGCGGCGGTGGAAATCGTGATCGCAGAGATCGATCTCTTCGCAGATCACGAAGGTGCCGCGCGCCTCGAGGATGCCACGTCGCAGCGCCTTGCCGTAGTTCGGCTCCCCCAGCGAGAACGTGCGAATCTCCGAGCGCTCGTCGGCGAGGTGGGCCGCCAGCTCCGCGGTATGATCGCGCGAGCCGTTCTCCGCGAGGATCACCTCGAACGTCATGTCGGGCGCGTGCAGCGCGGCGCGCACCGTGTCGAGCCCGTCGAGCAGCTGCATGACGGCTTCCCGCAAGATGCCTTCCTCGTTGTAGACGGGAATGACGATCGAGACATCGGGAGGCGGCAACATCGAAGTGTCGTATTTTATCATGCCTGGCCAGGCCCAGAGGACTCGACCGCGGCCGGTGGCGGTGACACGAAGCGTTCACTCTGCCCCGCCGCCATCACGAGTACGTGCTCGCGCAGGCCACGCGCCTTCGCGAGCTCGACGAGCCAGCGCGCAGGTTCGTCGAGTTGCTCGTACGACAGCGCGAACGTGCCGTGATGGATCGGCACCAGCATGCGCGCCCGCAGATCCTCGAACGCGTAGAGCGCGTCGAGCGGAGACATGTGCCGGCTGCGAAACGATTCCGGCAAGAACCCGCCGATCGGCAGCGCCGCGATGTCTGGCCCGAACCGCGCTCCGACCTCGGCGAACCCCGAGAAGTAGCCGCTATCCCCACACAAGAACAGGCTGGGGCCGTCGCCACGCACCACGTACGACAGGCCACGCGCGAGGTCGTGGTCGCCATGCTGGGTCGCGCACGCGTTGACCTGGACCCCACGGAGCTCGAGATCGGCGCCAGGCTGGAGCTCGATCACGCGGGCGAACCCGAGTGACGACAGCTCACCGGCGGCCCCGGCTGGCACCACGATCGTGGCGGTCCGTGGCAACCGGCGCAGCGTCGGTACGTGGAGGTGGTCGGCGTGGCGGTGCGAGATCAGGACGAGCCCGACATCGCTGAAGTCGCCGGGAACGAGGCCGGGCTCGACCGCGCGCCGGACGCCTCCGATCCAGCGGCCGAGCATCGGATCGAAGGCGATCGCGAGGCCGTGGTAGCGCGCGATCACCGTCGCGTGACCGCCGTAGGTCACGGCGAGCTGGCCCGGACCGATCTCGGGCACCGGCTCGGGGGTGGCCGGCCGCGGCGCCCGGAACCAGCGGGCCATCCAGTGGCCGACGAGGCTGCGATAGCGCCTGATCGGGATCCCGCGGTGCAGCCGCACGAGCTCCTGCGCTCGTGCGGTGATGCCATCCCGTTGCAGCGCCGACACGATCCGACTGTCGCTGTACTGGCTGCTTGGCGCAAGTCGAGGGTATCTTTGGCGGCGCGTGACGTTGTTCCTCAGGAGGATCTCGCAGTGGCTCGGCAGGTGGCCGATCGCGCTCGCGACATGCTGCGTGCTCGCGGGCATCGTGCTGCTGCCGTCGCTCGGTGGCCCCGGGCTATGGGAGCCACAGGAGCGCCAGCTCTCGGATCGGATCGCGCCGCCGCTCGATGCGCCGACTCCTCCGACTCCGCCGGGTGCCAGTTCCCCGCCGCCCGGTGACGACGCGTGCCTGCGCGCA
>JAGSPR010000194.1 GCA_018262455.1 Deltaproteobacteria bacterium | reverse complement strand
CGCGCACCGAGGCCGCCACCGACGCGACGTTGGTCCCCTTGCTGTCGTCGTAGAAGTACACGTTCCCCTTGTCCCCGACGAGCTCCATCCGATGAGGCAGCGGCCGGTACGCGCGGGCCCCGGCGCGCACGGCCTCCGGCGAGATGCCGAGGCCGCGGGTCGCGAGGTACGCGCACATCGCGTTCTCCATGTTGTGGTTGCCGACGATCACCAGATCGTCGACGGGATAGCGCTCCTCGCCGGACCCGACGCCCTGGAGCACGAGCTGCTTGCGATCGGCCGACAGCACCGCGCCCCGGTCCGCCTTCGCACCCGGGCGCGAGTCGAACGTGAACAGCCGCGACGGGATGCCGGTCGCCTCCTGCATCACCCACGGATCGGCGGCGTTGCCGATCGCGAGATCGTCGGCGTGCTGGTAGTCCCAGATCCGGCCCTTGATCTCGGCGTAGCGCTCCAGCGTGCCAAACCGATCGAGGTGATCCTCGGTGATGTTGGTCAACACGCCGGCGTGGGCGCGAAACGTCGTGCAGTTCTCGAGCATGAACGCGGCGACCTCGACCACGATCAGCCCGCCCGGCGCGTTCGCGGGGTGATCGATCGCATCGATCATCGGCATGTTGCCGAGGTTGCCGCCGCAGAACGTCGGCCGGCCGCTGTGCTCGCACAGCTTGCCGGTGAGCGCGGTGGTGGTGGACTTGCCGTTCGTGCCGGTGATCGCCATCACTCGCGCGGCGGGATCGAGGAAGCGATAGGCGAGCTCGATCTCGGCGATCACCTCGATGCCGGCCGCCGCGGCGGCGCGGGTCTCGGGTAGCGACGGCACGCCGGGCGACATCACGATCAGATCAGCGCCGAGGTACGTGGCCGGATCGTGGCCGCCGAGCTCGTAGCGCACGGGCACGCCGTCGAGCTGGTGCATCGGCTCGGCGAGCTTCTCGGCCGGCTTGCCGTCGGTGACGACGACGCGGGCGCCGCGTCTCGCGCAGAACTTCGCGACCGCGACGCCGGTCTGCGCGAGGCCGACGACGACGACCGTCTTGCCCTCGAGGTTCATCATCTGCCACCCGGTTCGCTGGGGACCGCTCATCGCAGCTTCAACGTTCCGAGCGCGACGAGCGCGAGCAGCAGCGAGATCAGCCAGAACCGCACGATGATCTTCGGTTCCTCCCAGCCCTTGAGCTCGTAGTGGTGGTGGATCGGCGCCATCTTGAAGACGCGCTTGCCTCGCATCTTGAACGATCCGACCTGGATGATCACCGACAGCGCCTCGACCACGAACAGGCCGCCGACGATCAGCAGCAGGATCTCGTTCTTCGTCAGCACGGCGAGCATGCCGATCGCACCGCCGAGTCCGAGCGCCCCGACATCGCCCATGAACACCTGCGCGGGGTACGTGTTGTACCAGAGGAACCCGATGCCGGCGCCGAACAGCGCGGCGGCGAACACCGCGAGCTCCTCCACCCCGGTGATGTGAGCGATGTGGAGGTACTTGGCGATCGAGATCGGATCCTCGCCCTTGTGCGCGACGATCTCGGTCCCGACCCCGGCAAGGTACGCGAAGATCAAGAACGTGCCGGCGTTCATGATCGACGGCCCGATCGCGAGGCCGTCGAGGCCGTCGGTGAGGTTGACCGCATTCGCGGTGCCGACGACGACGAGCGCCCCGAACGTCACGTACATCCACCCCGGCAGCACGAGGTTCTGGTCGTAGAAGTCGGTGAACGGCAGCTGCAGGTGCAGCCGCACCTCGGCCGGCATCAGGTCCGAGTAGAACAGGTACGCCATGGCGGCTCCCGCGACCGCGAACTCGAGGACGAGCCGCAGCTTGCCCGAGATGCCGACCTTGTTGCCCTTGGAGACCTTGGCGTAATCATCCGCGAAGCCGATCGCGCCGAACGCGATCGTGACGCTCAGCGCGAGCCAGACGTACTCGTTGCGCAGGTCGCACCACAGCAGCGTCGAGACCGCGAGACAGAACAGGATCAGCGAGCCGCCCATTGTCGGCGTGCCGGCCTTCTTCTTGTGGGTCGCCGGGCCATCGGTCCGGATGGTCTCGCCGATCTGCCGCGACTTGAGGCGCTCGATGAACCACGGGCCGATGATGAACGACAGCAGCAGCGCGGTGATGGTTGCCGCGAGGATGCGCGTCGACGGATAGCGGAAGATCCGGAGCCAGCCGATCTTGTCGCCGAGGACACCGTACAGCAGGTGAAACAGCACTACCGGGACGCCTCCGTCTTCAGGGCAACCAAGACGCGTTCGAGCCGCATGCCGCGACTCGCCTTGAGCAGGATCCAGTCCCCAGGTGAGGTCCGCGCGAGTGCGCGCGAGGCCGCCTCGGCGGGCGAGGTCGCGAGCTCGGCCTGATCACCGGCCGCCGCGATCACGGCCTGCGCCTGGTCGCCGAGCGCGATCACGCCCAGCCCGAGCTCGCGGGCGAGCATGCCCGCATCGCGATGAGCACCGGGTGCATGGCTGCCGAGCTCGAGCATGTCGCCGATCACCGCGATCCCGGTCTTGCCGGTGGCGCGCTCCGCGAGCGTGCGCAGCGCGGCCGCCATCGACGCCGGGTTCGCGTTGTAGCAGTCGACGATCACCTGGCGCCCCGAAACCTCCACGACCTCGCCGCGCATCGCGGGCGGCCGCGCGCGCGCGAGCCCCTCGAGCGCCTGGGAGACCGACGCCCCGGCGGCATGCGCCGCGGCGAGCGCGGCGCACGCGTCGATCGCGGCATGGCGTCCGACGAGCCCGAGCGCGAGCTCGTGGCGCGCGCCGAACACGTCGAGCACGATGCGCCCGCCGGTCGGCAGCGGTGTGTACTCGACCAGCTGGACGTCGGAGCCACGCTCGCCGAAGGTGACGTGGCGAGCGCGAGGCTGGTGCAGCCGCGCGAGGCGCTCGAGGCGCTCGTCATCGATCGGCCGGATGATCGTGCCTCCTTCGCGCAGCCCGAGCCAGATCTCGCTCTTCGCCGCGGCGATCGCCTCACTCGAACCGAGCAGCTCGATGTGCGCGCTGCCGGCGTTGACGACCACCGCGACGTCGGGCTCGGCGAGCCTCGTCAGGTACTCGATCTGCTTGGCGCCGCGCATCCCCATCTCGACGACGCCGAACCGATGAAACGGCCGCAGCCCGAGCAGCGTCAGCGGCACGCCGGTCTCGTTGTTGAGCGAGCCCTCGGCGCCGTGCGTCGCCCCGGCGGCCCCGAGCGCGGCGCGCACCAGCTCCTTCGTCGTGGTCTTGCCGGCCGACCCGGTGACCGCGACGAGCTTGCCGTCCCAGCGCTGGCGGTGGCTCTTCGCGATCGCCCCGAGCGCGAGCCGGGTGTCGTCGACGACGACCACGGATGCATGGCGAGCGTCGGCGGATCCGGGCGCGAGCCGCGCCGGCTCGGCACGGGCGGCGGTGCTGTCGCGATCGACCATGACCGCGGTCGCGCCGGCGCGGATCGCCGCGGCGCAGAACTCGTGTCCGTCGTGGTGGTCGCCGCGGATCGCGACGTAGAGGTCACCCTTCGCGGCGATCCGGCTGTCGATCACCACCCGCGCGACGGAGCCGCCGGATTCGCCGCGCAGCGTGCCATCGGTATCGCCCGCGATCGCGCCGAGCGTGCGCCGCCAGCGATCGAGCACGGCCGCCGCGGCCTCCTCCCGATCGTCGAAGTGGTGCTTGGTGGTGCCGACGATCTGGTAGTCCTCGTGGCCCTTGCCCGCGATCACGACGACGTCACCCGGAGTGGCCTCGGCGATCGCGGCGCGGATCGCGGTCCGGCGATCGACATCGACGAAGAACGGCCTGGGGATCGAAGGCACGATCTGATCGAGGATCGCGCGCGGGTTCTCGGTGCGAGGATTGTCGCTCGTGACGATCGCGACATCCGCGAGCTCGGCCACCGCGGCGCCCATCTGCGGGCGCTTGCCCGGATCGCGATCGCCGCCGCAACCGAACACGCAGATCAACCGCCGCTTCGTGAGCGGGCGCAGGGCCGCGAGCACGTTGCGCAGGGCATCCGGCGTGTGCGCGTAGTCGACGAAGATGTCGAGCTCGGCGTCGTTGGCCACGCGCTGGACTCGCCCGGGCACGCCCCGCAGGGCCGAGATGCCGCGCGTGATCGCCTCGTGCGGCAGCCCGAGGGCCTCGCCGATGCCGACCGCGAGCGCGAGGTTCTCGACGTTGTAGTGACCGATCAGCGGGCGGGCCTCGATCGCGAGCACCCCGCGCGGCGTCGCGATCCGCGCGGTGATCCCGCGCACGGTCGACTGCTGCTCGATGACGCGGATCTCGGCCGGGCGGTTCGCGGCGGTGACCCGGAGGGCGCGGGGCGCCGCGGCGGCCATGCCGGGACCTTCGGGATCGTCGACGTTCACCACCCCGATGCCGCTGCCGGACAGGTGCTCGGAGAACAGCAGCCGCTTGGCATCGCGATACGCGTCCATCGAGCCGTGGACGTCGAGGTGGTCCTGCGTCAGGTTCGAGAACGCCCCAACCGCGAAGTCGATGCCCGCGAGCCGCTCCATCGCGAGCGCGATCGACGAGACCTCCATGACGACGTGCGTGACTCCGGCGGCGCACATCTGCGCGAACGTCTCGTGCAGGACCTGCGGCGTCGGCGTCGTGTACGGCGCGTCGATGCTGTGGCTGCCCCAGCGGTACGTCACCGTGCCGATCACCCCGACCGTGTGGCCGGCGGCGGCGAGGATCGATTCGAGGATGTACGTCGTCGTCGTCTTGCCGTTCGTGCCCGTGACGCCGATCAGCGTCAGCCGCTTCGCCGGATCGCCGAGGGCGCGACCGACGAGCCGGCCGAGCGCGGCGGCGCCGTTGGGCACGATGATCTGCGGGATCGTCACGCCAGGCTGCTCGTGCTCGACCACGAGCGCCCCCGCCCCGCGCGCGACGGCGGTCGGGACGAACGCGTGGCCGTCCGAGCGAATTCCGCGGACCGCGACGAACACGTCGCCGGGGGAGACCTCGCGCGAGTCGCTGCGAACCGCTCCGATCGGGCCTCCGGCGTCGCCGATCAGGCGCGCGCCGGGCAAGCCGTCGATGAGGTCGCGAAGTCTCATGTCTCTGGTACCCTTCCTGGCACCGATAGAACGCGCAGCCTCACCGATTTCGTGCAGCGAGGCAAGCTTCAGGGCAGAGCGGTCGCCGGGCGGCTGCTAGGCGAATCTCCGTCGGAGAATCGCAGGGCGACTCGCGACGTTACGCGCGCAGGACCAGGCGGAGGGTCCTGGTCGATCACCTGTCCCGAGCCGGCGAGGTCGAGCGAGAGGTGAGCCGCGTGCGCGGTGTCGATCGCCCGCCGGAGGCCCATGCCTCGGAAGTCGGGGATGACCACGGTCGGGACCTCGGGAGCGGGCGCGGCGAGCTTCCCGAGGATCGAGATGATCGACGCGGCCGCGGGAGCCGCGATCGGCTCGATGACCGGCGCGGGGGCCGGCAGCTTTCCCACCGGCGGTCGAGGGGTCGGGACCGTGCACGTCCGCGGCGCGATCGTGGCGAGCAGCGGGGCCACGCCGGGCGGCGGCGGCGGGCACACGAGGGTCTCGCCAGGCACGCCGAGGTAGCGCAGCGACTCGCTGGCGACCGCCGCGAACACCGGGCCTGCGACCAGGCCGCCGAAGTAGTCGCCGCCCGAGGGCTCATCGACGAACACGACGATCGCGAGTCGCGGATGGTCGATCGGTGCGAGCCCGGCGAACGACGACAGGTAGCGATGCGGCGCGTACTGCTTGGTCGCGGGGTCGTACTTGTGGGCGGTGCCGGTCTTGCCGCCGCACCGGAACCCAGGCACCACGATCGAGGCCGCGGTCCCGCTCTCCTTGCCGCCCTCGAACACCGAGCCAAGGATCGTCACGAGCTCGTTGGCAGTCCGCTCGCTCAGCATCTGCTCCGCGGGGGCCGTGGGCTCGTAGATCACCTTGCCGTCGGCATCGACCACGTGCTCGACGATCCGCGGGGCGTGGTAGACGCCGTGGTTGCCGATCGCGGCGATGCCGGCGGCGATCTGCAGCGGGGTGACCGTGACCCCATAGCCGAACGCGATCGTGGCGAGCTCGATGTCCCGCCAGGTGGCACCGTTGCGGACGCGCCCTGCCTGCTCGCCCGGCAGCTCGATCTCGGTCCTGGCGCCGAACCCGAACCGCTTGAGCCCGGCGTACAGCTTGTCCTTGCCGAGCCGCTGCGCGATCTTGACGGCGCCGACGTTCGACGACCGCTTGAGGATGCCGCCGACGGTCAGGTACTTGGCGGGGTGGACGTCGCGGATCGTCTTGGGGCCGACCTGCAGCGAGCCATTCTGGACATCGAACTCGGTGTCGGGACGGACGGATCCGGCCTCGAGGGCGGCCGCCACGGTGAACACCTTCATCACCGAGCCAGCCTCGTAGGCATCGGTGATCCCGCGGTTGCGCGCCGTGGCATGTCCGTCGCCGGAATTCGGGTCGTAAGATGGATACGTCGACAGCGCGAGCACGTGGCCAGTCGCGACGTCGAGCACCACGACGACGCCGCTCTGCGCCTTGTTCGCGATCACCGAGTCGGCGATGGCCTGATCGGCGATCGCCTGGATCGAGCGATCGAGCGTGAGCTTCACGGTCGCGCCGGGCTCGGGCTGCGCCAGGCCATCGGCGAACATCTTGCGACCGCGCGCGTCGCGCACCGCGTGGCCTGCGCCGCGGGTCCCGGTGAGCCGCTCGTTCATCGACAGCTCGATCCCGTCGAGGCCGTTGCCATCGATATCCGCCCGCCCGATCACGGGACCGGCGAGCGTCTTGCCCGGGTACCACCGCCGCGGCTCGCGCGCGACCTCGATGCCGGGCAGCTTCGCCTCGCGTACCGCCGCGGCGACCTCGGGCGTGACGTGGCGATCGATCCACACGAACCGGCGATCGCCTCCGAGCTTGGCCTCGAGCGCCGAGGGCTCCGCGCCGATCAGGGTGGCCAGCTTGTCGGCGGTGAGGGTGACGTCGCGGATCTCGCGGGGGTTGGCCCAGATCGAGTCGGCGTCGGCGCTGACCGCGAGCGGTCGATCGTGCGCATCGGTCACCTCGCCCCGCGGGGCCGGGATGTCGACGGTGAGCGCGTGCTGGCGCGCCGCGAGCGCACGGTAATGAATGTTGTCGTCGACCTGGAGCGCCCACGCGCGCCACCCGACGCCGAGCAGGCCGATCGTCACGACGGCCCCCGCGAGGTAGGCGCGGACGCGCGCGGCCTGCGGCACGCCCGGGGTCATCGGCTTGATCCGAGGCTTCATCGGGTCGCGACTTTCTTGGGCGCGACGACCCGGATCCGATCCGGGGGAACCGGGGTCATCCCGAGCTGCGTCGCGAACCGGCGGATCCGGTCCGGCGAGGACAGCGTGGCGTGCTCGAGCTCGAGCTGCCGCCGGGTCTCTCGGAGCTGGCGGACCTGCTCAGACTTGCGGGACAGTTCGTAGCCGAGCCGCAACACATCGTGCTGCCGGCTCACCCGGATGAGGCCCACCGCGGTCAGTGCCCCGGCCAGCAGGACCAGCGCGATCACCACCGCGCGCACCGGAGCCGCCTCCCCATGGGTTCGCCGAAAGATCCGATACACCGACGTCGTCATGGTTCCTTCTCCGCGTGCCCACGAACGGACCGCGTTGATCCACTAAGCGCTCGAGCCCGCATCGAGGCAATTTTTTGGGTCACACTGAACCATGGTCCGGATCGCGCTCTGCATCGCCGTCGCGACCGCAGCCTGTACGCCTGCGCAGGCACCCCGAGCCCGCCGGATCGGTGAGGCGCTCGCGCTCGGCGGCGTCGCCGGGCTGATCGTGACCGCCGCGGCGACCGGGCTCGCCGGCGGCGCAGACACCAAGGGCTTGCTGATCGTGTTCTCGGTATCGTCGGCGATCGGCGTCGGCACCTATGCGGCCGGGGACCTCGCGGAGCCCGGTGGCCCGCGCCCCGAGACGCGCACCGAGCGAAATCACCGGTGGGCAAAGATCCTGACCGAGCGTGCCGCTGGGGCGGCGAGGGAAGGTCGGTGCGCGCGGGTCCGCAGGCTCGAGATCCGCGTGCGCACGTACGACCCCGAGCTCCACGACTTCGTGTTCCTGCGCGATCCCGAGATCGCGAAGTGCTTGGCTGGGCCGCCGCCCGAGCTTGCTCCGGTCCCGAGCGTGCCCCTGCCGGGCAGCGAGCCTGCCCCGGTCGATCCCGAGCCGGCCGAGGGAGCTCTCGATTAGCCCCGGAGTCGCTTACGCCTACGCCTACCCTTACGCCTACGGGTCAACACAGGCGATCCCCGCGACTGGCGACGCGGCGCAGGCTCAGCGGCGTGTGGCGGGGACATTCGGCGCCGCTGTCCGTACGCACACCCGGAGCCGGGCCGAGCGGGCGCGCGGGTTGCGCGCGATCTCGGCGTCGTCGGCGATCACGGCCTTGCGCGTGACGAGCTCGCACACCGGCAGGGCGCGCTCGCCGGCTTGATCGGCGAGGTAACGCGGCAACGACGACGTCCACGCGAGCTCGCGAAACCGGTTCTTGACCAGTCGATCTTCGAGCGAATGAAAGCTGATGATGGCGCACCGGCCGCCCGCGACGAGCAGGTCCGGGAAGGCCTCGAGCAGGCGCTCGAGCTCGACGAGCTCGGCGTTGACCGCGATCCGCAGCGCCTGGAAGGTGCGAGTCGCCGGGTGGATCTTCGACTTGCGCTGCTCGTGCATCGGGATCGCCTTGGCCACGAGCGCGGCGAGATCGGTGGTCGTGTGGAGCTGGTCCTGGCTTGCCGCGTCGACGATCAACCTGGCGAGCTTGCGCGAGTGGCGCTCCTCGCCGAGCTCGAACAGGATGTCCGCCAGCTCGGTGGGATCGAGGCTGCGGATCAGCTCGAGCGCGGTCTGCCCTCGCGTCGGATCCATGCGCATGTCGAGCGGCCCTGACCTCGTGAACGAGAAGCCGCGCTCGGCGTGATCGAGCTGCGGGGAGGACACGCCGAGATCGAGCAGGATCCCGGTCACCTGACCCACGCCTTGCTCCGCGAGGATGGCCCGCAGATCCCCGTATTGACCGTGGATCAGCCGCACCCGATCGCCGAACCGAGCCAGCCGTTGCCGCGCGGCGGCGAGCGCGGCCGGATCGCGATCGATTCCGATCAGATGGCACCCCGGAGCCTGGGTCAGGAGCGCCGCGGAGTGCCCCGCTCCGCCCAGCGTGCCATCGACATAAAGCCCATCATTCTGCGGGGCTAGGTGTTCGAGCACGGCTGTCGTCAGGACCGACTCGTGAGCGAACTCCGACACGCGGTGCTAGTACCACGCACCCTCGCAACAGTGCAGAAATCTTGTGGTCTCCCCGCAATCCATGTGCAATTGGATGTAGGGATACTGCGCACGTTTCCTTGACGATCCGGATGGCGTCCCGTAGACTCCATCGATTCGTCGACGCAGCTATCCAATAGGATAACACGTGCTTAGGTACAAAGAAACAGAGGACATCGACGCTCGCTTCAGCGAGGTCGAGCGCATCGTCACAGCGTGGCGGGCGCGCGTGTCCACCTCGAACCCGGTCGCGCGCACCGAGTTCAACAACCGGCTTCGGATCTCGCTGATCCACCACGACGCCGCCCTCGAAGGTGAGGTGCTGTCGTACAGCGAGATCAAGGCGGCCGTCGATCCCAGCATCATCAGTGACCCGTCACTGATCCCGTCTTACGAAGAGATCAGGCGGTTCGATGACGCCTGCAACTTCGCGAACGAGCAGGCTGCGAACGCGAAGAAGAAGCCATTCAAGCTCGACACGATCCGCGACATCTACGCGATCCTGGCACCGGACGAGAAGGCGAAGGGGCTCCCGTTCCGCAAGGAGAACCCGCTCCACCGGCTCTACTATCACGACATCCAGCCGCCCGAGAAGATCCTCCCCGCGATGCGCAAGCTCGGCGAGTGGATCGATGATCCGGCGACCAAGCACCTCCACGTGATCGACAAGGTCGCGACGCTCCACTCGCGGTTCATGGCGATCTTCCCGTGGGCGAAGGAGAGCGGCCGCACGATCCGCGTTGCTTCGAACCTCCTGCTCCAGGAGGGCGGCTATCCGATCGCGATCGTCCACTCGATCGATCGCCAGCGCTACTACGAGGCGCTCCGCGGTGATCACCTTGGCTTGACCTCGCTGTATCTCGAGGCGGTGCAGACCACTGCCGAGACCGAGATGCGCGTCTACGACGAGGCCAGCAAGAGCCCCACGAAGCGTCGCTCGAAGAAGTCGAGCGCGACCTAGGTCCGTGGTGTCGTGCGCGACCTCGTCGTCACGCCGCGGCTGACCATCCCGGCCAGCGAGCTGGAGATCTCGTTCGCGCGCTCGGGTGGACCGGGCGGGCAGAACGTTAACAAGGTCTCGAGCAAGGTCGACCTGCGGTGGACCCCGCTGACGTCGATGGCGCTGACCCACGATGATCGCGAGCGGCTGCTCGACAAGCTCGGCAATCGCCTGACGACGGACGGGCAGCTGATCGTGACCTCGACGCTGACCCGCGATCAGATCAAGAACCGCGAGGATGCGATGAGCAAGCTCGCTCTGATCGTGCGTGCCGCGCTCGACCGCCCGAAGCCGCGCAAGCCCACCAAGGTGTCGCGCGGAGCCAAGCGCCGGCGGGTCGCCGACAAGCGCCACAAGGCCGAGATCAAGCGCGGCCGCGCCGGCGGGGTCGGCGACTGAGCTCGGCTTCGTCGACGTCTCGCGCGGCGGGCTAGCGACAGCTGCTACGGACGCCACCACTCGTACCACCGACGGTACTTCTTGATGATGTGCGTGTTCTGGCGCGTGTAGTAGAGCCAGATCCAGAACGACACCAGCGAGAACGGGCCGAACAGCAGGCCGAGCCCGAGCCCGATCAACCCGCCGGTTCGTGGATCCCGCCCGACATGCTGATGCATGTAGGCGGTGCCGAAGGCGCCGATCAGCGCCCAGAACACGGACCACCAAGTGAAGAACATCGGGCAGCGAGCATGCCGCCCGGACCCGATGGCCTGCAAGGACTCAGTAGCGGTAGTGGTCGGGCTTGAACGGCCCGTCGACCGGCACGCCGAGGTACTCGGACTGCACCTTGGACAGCGTGGTCAGCTTGACGCCGACCTTCGCGAGGTGGAGCCGCGCGACCTTCTCGTCGAGCTTCTTGGGGAGCACGTAGACCTTGCCGGCCTCGAACTTCATCCCGGTCATCTCGTCCTGACCCTTGGTCGCGTTCGCCCACAGCGCGATCTGGGCGATCGTCTGGTTGGTGAACGAGTTCGACATCACGAACGACGGGTGGCCGGTGGCGCAGCCGAGGTTGACGAGGCGACCGCGCGCGAGCAGCGTGATCCGCTTGCCGTTCGGGAAGATGAACTGATCGACCTGCGGCTTGATGTTCTCCTCCTTGATCTCCTTGTTGTTCTCGAGCCACGCGACCTGGATCTCGCTATCGAAGTGACCGATGTTGGCGAGGATCGCCTCGTCCTTCATCGCGAGCATGTGCTCGCTGCGGATCACGTCCATGCAGCCGGTGGCAGTGACGAAGATGTCGGCCTCCGAGGCCGCGTCCTCCATCGTCACGACCTGGTAGCCCTCCATCGAGGCCTGCAACGCGCAGATCGGGTCGATCTCGGTGATCAGCACGCGCGCGCCGAGCCCGCGAGCGGCGTGGGCGCAGCCCTTGCCGACGTCGCCGTAGCCGGCGATCACGACGACCTTGCCCGCGACCATCACGTCGGTCGCGCGCTTGATGCCGTCGAACAGCGACTCGCGGCAGCCGTAGAGGTTGTCGAACTTCGACTTGGTG
>JAGSPR010000193.1 GCA_018262455.1 Deltaproteobacteria bacterium | reverse complement strand
GTGCCAGCGGTCGCCTCGTATCCTGTCGGACTGGCGTGGCCACTGGGATCAGAGCCACCGCGGCGTAGATCTCGGTGCCGAGCTCGGGGCGCCGGTGATGGCCGCAGCCGACGGTGTGGTGTCCCGCGTCGAGACATCGGTCAAGTCGGGCATCACGCTCACGATCAAGCACGCCCGTGCACCGGCGAGGTTGGTTCGTCGACCGGGGTTCGTGTGGACTTCCTACACGTTGCTCGCAAGCGCCGTCGTTCATCCGGGGGAGCAGGTCCGGCGCGGTCAGGTCCTCGGAACGATCGGCGTGTTTCCTGCGTCACGGCGAGTTCCGCAGCTCCACTGGCGCCTGTGCAACGACCGAGCGTGCTCGATGACCGAGGATCCTCTGCCGGTCACGGTGGGATGCTTCGACGTTGCGAAGCGGTATCCGTTGCGGCCCGTCCTGACGTTTCCCGTCGGATGCTAGTTCTCCAGGGGGGGGCTACCAAGTTGATCCAGGGCGTGGTCGACGCTCACATCGCCGTGGCCAGGCTCGAACGCGCACTTGCACCAGCCACTTCCACTTGCACCAGCGACCTCCACTTGCACTTGCGAGTTAAGACCTGCACATACACTTGATGGTCATGTCCGCATCATGACGGTCAGCATCTTCACGATCTCGACCAACATGGCCTTGCCCTCGTCGATCTCGTCATCGGGGACGCACCTGAGGAGCCGCACGATGTCGAGATGCGCACCACTCTCGAATGCCGAGCCGCGAGCATGGTCGTAGTAGCTTCGGCGTTCTGCCTTGGAGCGTTTGCCAACCCCCTCGGCGATGTTTGCTGGGATCGAGGTACCGCTTCTGAACAGCTGATCGCCGAGCTTGCCCGCACCTCGCGGAATCCTCTCGATGATCCGCAGCGCGAGCTCGGAGAACCGAATCGCGACCTGGTAGACACGAAGCCGTTCGTGGTCAAGCATGATGGACGGTATCGGCCGGTCGATCGTCCAGTTGCGTAGCAGGTGCAAGTGCAGGTCTTAACTCGCAAGTGCAAGTGGAGGTCGCTGGTGCAAGTGGACGTGGCTGGTGCAAGTGCGCGTTCGAGCCTGGTCACCAGTTCCGTGACGTATGCAGCAGGTGGAGACTGAACGGACTACGCTGGGAATCGCGGATCCAGGGAGCCTACCGGCGCCGGCGCATGTTCGGGCGCTTGCGCGGACCACCGCTCGTCGGCCGGGGCGGGCCGGATCGCGGCGGGGCGTTGTTCTCGTAGCGACGCGGTGCCGGCTCGGCCCGTTGCGGTGCTGACCGCTGGTCGGCGTACTGCGACTGCTGGGGCTGCTGGTGCGGCGGCCTCGCGCGGGGATCGTGGTTCGGCGGTCGTGGCTGCGAGCGGCCGTCGTTCGGCGGTCGTGGCGGCGGGCGACCATCGTTGCCACGCGGCGGCCGGCCATCGTTGCCACGCGGCGGGCGACCATCGTTGCCGCGCGGCGGCCGTGCATCGCGGCGTGGCTCGCGTGGCTCCGGCCGCGGTGGCGGGGGCACGAACTGCGGGGTCAGCTCGCGGCTGACGTAGGCCCGCCAGATCGCGCGGCCGTCGGCGCGGTGGATCGCGAGCGAGCGATCGAAGCCGGCGAGGAACCGCCCGACGTTGTCGAAGTCGCGCAGGAAGAAGAACTCAGCCCGCGAGCTGTGGACCGCCGAGATCACCTGGGGAAAGTCGATGATCGTCGGGCCCTCGGCGGCGGCGAGGATGTTGTACGGCGACAGATCGCCGTGGATCACGTCGCAGCACAGCATCGAGATCATCTGCGCGACGAGATCGGCGAACACCGCGCACGCCTCCTCGGGGGGGATCGCGACGTCGATCAGCCGCGGGGCAGGCCGGCCCTCGGCGTCCCGGACGAGCTCCATGAGGAGCACGCCCTCGTAGAACATGATCGGGGTCGGCACGCGCACCCCGGTCCCGTGCAGCTTGAACAGCGCGTCGGCCTCGGCGGACTTCCACTCCTGCTCGGCGGCGTCGCGCCCGAACTGACCACCGCTGTCCATGGCGCGCTGGGTGCGGGTGTTGCGCACCTTGCGGCCTTCCTTGTACTCGGTGTTGTTCTTGAAGCTCCGCGTCGCGCGGTCCTTGTAGACCTTCGCGGCGAACGTCTGGTCCCCGCGGCGGACGAGCGAGATGTTGGCTTCCTTGCCGCTCTTGAGCCGGCCGAGCACCTCGTCGATCACGCCATCGGCGACCAGCAGATCGAGCTCCTCGGTCATGACTCCACGGCCTCGAGCGCACGGCGAACGAGATCCGGCGGGACGGAGACCTTCGGGAGCTTGCCGCGGCCGCGTGGAAACCAGCTTCGCAGGTCGGCGTCGAGCCCGAGCCCGTGCATGTAGTTGTAGAGCGCCTTGCGCAGCCCGGGCGCGAAGAAGTCGTGATCGCAGCCGGTCGGATCGTCGAACGCGACGTCGTTGCGCGCGAACGCGACCGCGGGCGACGGCTTGAGCCGGATCCCGAACAGCTCGGGGGCGCGGCCGATCGGGCTGTGCACGGTGGCGGTGAACCGGTGCCAGAACGCCGACTGCACGCAGCCCTCGGCGAACAGCTGGCGGACGCGCTCGAGCGCATCGATCGTGTCCTGGGCAGTCTGCGTGGGGAAACCGTACATCAAGTATGCGTGGACCATCACGCCAGCATCGGTGAAGGCCCGGGTGACGCGCGCGACCTGCTCCACCGTAACACCCTTCTGCATCAACGCGAGCAAACGGTCCGAGGCGACCTCGAGCCCGCCGCTGATCGCGACGCACCCCGAGCGGGCGAGCAGCCGGGCCAGCTCGGGCGTGAACGCCTTCTCGAACCGGACGTTGCCCCACCACGTGATCATGACCTTGCGCGCGATCAGCTGCTCCGCGAGCGCGCGCAACGCCGCCGGCGGCGCGGCCTCGTCGACGAAGTGAAACCCGGCCTGCCCGGTCTCGGCGATCATCGCCTCGATCCGATCGACCAGCAGCTCGGCCGGTGCCCGGTCATAGCGCGCGATGTAGTCGAGGCTGGTGTCGCAGAACGTGCACTGCTTCCAGTAGCAGCCGTGCGCGATCGTGAGCTTGTTCCACCGCCCGTCGGACCACAGCCGGTGCATCGGGTTCAGCATCTCGAACAGCGACAGGTAGCGATCGAGCGGGAGCCCGGCGTAGGTCGGCGTGCCGGCGTCGCGCAGCGGGATGTCGTGGAGCGTCGGGTCGGTGACGAGCGAGACCTGGCCGCCCTTGCGCACGAACGTCCGCAGCAGCGGCCGCGCGGGATCGCGCAGGTGCTCGAGCAGCGCGAGCAGCGGGGCCTCGCCATCGTCGAGCGTGACGAAGTCGACGTAGTCGAACACCCGCGGATCGGACAGCTCGCGCAGCTCGGTGTTGACGTAGCCGCCGCCGAGCACCACGCGGGTCGACGGCACGCAGGCCTTGATCGCCCGGGCGATCCGGAGCGCCCCGTAGAGATTGCCGGGGAACGGCGCGGTCAGGCCGACGACGTCGGGCCGGTGATGCACGTAGAGCTCGCAGGTCAGCTCGTCGAGCATCGCGTCGATCAGCGTCGGCTCGCCCTCGAGCGCGTCGCGCAGCGGATCGAACGTCGGCGCGCTCGCCGCGAGCCGCTCGCCGTAGCGCGACAGCTCGAAGTCGGGCTCGATGCCATCGCGGATCACGTCGGCGAGATCGTCGATGTAGAGGCTGGCGAGGTGCTTGGCGCGATCCGCGATCCCCAGCATCCCGAACGCCCACGCGAGCGGATCCTCGTCGTCGGCACCGGGCCCCTGCGCGAGCGCGGCGAACCGCGGCCCCTCCGGGAGCAGCTCGCGCCCGACGATCCGCAACGCGAACCCGGGATCGCGGCCCTGGAGGAACCGGACGACCGCGTCGACGGTCTCGACGTAGCGCGCGCCGTGCTCGAGGAAGTGCGCGATCACGGGGGGCGGCGCGTCGTCGGTCTCGGCCGCCCGGTCGGCGAGCTCGTCGAGGACGCGCTGGATCCCGGCGCGGCTGAACACCCGGAGGAACAGCCCCAGGGCCGCGTCTGTCTGCTCGATCTCGAGCCCCAGCCGCGCCTGGTGCAGGCGCAGGAACCCGGTCAGGTACGCCGTCGCGGGATACGGCGTGTTGAGCTGGGTCATCGGCGGGGTGATCAGCAGCAGTCTCAAGCCCGCAAAGGTAGCTCACCCGGTGCGCGCACGCCGGCACGCGGGCGGCTTCGGGAAGGCTTTTGACGGGCGACTCGACGTGGCGGCGAAGACACGCAATATTCGCAGCTGTGGTCACCGACTCGCTGGACGAAGCGGAGATCCGGCACGGCAGCCGGATCGGCCGGTTCGTCATCGTCGGCGAGCTCGGCTCGGGTGGCATGGGGGTCGTGTACGCGGCCCACGATCGCGAGCTCGACCGCCAGGTCGCGCTGAAGGTGCTGCGCGGGACCGCCGCGACCGACGAGGACCGGATGCGCATGCTGCGCGAGGGCCAGGCGATGGCGCGGATCACCCACCCCAACGTGATCACGGTCTACGAGGTCGGGATCGAGGGCAGCCTCGTGTTCCTCGCGCAGGAGCTGCTCGACGGTGGAACGCTCGGCAAGTGGCTCGTCAAGCGACGTCCGGAGAGCGAGATCCTCGACAAGTTCGCCGCCGCGGGGCGCGGGCTCGCCGCCGCCCATGCCGCCGGCCTGGCCCATCGCGACTTCAAGCCCGACAACGTGCTGCTCGGCAAGGATGGCCGCGTCCGGGTCGCCGACTTCGGGCTCGCGCGCGCGCTCGGCGCGGTGGGCGAGGCGCTCGCGGTCACGACGCCGGGCAAGGGCGCGCGGGCCGTCGGGGAGACTCAGCCCAGCCCGATGAGCCAGCTGACGCGGACCGGCGCGGTGATGGGGACGCCGATGTTCATGGCCCCCGAGCAGCACAACGGCGAGCGCGCCGACGAGCGGTCGGATCAGTTCAGCTTCTGCGTCGCGCTGTATCAGGCGCTGTATGACGAGTGGCCGTTCGCCGGCAAGACCGCGGTCGCGCTCGCCGAAGCCGTGATCCAGGGCAAGCTCGAGCCGGCGCCGCGACGCAGCCGGGTCTCGACGCGGCTGCGCCGGATCCTGCTGCGTGGTCTCAGCACCCGGCCGTCCGACCGCTACCCTTCGATCGAGGCGCTGCTCGACGAGCTCACCCACGTCCCGACGCGCCCGCTCCGCAAGCTGATGGTCGCGGCGGGCCTGGTCGTGCTCGTCGGCGGCGCGGTCGTCGGCGGCTACGCCCTCCGCTCGCGCTCGCCGGAGGTGCCGAGCCGGACCCCGGCGCCGGCTCCCGTGGCGGCGCCCGACGTCAAGAGCCTCACCACCGACCGCGGGATCGAGTGGCTGTCGGCCGCGGTGGAGCACGGCCAGCTCGACGACGCGATCGAGAAGTACGAGATGGCGGCCGCGCTCAAGGTCCAGGCAGGCGCGCCCGAGCAGGCCTCGATCGCGCGGTCCGCGGGCGCGGTCGTGCAGGTGATGCGAGGTCGTCTCGACCGGGCGCGCGCTCGGTTGCGCGAGGCCGACGCGGACAAGGGCCAGGATCCGATCGCGCTCGCCTATGCCGACCTCGCGACCGCGATGATCGCGTCGGCCGATGGTGACCTCACGAAGGCGCTCGAGCGCAGCCGGCGCTGTGCGCGCCAGCTCGCCACGACCATGCCCGTGCTCGCGGCGATGTGTCTTCAGCTCCACGGCGCGACCGCCGCCGAGCTCGGCGATTTCGCGGCCGCACGCAGCGCGTACGTGGATGGCCTCGCCCTGACGCGCAGCCTGAGCCCGCAGCGCAGCATGACGCTCGACCTCGCGCTCGCGCAGCTCGACCTCGACGAGGGCCAGTACGACCGCGCGGCCGCCAGCGCGACCGCGTTGCAAGCGAGCGCGGCGGAGCGCGGGGCGGCGAGCCCGGAAGCCGAGGCGTGGGTGCTGCTCGCGCGCGCGAGCCTCGCGCAGGCAAACACGCAGAAGGCGCTCGAGGCCCTCGATCACGTCAAGCCCGAGCCGCTGCAGGCGTTGCGGATCCGGATCGAGCACAAGATCGCCTCGGGGAAGACCATCGCCTTGCTGGGCGACCCCGACGGCCTCGAGCGCATCCGCGCGGCACGCACCGAGGCGGAGACCGCGGGGTTCGTCGGGCTGGCGTTCGAGGCCAGGCTCGCGCTCGTCGACGCGCTGATCGCGACCGCCGGCGACACCGCGGAGCCCGAGCAGCGCGCGCTCGTCAACGATGCGCGGGCTCGCGGCTACGAGCGCGTGGCCAGGCTGGCGGACACCGCCGCGAAGCGTTGAGCTACTGTCGGCCATGGCCGATTGCCAGCTCTGCGGCGACCATGGCGACGCCGAGGCCTGCCCGCAGCAACGGACGGGCGAGAGCCTCGGGGGTCGTTACACGCTCGGCGCGCTGCTCGGGGTCGGCGGCATGGCGGCGGTGTATGCGGCCGAGCATCACGGGCGCGAGATCGCCGTCAAGATCCTGCACCGCCGGCTCGCCCGCGATCCGGAGATCGCCGCGCGGTTCGTGCGCGAGGCCCGCGAGACGGCCGCGCTCGGCCACCCCGCGTTCGTCCGGATCCACGACGCCGGCACGACCGCCGATGGCTGCGCGTACCTCGAGATGGATCGGCTCGAGGGCAGCGAGCTGTACCGGCTGCGCAAGACGACGGGCCCGCTCGAGATCGCGCGGGTGGTCCAGATCGCCATCGAGATCCTCGACGGGCTCGCCGTGCTTCACGCCCGCGGGATCGTGCATCGCGATCTCAAGACCCAGAACATCTGGCTGGTGCCGACGCCGGAGGGCGGCGAGCAGGTCAAGCTGCTCGATCTCGGCTTCGCGAAGGTCGTCGACCAGCTCCAGCTGACCCAGAAGGATCACATCCTCGGCACGCCGTTCTACATCAGCCCCGAGCAGTACCTCGATCCGAGCGCGGTCGATGGCCGCGCCGATCTGTTCTCGCTCGGGATCGTGATGTTCGAGATCCTGACCGGGGACTGGCCGTACGCGTGGAAGACCAAGCGGGACCTGCTGAGCAAGGTCATGAAGGGCGAGCTCGAGCGTCACCCGGCGGCGCGCCGTCGCGACGTCCCCGCGTGGCTCGACGAGATCGTCGCGCGTGCCCTCGCGCATGCCCGGGACGACCGGTTCGCATCGGCGGCCGCGATGAAGCAGGCGCTCGTCCAGGGCGAGCCTCCCGAGAAGGCCGGGTTGCTGCGCCGCGTGTTTGGCCTGTGACGCGCCGGCCCGTGGTGCGCTAGGTTCTGCGCGATCATGCGGCTCAACAAGTACCTGAGCGAGAGCGGGGCCTGCTCGCGGCGCGAGGCCGATACCTTCATCGAGGAGGGCCGCGTCACCGTCAACGGCGCGCCCGCGGTGCTCGGCACCCAGGTCGAGGACGGCGATGACGTCCGGCTCGACGGTGACCAGGTCGGCACCGCGCGCAAGAAGGAGCGCCCGGTCTACATCGCGCTCAACAAGCCCGTCGGGGTCACCTGCACGACCGAGCGCCATGTCGCCGGCAACATCGTCGACTTCGTGAACCATCCCGAGCGCGTGTTCCCGATCGGCCGGCTCGACAAGGACTCCGAGGGCCTGATCCTGCTCACCAACGACGGCGACATCGTCAACGAGATCCTGCGCGCCGAGCACAACCACGAGAAGGACTATGTCGTCGCGGTCGATCACGCGATCACCCCCGAGTTCGTCACCGGCATGGCGGGCGGGGTCCGGCTGTCGGACGCCACGACCAAGCCCTGCAAGGTGCAGAAGCTCGGGCCCAAGGTGTTCCGCATCACGCTGACGCAGGGGCTCAATCGCCAGATCCGCCGGATGTGCGAGGCGTTCGGCTACACGGTCGAGGCGCTCCAGCGCGTCCGGATCATGCACGTCCAGCTCGGCCAGCTCCCGCTCGGCCGCTGGCGCAACCTGACCCCGCAGGAGGTCGCGGGCCTGCTGCCGCGCAGAGCCGAGCCGCCGCGGCCGCGCAGTGAGCCACCGCGTCCTGGGGCACCACGCCCGGTCGCACCACGCCCGGGCGCGCGACCAGGCGCACCGCGTTCCGCCGCGCCCGGGCCCAAGCATGGCCGGCCGGCGCACCCTCGTCAGGGGCCGCGGCGTGGCCGAGGCTGAGCTCAGTCGCAGGCGGCCTGCGTGCAGCTCGTGTACTGCGGCTCGCAGTGCGCGGCGACGCAGCCCGCATCGCCCCAGCAGTCGAACCGGTTGACGCACACGACGAAGCTCGACAGCGCGGAGGCCGAGCCCGCGCAGGTGTCGGCGATGCACTGCTGGCCGCCGACCCAGTTGTCGACCCCGGCATCGACCATGCAATCGACGGTCTGCTTGCAGGTCCGCGCGCCGTCGAGCACCGGGCCGGAGCCGTCGGCGAGGCAGAGCTCCGAATCCGCCGACAGCTTGGGCCAGTAGCCACCCACGAGCACGCACATCTCGTCGCGCTCCCCCGACGTGCCCTCGATGACCGGGCTCGCCGAGTCGTTGCGATAGTCGCAGCCAAACTCGACGGTCGAGCCGGCGGTGAGCTCGAGCGGCGGCCAGGACACGGTCGGGGTCGGGGCCGACCAGCTGTCCGAGTCGTGGAGCGAGAACGCGGGCCCGCCAGGTGGCGTGACCTGCGAGTGAAACGCGACCCCGCGGCGGTGCATGTGCGAGGTCGCGTAGAGCAGCGAGATGTCCTGCGGCAGCTCGCAGCGCATCGTCGCGGTCGCCTCGGCCGGCGCCGGCGGCAACAGCACCGCCCAGTCGCGGAAGAACAGCGTGCCAGCCTCGATCGCGATCGGCTGCGGCGCGAACCACAGGTTGACGCGCGCCTCGGCGTCGAGCGGCACGTCGGTCGGGTTCAGGTAGTGGGTCTCGAGCAGGACCACCGAGCTCGCCGGCAGCTTCATGCCGATGCCGTCGGGGTAGGGCAGCTCGCCGTCGGGATCGCTGGCGCCGTACAGCACGCCGGTGACGCCGAGGTCCCCGCGCGACAGGCAGTCGAACACCGCCTGGTCGTCGACGTCTGCGGGCTTCAGGTGGGTCGGATAGACCAGCATGTGGTGGGAGCCCGGCGTGTAGTGGTGCTGGAACCGTGCGATCTCCAGCGGCGCGGCGGGCAGGACGAGGTAGCGGCAGGCGAGCTGCTCCTCGCCCGGACCGACGTGCACCGCGGAGACCAGCTGGAGCCCCGCGCCGTCGGGCGGCGCCGGGAAGCCCGGGTCGTCGGGCGGCAGGTCGTCTCCCGTCGACGAGTCGCCGCCGCAGCCCGCGACGAGCGCGAGGCACGCGAGGACCTGCCCAACCCGACCACCCTTGAAGTTGTACATGTGTGCCATAAAGTGGTACGTCTGTACCAGATGGCGCGTGCGCGGATCAAGCCCGCAGTGAAGACCGGCGCGACCACCGACCGCGGACGCGCCCGGCGGACCGCGATCCTGGACGCCGCGCTGGCGGTGGTCGCGCGCGATGGCACCGGTGCGGTGACCCACCGGGCGGTGGCGAAGCGCGCGCGCGTCCCGCTCGCCGCGACGACCTACTACTTCGCGTCGCGCGACGAGCTCCTGCTCGAGGCGTTCCGCCACCTCACCACGCAGCGCATGGCGGCGCTGGACCTCGCGCTCGCGGCCGCGCCGTCCTACCGATCGGTCGAGGTCGTCGCCGCGGGCCTGGCCCACACGCTCGCCGAGCTGCTGCGCTCCGAGCCCGCCCGGGTGGTGGCCGAGCTCGAGATGCACCTCGAGGCGTGCCGCCGGCCGCAGCTCCGCGCCGTGCACACGCAATGGGAGGCCAAGGCGATGGAGTACTTCACCGCCGCGCTCACGGCGGTCGGCTCGAGGCACCCGGTGGCCGACGCGGCGATCGTGCTCGCGGTGATGACCGGGCTCGAGATCGGCGAGGTCGTGAATCCGACCCCGCACGCCGAGCGCGACCTGCTGGCGCCCCTGCTGCGCCGGCTGCTCCACGCCCTCGTGCCGTGACCGCCGGTTCTCCGCGGGGCAGGTCAGGCTAGACTGCTCGCCGCCCGTGTCGCGCCCGCTGCAGATCACTGCCCCTCACCTGAGGGCGCTCGCGACCCACGCGTACGCGCGGGGCGAGGCGTACCAGCGCGAGAACCGGGTGATCTCGTGCGTCGTCGCCGACGACTGCGTCGACGGCATCGTCCACGGCGGGCAGCGCTATCACGTGCGGGTGTCGACGCCAGGCGGCTCGCTGATGGCGAGCTGCACGTGTCCCGCCCGGGATGAGATCTGCAAGCACGCCGTCGCGCTCGTGCTGCACTACCTCGGGCAGCACGCGGAGCTGGTGCCCACGGTCGCCATCGAAGGCGTGTTCGCGACCCGGCCCGAGATGGAGGCGTGGGCCACGGCGCACCATGTCCAGCACGCGCTGCTGGTCTCCGCCGAGAGCCTGTGTGGCGACCTGCCGCTGCTGCCGCAGGACTACTGGCTGCGCAACGTGCTCGGCCGGCTCTCGGTGCGCGATGTCGGCTCGCTGGAGATGGCGGCGCGCCACGCCCACGCGCGCGGGATCGATCAGGCCCTGGCGCGCGCGGCGTACCAGGCGCTCCACGCGGCAGCCGCCGCGGTGCGGGACGGGCTCGTCGAGGAAGCCGCGCGCCCGGCGCTGCACGCGGAGACCGCGCTCGGCCCGCTGTGGTCGAGGCTGTTCCAGCTGCGCCGGCTCGTGCGGGCCCATGCCGAGCCGCGGTCGCGTGCCGCGCGGGCGTCGGGCACGTGGAGCTTCGACCCGCAGACCACGGCGATCACCTGGAAGGAGCGCGATCGGATCCTGCGGCCGCGCGACTACGGCACGTTCGCGCTCGCGACGCGCATGACGTTCCAGGGCTCCGCCCCCCTGTCGGCGGAGCCGTCAGGGTTCCCCCCGGTCGGGTCGGGCGGCGTCGAGCCGCACCTCGAGTGCACCTGTGACGCGCGCGAGGCGCGCTGCACGCACAGCCTTGCCCTGCTCGACGCGACGCTCGACGTGCTCGCGGATCCCGCGCGCGCGCCGCTCGCCCACGCGATGGCCGAGGAGCTGCTGCGGCCCGGATGGTCGCGGGCGCTCAAGGAGATGGATCTGCTCGAGACCAAGGCCGCCAGGCCGCGCGCCACGATCGAGGTCTGGTGGCACGTCGAGGACCTGCTCGGCACGCTGACGCTGTCGCCGACCGTCAAGAAGCAGACCCGCCGCGGGACGATGAGCGCCGGTGCCCGGATGTCGGCGGCGCGCCTGCTCGACGACCACCGCGACCATCTCGCCGACCACGATCTGCGGATCGCCGAATACCTCGCGTCGTGGGCGCCGACCACCCGCGCCGCGGGCAGCTATCCCGTCCGGGCGTTCCTCGCGCTGGTCGGTCACCCGCGGGTCACGGCGGACGAGTGTGACGAGCCGATCGAGGTCAAGCGGACGCGGCTCGGGTTCACCGCCCTGGCGGCCGGCGATCACATCCGGCTCGAGCCCTCGGTCGACGGCGTGCGGTTCAATCCGAAGCTGCTCGCCACGCTGCTCCAGACGTTCGGGCCCGGCGAGCCGATCGTGCTCGTCGATCCCGAGTGGCGCCGCTGCTCGATCATCGACGCCAACGAGGACGCGCGCCAGCTGTGGCACGTGCTCGACAAGCACGGCGAGGTGTTCCCGCCCGAGAGCCACGGCGCGCTGCTCGAGCGGCTCGGCAAGCTCGAGGCGCGGTTTCCGCTCGACGTCTCGCAGGGGCTCAAGGGCCCGGAGCTCGCGTCCGACGCGGTCACCGTCGTCCGGCTGCGCCTGCTCCCCGACGTGACGCTCGAGCTCGAG
>JAGSPR010000497.1 GCA_018262455.1 Deltaproteobacteria bacterium | reverse complement strand
CCGATCAGGTACCAGCGCTTGGGCGTCAGCGTGGCGTCCACCGCGGGCGCCCACAGCCACTTCAGCCACTGGCTCAGCAGCGACGCGGCCGGCAGCAGCGCGGCCTCCTTGATCGACAGGCCGTGCTTGGTCGCGAGGAACGTCAGCGCGACCGTGACGAACCCCGTGACTGCTCCGAACGGCAGGTACAGCACCATCCAGACGGCCGGATGCGAGACCGTGGATCGCGAGCTGGACATCGACGCCCGATCTAACACGGCCATGTCGCGAGAAGGTGGGCGCCCCGTCAGACGACAGCGGTGCGAGCACGACGAGGGCGTCGATCTTCGACCGGGTCTCGAGATCGAGCTTCGTGTGGAACGCCGCCGGCGCGGCGAGCTTCCCCTTGCGCGCCGATCAGCCCGCTCACCATGTCTTCTTCATCGACGGACCCTGTCACGGGCGATCTCGGCTCCACGCCCGGGGCCTGAGTTGGTGGTGCCCCACCCTCCGAGTCAACTCGTGCTTCGAGATCCGCGTCCGCGAGCCGTCGCTGCTACGTCTCGAGCTTGCACTGCATGCGGACGATCGTCGTCGGATCGGGCGTCGTGGTGCCACGGTGCACGACGAAGTTCAGGTGATCGCCCATCGTGCAGTTCGCTGGATCCGCCTCGAGGCTCCAGCAGGTCGGCGTCGACGAGGCGTCACAGCGAGGGATCGCGGTCACCGACGCTCCGACGACATCCTCGACCTTGCAGTCAAACTGAACGCCCTCGGTCGCGGGATCCATGTCCGCGACCGACGTCGTGAGACACACGTTGCCGATCGAGCTGACCACGAGCTGGCCGATCTGATCGAGCGTTCCGGATAGGTCCTGTTGACAGATCGTCGACGAGGTAGAGCGCCCCGGGAACAGGTCGAGGAACGCCTTGAGCCGTGCCGGGGGATCGGCGACCTCTGGACCGTTCGCGCCCGTGTACGTGCACGAGTGTTTGAGTGCCAGGACGTCGGGGCCGCTCGGCGGCATGCGCGACTCGACCTCCACGGCGGTCGCACCGACGATCCCCGCGACGATCACATGACTCGTGTCGCCGTCCTTGAGCCCGAGGAGGAAGTCATGAAACGGGGCGACATCGTCGAAGTACTGCGACATCGGGTTCGCCCCACACTGGCCCTTCACGCCGAGTTGATTCATCGCATCGGGTGTGGCGCCACCCGTCTCGCAGCGCACGCCGAACCGCGTGCAGCGGAACGACTGGAGCGGACCGAGCGCGGCGTTCGCGGGGTCGAGGATCGCGGGGGTCTTGAACGAACAGTCATCCTCGTCCGCCACGAAGATCACCGCGAGCACCGCTGAAGCGCGCAGGAACCCGGCGTTTGCGGCGACGCTTCCATCGAGGGATGCGCGCATCGCCGCGAGGTGCTGCTCGAACCCGCAGCCCCCCGCTCCGACCTTCGCCATGGTCGCGAACACCGTCGAGATGTCGCCCGTGTAGTTCCGGTTCCGCCCGCCATCGAAGTTGATTTCGTCGGAGAGATAGCTGCCGGTCACCGGCGCACCGCTGATCTGAAGCGCACCCCCCTTGCCGTTTCCGCTACAGCCGCCGTTGCCGACCTGCCCGATCGGCGTCGCCAGTGCCATGACCTCGCTTCCCTTGGTCCCCATGTCCGACGTGACGACCCCGACGTGCAGGTTCGGGAACCCGCCTGACGACGCATTCAGGCGATCGATGAACTTCGGGAAGTTGTCCGCGAGGTTCTTCTGCTTGTCGAACATCGACGGTGAGTCGTCGATGACAAACAGGATGTCGAGATCCCGGTTCGGGTTCACCGACACCTCGACGACCTGCGTGTACGGGTCGCCGGCTGTTCCATCATCGCAACCGACCAGCGCGACCCAGAGCAACCAGCGTTTCGTCATGGCTCATGGTACCGCGTGACGCGGCGGAGCCCCCGACAATCGACGTCAGCGATCACTCGGCGACGCGATAGTCGATCTCGACCTTGTCGATGCTCGGCAGCGCGAAGCCATCGGTCGTGATCGAGAGCCGGTACTGGACGAGCTCGGCGGCCGCGATCGGTTCCATCTCGGCGCTCGCGGGGAGCCACGTGGAGTCGCCACACGTCGTCTCGGTGGCGCACGGGCGGAGCTCGGTGGTCACCGTCGCGCCGGCGGGAAGCTCGCCGACGATCCGGACCGCGTCGAGCTCGAGCGCTCCGGGTGTCGGCCTCGCACGCGAAGCGAACACCGCGGTCCGGCTGATCGGCCCCATCGCGCGCCGATACGCCACCGAGACCGTGGGGCTGCTGAACGTCCCGAGGCCGCCCGTGACGGTGTCGATCGCGCCGAGTCGCCATCCCGGTACGTCGGCTACCGACATGCCAGCGAACGCAGTCCGCACGCCGAGGTAGTCGGCGGCCGAGACGGTCGGGTCGCCCACGCGCAGCGTGTCCGTCGAGTTGCCGAGCAGGAGCGAGACGGTGACCTCGGCGGGTGCGCCGTGGTTGAGGATGTAGCCGACGTCCACCATCTCGACCGTCGCATCGGCGGGCACGGCCGGGACGACCGGGGGCAGGTTGAAGGTGGTGCGCGAGCTCTCGGAGATCGTGAGCGTGCTGCCGATCAGGCTCGTCGCGGTGAGCCGTCCGAAGCGCGTCACCGGACGCAGCATCTCCGGGGTGATCGTGCCGAGCAGGACATTCGCCGGTGCGGAGAGCATCGCGATCTTGAACGCTGCGATGCCGCCGACATCGGCACAGTCGACGATGAGGTCATGCCATCCAGCGGTCAGCGTCACCGGAGATGAGCCGTCGACGACACCGGGCCAACGCACGCCGGCCACGACCTCGCGATCGATCAAGATGCGCACACGACCGTCGACGCTACCTCCGAACGTGTAGGTCCCCGGCTCCTCGATCAGGAGCTGACCGACCAGACGCAGGCCGAAGTCGCCGGTCACGGGAACGTCGTTCGGCGGGATCCCGGTGCCGTAGTCCAGAGACAAGGCATCGACGTGCAGGACCTCCGCGGCCCATCGCACCAGGACGGGCTCGTCGAACACCTGCATGACGATGCCGCGATGCTCGGAGATCCGCGTCCGGAAGCGCTCCGGCCCGAAGGCGATGACGACGTTGTTCCGGACCTCACGGAACCGGATCCATGCCGCGCCGGTCGTGTCGGTGAGCGCGGCGCGGATCGGGTACCAACCAGCCGCAGGGACGCTGACGTCGACGCGCGGGGTCAGCACCGGAGCGGACGTCCGCGCGAACATGCGAGTGCCGTACGTGCCATCGGCACCGGCCGCGATCTCGAGCAGGCTCGGCCCATCGGACGCGAGCTCGAGCGTGGTCGTCCCCGCCGGGAGGTAGAGCTCGCCACGATAGATGATCGTGAAGTTGTCTGTGATGTTGACCAACCCCACGCCGAACGGACTCCCGGTCGAGTAGTCGGCATCGACGGACCCGGTGAGCGCGACGCCGCTGCGCGTGTCGGCCGGCAGCAGCGCTTCGAGCTGATCCCACGTCAGGACATCGGCCTGCTGCAGGTATGGCTTGGCATAGGCCTCCATCTGCAAGACGTCGAGCGCGAACGCGTCGGGTTCGATGACACCGCGCTTGGGCGTCGTCACGTCGATGCGCTCGCTCGGACTCTCGAAGTCGGCGGCCGTGTCATCGACGAGCGTGCGCGACGTCTCGTCGGCGAGATCCGGAGCGCGGATCTCGAAGCTGCACCCGATCAGCGCCGTGACGGCGAGCACCCTCACCTGACGATGCTATGTGGGCGACGGCCTGCGCACAACCGTTGATGTGCCGGAGGCCAGCTCGTGCCGCGGTGATAGGGTGGATCCGATGACGCCGCTCGACCGGCTCCGCTCGGTCTCCGCCAGCCTGCGAGACCTCGAGGCCTTGCTCGGCGGTCGCCGCGACGCGCTGCAGCGCCTTCGACGCGTCGTCCGCAAGTTGCCCGCGATCGCGCGCGGCGTCCGGCTCACCTCCAAGACCGATCGGAGCGAGCCGCTGTCGATCGGTCGCTACCTCGAGCACAACGCGCGCGTCTGGCCGCATCGCCCTGCCCTGCTGTTCGAGGATCGCTCCTACACGCATGCCGAGCTCGATCGCGAGGCGAACCGCTGGGCAAACCTGCTCGCCGCGCGCGGCCTTCGCAAGGGCGATGCGGTCGCCGTGTTCGTCGACAACCGACCCGAGCTGCTGTTCGCGGTCGCCGGCATCGTCAAGCTCGGTGCGATCGCCGCGATGATCAACTCCCGGCAGCAGGGTCACGCACTCGAGCACAGCCTGCGCATCTGCAACGCGACGTGCTTCGTGATCGGCGAAGAGCTGTGGAGCACGTTCGCCGACCTCGGTAGGGCGATCGAGGTCCCGGAGCGTGACCACCTGCTGTGGCTGGCCGACCGCGGAGAAGGTCCTGTGCCGCCCGCTGCGACCGATGCGCGAGGCGAGCTGGCGCACACCTCGGACGCGTCGCCACCGCAGCTCGCCGACGTCCGCCTCGGCGATGCCTGCTTCTACATCTACACGTCGGGGACCACCGGGCTGCCGAAGGCGTCGATCATGAGCCACTTCCGGTGGGTCAAGAGCGCCGGTGCGTTCGGGATGGCCGCGCTCGCCCTGCGCCCCGACGACGTGCTGTACGTCCCCTTGCCGCTCTATCACAGCAGCGCGCTCGC
>JAGSPR010000496.1 GCA_018262455.1 Deltaproteobacteria bacterium | reverse complement strand
CCGCGCGGGCCTGCATCGCGGCCCCGCGGGCGCGAGTCGCCACCGAAGCCGCGCGCCGGCGCATCTCCGCCGCGTCCACGCGGCCGCGAGTCACCACCGGCACCGCCGCGCGGGCCTGCATCGCGGCCCCGCGGGCGCGAGTCGCCACCGAAGCCGCGCGCCGGCGCATCTCCGCCGCGTCCACGCGGCCGCGAGTCACCGCCGGCACCGCCGCGCGGGCCTGCATCGCGGCCCCGCGGGCGCGAGTCTCCGCCGAAGCTGCGCGTGGGTGCATCCCCGCCGCGTCCACGCGGTCGCGAATCGCTACCGAAGCTGCGCGCAGGTGCATCGCCGCCGCGTCCACGCGGTCGCGAATCGCTACCGAAGCTGCGCGCAGGTGCATCGCTGCCGCGTCCACGCGGGCGCGCGTCGGCGCCGGCCGGCACGGCTGGGCGGGCCTGCATCACGACCCCGCGAGCGCGCGTCGGCACGGCTGGGCGGGCCTGCATCACGACCCCGCGAGCGCGAATCGCCACCGTAGCTGCGCGCAGGTGCTGCGCGATGGGGGCTGCGCGCAGGCGCGTCGCCGCGGTGCGACGTGGGCGGGGTGCGGGGAGCAGGACGAGCATCTCGACCGGGCCCCTCTCCACCACGCGGGTCGCCGAGGCCGCGGTAGCTACGAGCAGGCACGACACTTCCCCGCGCATCACGTCCGCCTCGTACGTCGGGTGTCCGGTCCCCAGCATCGGGCGCGGCGTCTACGTCGTCGGCGTCGAGCTCGTCGACCCAGTCGTCGAGATCATCGGGACCGTGGGCCGGCTCGCGTGCCTTCTGGGCCTCCCTCGCCTCGCGCTCCGCGAGCTCGGCTTCGGCCTCGGCTCGGGCCTTGGCACGCGCTCGGCGTGGGATATCGGTGCGCTCGCGCCGCGCGTTCCATGATCCGCGTGCCACCGAGCTGTGATCGAGGCCGACGATGTCGCGCAGCGTGTTGAGCTCGCCCTGTGTCAGCTCGCGCGCATCACCGACGCGCAGATCGTGAAACGAGAGGTTGGCGAATGCGACGCGCTGCAGCTTGTCGACCTGGTACCCGAGCGCCTCGATCATCCGGTGGATCTGGCGATGCTTGCCTTCGTGGATCGTGATCGCGAGCCAGGTGTACTTGCTCTCGCCGGGCAGGATCTCGACCTCGGCTGGCATCGTCGTGGTGCCGTCGTCGAGCTGGATCCCTTCCCGCAGGAGCTTCACGTCATCGGTCGAGAGTTGACCGTGGACCTTCACGTGATAGGTCTTCGGCACGTGGTTCGCGGGCGCCAGCAAGCGCGCGGCGAGCTCGCCGTCGTTGGTGAGCAGCAGGACGCCCTCGGTGTAGAAATCGAGCCGTCCGACCGGCTTCACCGGCACTGGCAGGTTCGGCAGGTAGTCCATCACGGTCGGCCGTCCGCGGTCATCGGTCACCGCGGTGATACAGGCCTTGGGCTTGTTGAGCAGGACGTAGAACTTGTCGAGCGCGACCACCGCTTCACCATCGACTTCGACCGAGTCGTGATCCGGGTCGATCTTCGACCCGAGGACGTTCACGATCTTCCCGTTCACCTTCACCCGTCCCGCCGTGATCAACTCCTCGGCTTTCCTCCGGGCCGAAACACCGGCGGAGGCGAGGTAGCGCTGCAAGCGAACGGGGGTACCCATTGATTTCAATCCGATGGTTCGGCGGTGTGGTCGCGTGCGGGGTCGTCCGGTGCGGCCTCGCCACCATCGGACGCGAACGCATCCGATTCGGTGGCCTTGTCGACAGTGGTGACGGCGAACGGATCGAGGCTGTCGGCCTCCAGGCGTTCGACCTCGAGCTCGACCCCGACCCCGATCCCGATCCCGCCGTCGACCTCGACCTCGACCGTGGCCCGGATCGCTGAGATCAACACCGAGGCGGTCGCCTCTTCATGCGCCCCCGGGTCGAACGCAACACCTGCCGTCGTGCCGGGATCCGAATCCACGCGCATCGCAGCGATGAGCTCCGAAGCGCTGATCTCGCCCGACATGGTCGCCACGAACCCGTCCACCAGGAGCTCCGACGAACCATCGTCCTCGTCGTCCTCCGCCGCACGCCCCATGGTCGCGATCATGTCCTCGAGCTCGATGATCTCGGCGGTGGCACCCAGGCCGACGTCTCCCCCACTCTCGGGCTCAAACCCGGCCGAGGGTGGAGCACCGCCGCCCGAGTCACCGCCGTTGCCGCCTTCGCCGCCGTCATCGTCGCCGCTGTTCGGGGCGGCTCCCAGCCGGTCGGTCATGACCTGACGGCTCTCGTCGGTCAGCTCGGAGTATTCGCGCAGGGTCGGGAGCTCTCGCAGATCGCCGAGGCTGAAGAAGTCGAGGAACTCCTTCGTGGTGCCATAGAGCATCGGGCGACCAACCTCCTCCTTCTTGCCGAGGATGCGGATCAGCGCGCGATCCATCAGGAGCTTGAGGGTGGCAGACGAGTCCACGCCGCGGATCTCGTCGATCTCTGGTCGCGTGATCGGCTGGCGGTAGGCGATGATCGCCAGCGTCTCGAGCTGGGCACGCGACAGCCGGACAGGCCGACCGGCGATCAGCTGCTGGACCCAGCCAGCCCACTGCGTTCGGGTCCGGAACTGGTAGCCGCCGGAGACCTGCTGGAGGACGAGCCCGCGATCGCGGTAATCCTCGGCGAGCTCGGCGAGCGCATGCTCGAGCCGCCGGGTGTCGCTGATGCGGGTGAGCTGGCGCAGCCGCACCACCGTGATCGGCTTGTCCGAGGCAAACACCAGGGCCTCGACGAGCTGCTTGAGCTGCGACGCATCCATGGTGGCAGCGCTGGTCGGCAGCGTGGCGACCGGATCGATGGCCTCGCCGTCGATGGCCTCGCCGTCGATGGCCTCGCCGTCCATGCGGCGCTCGAGATCATCGGCGAGGGTCTCGACCGGCTGCTCCATCGCGTGCAGCGCCTCGTCATCGGCGACCCGCTCCTCCTCGACCTCGCGGACGACGACGTCGACGTCACCTGAATCCGCCGCCACGGCGTCGCCTGACGGGGTGCCTGAAGCGGAGGCCAAGGCGGAGGCCAAGGCGTCGGCCTCGCCCATCGCGGCCTCGACCGGACCGCTTCCCTCCGCAAGGACCTCCTCGTCCGGCGCTGCGCTCGCCGTGGCGAGCTCCGGCGCCGTGCCCGGATCGGACTCCGGATCGAGCGCCGGGTCGACTGGGTCACCGCTGGTCGCGTCGAGCGTCGACTCGATCGAGCCGGCCTTGATCGAGGCCTTGGGCTTGGCCTTATGTTTGCGCTTTCGGCTCACGGGGTACCTCGCCGCCTTCTAGCACGGCGGTCCGACACTACCGATAGTCGTCGCGGGCCACGCCGGCCTGGACGCGGGCCCGGAGGTCATCGCCCGAGCGCTCGATCATGATCTCTTCGCCGCCTTCGGGCTGGGTGAGCGCGATCAGCCGCAGCTTCGCCATCTCGAGCAGCGCCAGGAACGTCACCACGGCCTCGTGGCGGATCTCGACGACCGAGCGCGCCACGCCATCGCGCAGGAAGCCGAACATCGAGGTGAACGTGAACCGGCCTTCGGCCTCGAGCCGGTCGGTCAGCTCGGCAATCTTCTGGCTGACGCTCAGCCGATCGATCAAGACATCATGCGTGACCTTGACCTTGGCCTGCTGCATCACCCGATCGAAGGCCTCGATCAGCTTGTGCACCGGGAACGGCGCCAGCGGCGCGATCGCATCGGCATCGACGCCTTCGCTCACGGCGTCCTCGGTGGGCGCACCGCGGCTCCACACGTTGCGGCCGACGACGGGCCGCTGACCGAGCTGGGTCGCCGCCTCCTTGTATTTCTGATACTCGAGGAGGCGCTTGATCAGGTCGGCGCGAGGATCGATCTCGGCCTCGGCCTCGGCCCCCTCGACCTCGTCGTCCTGCTCCTCGAGCTCGGGCGTCGGCAGCAGCTCGCGCGACTTGATGTGACAGAGCGTCGCCGCCATCAGCAGGTACTCGCCCGCGACGTCGATATCGAGCGCCGCCATCGCATCGAGGTAGTCGAGGTACTTCTCGGTGACGAACGAGATCGGAATGTCGAGGATCGAGAGCTCGTGCTTCTTCACGAGGTGAAGTAGCAAATCGAGTGGCCCCTCGAAGACGTCGAGGGCGACCTGGTATCCAGCCTGATCCATCTAAAGTCCGAACAGCGAGCCAAGGCCCTTGTACAGATGCTCCGCACACCATCCAGCAGGTACGAGGAACACCTTGTTGATCGGCGGGATGAACGCGACACCCATCACGATGAAGGGTCCGTACTTGGCGACGTTATCGAACGTCTCGCGATGGCGATACGGCATGAACGCCCGCGTGATGTGGCCACCATCGAGCGGTGGCACGGGCAGCAGGTTGAAGAAGAACAGCACGAAGTTCGTGGTGACCGCGACGTAGAAGATCGCGTCCGGGTCGAGCACGGTGAGGGCGGCGCCGTCGACCACCCCAGCCGCACGCAGGATCGTGTGGACGAGCGCCAGGACCGTGGCGAGCGCCAGGTTCATGAACGGACCGGCGAACGAGACCAGGATGTTGGCGGTGGACATCCGGATTCCCCGCCGGATCCGCGACGGGTTCCACTGCACCGGCTTGCCCCAGCCGAAGCCTCCGCCGTGGCCTCCGGCAGCGGCGTGCAGGTTGCCGATCAACGGCAGCAGGAACGTCCCGATCGGATCGGCATGCGCCAGCGGGTTCAGGGTGACGCGGCCCTGCCGGCGGGGGGTGTCGTCGCCGAGGCGATCCGCCATGTAGGCATGGCCAAACTCGTGAAGCGCGATCGAGATCAACAGGATGAACAGATCGACGAAGATCCAGCGGATGGTGTCGGTGGAAATGTCCATGTCGTCTGGGTCGGTTATCCGGGGATCTGAGGGGGACTATGGACGGACGAAGGCCCGTTCGCAACCGGCACAGGAAACTTGCGCCGCCCCGCCATTCGTCGACGATGGCCCATGGCACGCCGGCTGCGCCTCGACGAGGCGGCTGACCTCTACCTCGACCACCTGAAGGTCGAGCGCGGGCTCGCGCGCAACACCCTCGATGGCTACGGCCGCGACCTC
>JAGSPR010000040.1 GCA_018262455.1 Deltaproteobacteria bacterium | reverse complement strand
CCTTATCTGAGCAGCATTGCAACTAGCGGGAAGCGCCGAAGGCGCGTTCCCCGCGTAGTCTGCCGCGCCGGGCTGCGAAGCAGCGAGGACGCGAAGCGGACTCGGTGACCCGAAGGGTCATGGCGCAAGGCGAACTAGCGCAGGCCGATGAACCCCATGTGCACGCCGCCTTCCTTGCCGTCGCGGCGGTAGCTGAAGAACCGGTCGCCCTCGCAGCGCGTGCAGGGCGGCCGGTCGTCGATGTGCTCGGGACGGACGCCGGCACGCTCGAGCACCGCGCGCGAGGCGACCCGTAGATCGAGGTGGTCCTTGCGGGGGCCGGCGACGACCAGGCCCGGGAGCTCGCCGAGCGCGGCGCGGAACTCGGCCACCACCTCGGGTCCGACCTCGAAGCAACACGGACCGATCGAAGGGCCGAGCGCGACCCGCACGCGATCGGGTCGGGCACGCAGCTCGATCATGCGGGTCACGACGTTGGCCGCGATGCCTCGGGCGGTGCCACGCCACCCCGCATGCGCGGCCGCACACACCCGGGCGTCGGGCTCCGCGAACAGCATCGGGATGCAGTCAGCAGCGAACGCGCCGAGTACCGGACCCACGCGATCGCACACGAGCCCGTCAAACTCGGCGCCCTCGGCGAGCGGCTCGCCAACTTTCCAGACGTTGGTGCCGTGGACGTGGCGGGTGATGACGAGCTGCGCGTGATCGTAGCCCGCGTACGCCGCGAGCCGGCGGCGGTTCTCCTCGACGTTCGCCCTGTCATCTCCCCACCGCGCGCCCAGGTTGAGCGAGCTGCGTGGCCCGGTGGACACGCCGCCGGTACGCTCGGGGAATCCATGAACAAACCCGTCGCTCGGGAGCACGGGTGAACGGTGCAGCCGGATCTGGGCGTCCATTGCGCACGGGACCCTACCCGGTCTCCGCGGTCGTCACCACTGCCGGTCCAGGCGCCATGGTACCGTCGAGTCATGATTCCGTACGACGACCTCGTGGTCGCGCTCACCACCTGGCGCGCGAAGCAAGGACTCCCCGTCGCGGCCCACGCGGCGCCCGCCCCGGTGCCAGCGGCTCAGGCCTTGCCGAGCGCGGCAGGCTCGGCAAGCGGACCGCGCACCGCACCGCCCAGCCCACGCGGCCGGGTCGGAACGCCGCCGCCGCTCGCCGCGTTCGACCCTGCGGACGAGGCCCTGGACGTCGATGAGGGCGCGCTGATCGAGGAGTCGCACTACGAGAACGAAGGCGACGACTTCGCGATGGCGTTCGACGCCCGCAACCAGCACGAGGCCGAGTCCACCGCGATCGGGACGCCACCGGCGCCTTCGCGCGACTCGTTTGGCGGGCCCACCATGCTCGATCCCGATCTCGAGCCCGAGAGCAGCCCCCCGCCCAAGCGGCGCGGCCACGACGACTGGTGAGCGAGCTCGGCGACGACGACGTCGAGGTCGAGGTCGAGGCGACCCAGGGCTCCGCCGCGATGGGGCTCGTCCGGAAGGCCGGCACACGAGCGACCTCGCTGGTGGGGCGCCGCGTGCTCGTCGGCCCGATCGATCCGTGTGGCGAGTGCGAGGTCTGCCGACGTGGCGGCGCGCCCGTGTGCCCGCTCGCGAGACGGCGGAACGTGATCGGCGATCACCTGATCGCGACCGGTCGCTGGCTCGTCAGCCTCGACGACGGCCTCGCGTTGCCGAGCCCCGCGGGTGCGGCGGTCGCCGGGGAGGTCGCGACCGCGTACACGCTCTATGCGCGAACCGGGCTCGCGGCTCGCGATCCCGTCGTGCTCGTCGGGGCGTCGCCGATCACGCGCTTCCTGGTCGAGATCCTGCGGGCCAAGGGCATCGCGCCGGCCGTGGTCGCCGATCCGGCGCGCGCCGCCTGGGGTGACTGGCTGCGCGCGCATGGAGCCGCGGTCGCGCCAGCCGTGGGCGGCGGCATGCTCGACGAGGTTCGCGCCGCGGTGCTCGCGTCGATCGCCACGCAAGGCAACGGCGCACGGCCCTGGCGGGTGATCGCGATCACCCCGGAGGCCGTCGAGCTCGCGGCCGGGCTCGCGGGGCCACGCGCCACCCTGACTGTCCTCGCGCCTGGCCGCGCGCTGCCTGGCGAGCTCGCCACGCGCGAGGTCACCGTCATCGGGGTCGCGGGCGCCCATCCCGACCTCGTCGTCGAGGCAGCGGCGATGTGCGTCAAAGGCGAGATCGATCTGGCCGACGGCACGTCGACGGACTTCCACGGCGCGAACGAGCTGATGCGCTCGATCGTCAGCGAGAGACGAAGAAGATGATGATCCCGATCGCGACCAATCCGCCGATGATGGCGAAGAAGATCCACTGACGCCCGCCCTTCATCTCACCGATCAAGGCGTCCTCTGACACGCGCGACGTGCCGGCGCCGAGGTCGCTGTCCTTGATCGCCGACATCATCTGGGTTCCGCCGGTGCGAAGGCTGTACTTCTCCTTGTCACCGCGGGTGATCGAGCCATCGTCCTTGTAGCGCTCGTCGATCGGCAGCGAGTCGGCCTTGTCGCCCACCGCATCCTTGCCGGTGTTCACGCGCTCCTCGGCGGCAGCCTGCGCTGCCTGGGCGTCGAGCTCGCCCTTCTTGAACCACATCGTCTCGCGGAACTTGCCCTTGCTCTCGCCCTCGCCCTTGGCCTTCTTGCCGGCGGGTGCCGCGACCTGCGGGGCCGCCACGACGGGGGCCGCCACGACGGGGGCCGCCACGACGGGGGCCGCCACGACGGGGGCCGCCACGACGGGGGCCGCCACGACGGGTGGGGTCGTGGTCGCGGGCATCGCCGCAACGGCCATCGCGCCAGCTTCGTTGCTCGAAGGAGGCGCCCACGGCGAACGCTCGCCAGCCGTCGGCGGAACGTTGGCGTGAGCAGCCGGCGGCGCGTGGCCGGATCCGGATGCCATGCCGATCACGGTGTGCTGGCCGACCGCCTGGTTCGTCGCGGCGGCCACGGGTGGGGCCGCAACGACCGCGGACGGGACGTTCGCGTGGGGTGCGGCGATCGGGCCCGAGCGGACGCCGAGCAAGGTCTCCACGAGCTCGGCCTTCGGGCGAGCCACCTTGCCCATCGGCTGGGTGGTGCGGACTTCGCTCTCGCCGCGGGCAACACGGCCGACCTCGTCGACGAACTGGCGGACGGTCAGAAACCGCTTGGTCGGGCTGCGATCGAGGGCCCGCATGATCACGGCCTCGACCGGGGCGGGAATCGGCGCGAGCGACGACGGCGTCGTGATCGCACTGTTGACGTGCGCACGATGCACGTCCTCCACCGAACCGCCGTGCACGGTCTGGCCGGTGAGGACGTAGTAGTAGAGCGCGCCCAGGCTGTAGAGGTTGGAGCGCTGGTCCACCGGCTTGCCATCGACCTGCTCGGGCGCCACGAACTCGGGGACGCCCGGCACGCGTTCGTTGGTCGGCACCGGCAGCGAGAAGTTGATGAGCTTGATCTCCGAGCCGGCGAACAGCACGTTCTTCGGTGCGAGGTCGCGGTGGACGACGCCGACTTGCGCCGCCTCGATGAGCGCCTCGCCGATCGCCTCGATGAGGTGCGCGGACTGATCGAGCGCGATCGGGCCACGGGCGTTGATCGCATCGGCCAAGGTCTGGGCTCCGTCGACCAACTCGAGGGCGACCCACGGCACGTCGCCACGGTTGCCCGAGGCGAGGACCTTGGCGACACCAGCGCTCTGGACGCGCTCGAGTTGCTTGAGCTCGCGCTCGAGCCGCTGGGCGACCCCCGGCAGCGCGGTGACTGCTCGAGCGACGAATTTGATGGCCACGTCCGGGCCGCCCTGCTTGTCGGTCGCTCGGTGCACGGCCCCGGTGCGCGAGCCTCCGAGCGGCGCCCCGAGCGAAAACCGGGCCGACAGCGAATCGGTTTCGGTGGCCTCGGTCGCCTCGCCGGGGTCGATGGGGCTCAATCGGGCCGCATCGACCGGGCAGAAGTTCGCGTCATCGCTGAATTGCTTCAGGCATTTGGGACAGAGCTTCATCGTTCGGCTGGCCTCAAGTTGCGCGCTAGGTATGTGGATCGTAAGGACATCCGCCGGGGAAAGCAATCTAGCCTGCCCCTTAGACGTCGTCGAGCGAGGTTGACAACCGTTGTCGGCGGGCGGTACTCGAGGATCCGCCATGGCTTCCAACACTAAAGCGACCCGCGTCAAGCGCACGAACAAGCACGAGAAGGCCGGCCGTCGCCGCAAGAACCGGCTCGCGAAGAAGTCGACCGCGTCGACGAGCGAGCTGTTCGCCGCGCTCGGCGAGCCCGGCAAGCCTGCTCCTCGTCGCTGACGTCACGACGCTTCGGCCGCGACGCGGTCGACCGAGTAGACGCCCTTGATGCGTGACAGCGACCGGATCACCTGTTTCAGCTGATCGAGGTCGCGTACCGACGCGTGGAACGTATTCACGGCGCGGCCGTCGTCGGTCGCGCGGCAGTGTGCCTGCGAGATATTGACCCCCTGGTCGGTGAACGACTGGGAGATGTGCGCGAGCAGCCCCGGCTTGTCCGAGCACAGCACCTGGATCGCGACCTCGTGCTTGGTCTTGCCGTTGGCGTCCCACTCGACCTCGATCCGGCGCTCCGGCTCGAGGTCGAGGCCCTTGTCGCAATCGCGGCGATGCACGGTCACGCCGCGGCCGCGGGTGATGAACCCGACGACGGGATCGCCCGGCAGCGGGCTGCAACACTTCGCAAACCGAACGAGGATGTCTTCCTCTCCGGCGACCTTGATCCCGCTCGACGACGTTCGCCGCGTGACCTTGCGGAGCAGCGTCTTCAGCATGCTCTCGGGCTTCTTCTCGGGATCCTTGTCCTTCTTCTCGAGCTCCGGCAGCGCCTTCTCGAGCACCTGCTGTGCGGTGATCTTGCCGTAGCCCACCTGGATGATCAGCTCGTCGACGGTGACGCACTTGAGCTCGCGCGCGGCGTGCTGGAGCTGCTTCTCGGCGCGCGCCAGGGACGTCGAGTGCTTGCGCAGCGCCTTGTCGATGAGGTCGGTGCCGAGCAAGACGGCCTTGTCGCGCTGCTCCTGGCGCAGCAGGTAGCGAATCTTGGTCCGGGCGCGCGCCGTCTTGACCAGCTTGAGCCAGTCCTTGTTCGGCTTCTGGTTCGGGCTCGTGATGATCTCGATCGTGTCGCCGTTGCGCAGCTGGTACCGCAGCGGGACGATCATGCTGTTGACGCGCGCGCCCGAGCAGTGGTCACCGATCGACGAGTGCACCGCGTACGCGAAGTCGATCGGGCACGAGCCCTTCGGTAGCGCCTTCACGTCGCCGCCCGGTGTGAACACGTAGACCTCGTCGCCGAACAGGTCGATCTTGACCGACTCGAGGAACTCCGTCGGATCGCGCAGCTCCTTCTGGCTCTCCATGAGCTGGCGCAGCCACGCGAACTTCTTGTCGTCTTCGTCGACGACGATCTTGCCTTCCTTGTACTTCCAGTGCGCCGCGATGCCGTGCTCGGCGACCAGGTTCATGTCGCGCGTCCGGATCTGGATCTCGATGCGCTCGCCGCGCGGCCCGATCACGGCGGTGTGCAGTGATTGGTAGAGGTTCGGCTTGGGAAGCGCGATGTAGTCCTTGAACCGGCCGGGGATCGGGGTCCAGGTCTGATGGGCCACCCCGAGCGCGTGATAGCAGTGCATCTGCGAGTCGGTGATCACGCGGAACCCGATCGCGTCGTGGATGTCCTCGAACGGGCGCTGCGTGCGCTTCATCTTCTGGTGGATCGAGTACAGGTGCTTGGCGCGCCCCATCACCTCGCAGGGCACGCCGTTGTCGAGCATCTCCTTGTGGATCAGCTTCTCGACATGGTGGATGTACTCGAGCCGCTCGGCGCGGGTCTTCGCCACATCGGACGCGAGCTGCTCGTACTCGACCGGGGACGTGTACTTGAACGCGAGGTCCTCGAGCTCGACCTTGACCCACTGGATGCCGAGCCGGTGGGCCAGCGGCGCGTAGATCTGCATCGTCTCGGCGGCGATGCGCTCCTGCTTCTCGGGCGGCAGGTGGTTGAGGGACCGCATGTTGTCGAGGCGATCGCAGAGCTTGACGAGGATGACGCGGATGTCGCGCGCCATCGCGAGCAACATCTTGCGGAAGTTCTCGGCCTGCTGCTCCTCGCGCGTCGAGTACGGCAGCTTGCCGAGCTTGGTCACGCCGTCGACGAGGAACGCGATCTCCTTGCCGAAGATCTCGCCGAGCTGGTCGACCGTCGCGCTGGTGTCCTCCACGCAGTCGTGCAGGATCCCCGCGCAGACCGAAGCGACATCGAGCTTCAGCTCGGCGATGATCTGCGCGACCGCGAGCGGATGGGTGACGTAGGGATCGCCCGACTTGCGCGTCTGTCCGTCGTGCGCGGCGGCCGCAAATTGGTATGCGCGCCGAACGAGCGGCAAGTCAGCCGCTGGATAGTAGCCGGCTACCTCCGAGAGGATCTGTTCTAGCTGGTGCATCGTTGCGCGAGGGAGCACGCAAAAGATACCACGCGCGGTGGCAGGTCCCCCCCCCTCGCCAATCCGGGGTTATTCGGAGGCGACGGTATCCTGGAAGTTCCAGGTGAACTGAAAGGCCTCGCCAGTTCGCTTCACGACGAGCTTGAGCGAGCGGACGTTCGCGTGGAACAGGTCGCGCTGGTAAAAGACGAAGTCGGCCTTGCCGCGGAACACCGAGAGCGAGCCGAGGGTCTGCCGGCGCTTCCACCCGTCGTCATTGAGCGCCACGACGTCGCCGAAGCGGTTGCGGATCGCGGTCTGCTGCTCGCGGTCCCACATCGTCGTCATGATCTTGGTGCGCGCGTGCTCGACCGACTCGGGGACCCAGCGCCGGCCCTGGTCGTCCTGGAGCTCGACCGTCCACGTGTTGAGGTCGGCCCACTCCTGCCACTTGTGGTCGATCTGGACATGAAACCGAAGCCGATCGCGCGAGACGATCGTGAAGCTCGCGGCGTTGTAGAGCGGGTAGCGGTGGTTGTGGGCGATCGAGGCGCGCTGCGTCGGGTTCGCCGGATCGGGCTGATCGAGCTCCATGTCTCCGGTGACGATCGTGATCTTCTCGGATTGCCGCAGCGTTTCGGTGGGCTTGGCCAGGGGATTCGGCTGGACCGCCTCGCCCTTGAAGGTCCGGGTACACCCAGCGGCAACCACGAGGACCCAACCGGCCACGGCGAGAAAGCCCCTCATCGATCCAGGGTGGCGCAATGCGAAACCGCCGTCAATGCGACAGTGGATCGTCGCAGGTGAGGTCGGCTAGCCAGCCCCGACGAGCTGCCGAGCGTGCGCCTCTGCCCCGGAGCGCTGGTTGGCCTCGACCACCTGTGCGAGCTCCGCGAGTGGATACGGCACGTCGGGCCGATCGCGCTCGCCGTAGCGCCGGGTCAGGTAGATCGCGCGCAGGACCGCATACGCGCGCTCGAGCTCGTCGTTGACGATCAGGTGCTGGTACTCGCTGAAGTGCGCGAGCTCTTCCTTCGCCTTGTCGAGCCGTTGCTGCACGATCTCGGGCAGATCGGTCGCGCGCCGGCGCAGCCGCGCCTCGAGCACGTGGAGATCGGGCGGTAGGATGAACACCTTCAGCGAGTCCTCGGGCCAGCGCGCCGAGAGCACCTCGCCACCCTGCCAGTCGACGTCGAAGATGACGTCGTTGCCACGGGCCAGGGCCGCCTCGATCGGCGCCTGCGCCGTGCCGTAGCGGTTGTTGTGGACGAACGCGTACTCGGCGAACTCGTGGCGCTGGACCATCTCCGCGAACCGTTCGGGGGTCACGAAGTGGTAGTCGCGCCCCTCGACCTCGCCGGGGCGCATCGGCCGTGTGGTGTACGAGACCGAGAACTCGAGCCGTGGTCCGAACTCGTCGATCAGCCGGCGCGTGAGCGTGGTCTTGCCTGCGCCCGAAGGCGACGACACGATGGCCAGGACGCCCCGGTTCGACACAGCGGTATCTTTACATCAGACCCCTGACGGAGATCGCGCGATCATCTCCCGACTGCGACCGGAAACGACCACGGTCTCCAAGTTCCTCCGCTATTCGACGTTCTGGACCTGCTCGCGGACCTTCTCCAGCACGGCCTTGGCCTCGACGACCGCCGAGCTGATCTCCGCGAGCGTGGATTTGCTGCCGATCGTGTTGAGCTCGCGGCCGATCTCCTGAACGAGGAAGTCGAGCCTGCGCCCGGCGGCCGTCGGCGAGGCCACCAGCGTCCGCGCCTGATCCAGGTGCGAGTCGAGCCGGACCAGCTCTTCGGTCACGTCCGCCCGATCGGCCAGCATGGCAATCTCCTGGGCCAGCCGGGCCGGATCGAGCGTCGAGGCATCGTCGAGCAGGCGACGCACCCGCTCGTGCAGGCGCTTCGAGAGCTGATGCGGGACACCGGCCGCCAGCATGGCGAGCGCCACGCGCAGCCCACCGAGCTCGGCGAACCGCGCGGTCAGATCGGTGGCGAGCGCCACGCCCTCGGCGGCCCGCATCTGGTCGAGCTGGACCAGCGCGGCCTCGAGAGCTGCGACCACCGGGGGAGCCTCCTCGCGCTGCTCGTCTCCGGACACGACGACGCCGGGCTGCGCCAGCACGAGGGAGAGGTCTGGCCCGGCGAGCCCGAGGCGCGTCGCGGTCTCGGCGAGCATGTCGTGGGCGCGGCGCGCGGCCTCGGCATCGATCCGGGTGGTCCCGGCGGTGCCCTCGCGGGTGAGGTGGATCGACACGACCACGGACCCACGCTCGATCGAGGCCCGCACCCGGGTCGAGACGGCCTCCTCGATCGCCGGCGCGATCGGGGCCCCGCGCAGCTTGAGGTCGAGGAACCGGTGGTTCACCGCGCGCACGTCCACGGTGGCGCGCATCCCGTGTTGCTCGACGACCCCGCGGCCGTATCCGGTCATGCTCCGCACAGCCCTGAGTATCACGCGGTCCGGTGCGCCGAGGTCGGATCGGAGAGTACAGTCGTCGCGTGCCGGTCCGCAGTTGCGTCCTCGTGATCCTCGCGGTCGTGGCGTGTGGCGGGCAAGCTCCCGCACCGGCGCCGATCCGGTTCCTCCACACCTTCGGCGCCGGCGAGACCGAGCTGTTCAACGCGACGATCTCGGGCTCCGAGCGGTTCGCGGTCGAGTCGTCGCTCGTGCCGTTCGCGCGCGGCCAGCAGGTGATCAGCGAGATCCTGCACACCGCGACCAGCTGCCCCGATCTGATCCGCATCGATGCCACGTGGTTGCCGGGACTGCGCTCCGAGCTGGTCCCGAGCCCGCCCGACCTCGCGGGGCTCGACTGGACCCCCGAGGCAGCCTCGCTGGTCACCATCGACGGAGACCCCACCCGATGGGCGGTGCCGCAGAGCGTCGATGGGCTCGTCGTGGTGCGCGATCGCGAGCGCCCCGCCCCCGCGACCGCGAGCATCGACGATCTCGTGGCCGCGGCCCGCGCCGGCAAGGCCGAGCCCCGCAGCTATCCTCTCGGGATCCGGGTCGATGGCTACTGGCTGCTGCCCTGGCTACGCTCGGAGGGAGCGGATCTGTCGATCGTCTCGGTCGACGTGCCGGGCAGCACGGGCCTCGATGGCGATGGCGCGGTCCGCGCGCTCGCCCGGTTCGCGGCGTTGTTCGGCGACCTCGCCGCGCCACCGCCGCCGGCCGGCAGCGAGGCGCCCGACGAGCTCAGGCGATGGCAGGCCGGGGAGCTGGCGTACTGGGTCACCGGGCCGTGGCAGCTCGGCGCGCTGCGAGACCGCGACCGGCTCGCCGTGAGCCCGCTCGCGCATGCCCCGCGCGGTGGCCAGCTGCTGGTCGTGCCGCGATGCGCGAAGCACCCTGCCGACGGCTGGAAGCTCGCGGCCGAGCTCACCGCGGTCGCGGTCGAGGTCCGGTTCGCCGAGTCGTTCGGGACGGTGCCGACGCGGCGCTCCGCTCTCGACGCGGCTCCCCCACTCGCCCGGGCGGTCTACGAGGCCCTGCGCGCCGCCGAGCCGCTGCCCCGCGACCCGCGGACGCCACTGCTGTTCGATGATCTGAACCCCGCGCTCGCCGCCGTGATCGCCCACGACGCGACTCCCGACGAGGCGATCGCGGGCGTGCGGCGCGCGTGGCGTCGGCTCGCGGCGGGCGTGACCGGTCATCCGCCAGAGGGCCCGCCGTGACCAAGCCGTCCTCCTCGCTGCGCTGGCGCGTGTTGCTCGTGCTGACGCTCGCCGCGATCGTGCCGACGGTGATCGTCGGTGTCCTCGCGATCGTCCGTGCTCGCGCCGATGTCGAGCGAGAGGTCAACCGCGGCGCGCTCGCCCACATCCGTGCGGTCGGAGCCGCGCTCGATGGCACGCTGCAGGGCGCGCGGCGCACCGTCGAGCTCGCGGCCGCGACGTGGGCCGATGATCCCGATGATGCGCGCCGGACCCAGCTGCTGACCAAGCGGCTCCGCCGCGACGTGCCGATCGTGTCCGCGCTCTCGATCCTCGACGCCGAGGGCGAGCTGCGCCATGGCGATCCGGTACCGAAGGGCGTCGACGTCGGCTCGCACAGCTTCGGCGGCTACATCGGTGATGCGCAGCATGCCGGCGGCAAGACCGTCGTGCACCTGGTGGTCCAGGCCCGCAGCCGGACCGGCGAGCTGATGGGCGTGTTCGTCGCCAGCCTCGACCTCGAGTTCGTGCGCGACGTGATCGCGGCTGCGCGGCTCGGGGATGGCGCGCGGGTGGTCGTGGTCGACGGCACCGGGGTGCCGGTCGCGTCGAGCGAGGACGTGGCCGGGCGCGTGCCCGGCGAAGCGTGGGTGGGGCCGCCCGGCTCGCTCGCGGGCAGGGACCCGGCGGTCGATCGCGCGCTGGCCTCGACCGTGGAAGGCACGCTCACCGCCAACGGCTGGGTCAGCGCGTACCGCAACCTGTCGAGCTACCAGTCGTTACGCGGGGTGCGGTGGGCGATCCTGCACCAGCAGCCGGAGCACGAGGCGTACGCCCTGGCGCGCCGGACGACGCGCGACACCCTGATCATCGGCGGTGGCGCGCTCGCGATCGCCCTCGCCCTCGGCGTGTTCTTCGCGACCCGGCTCACCCGTCCGCTTGCCGCCCTCGCCCACCGCGCCGACGCGATCGCCGCCGGCAATGCGGATGCCGGCTCGCCGATCAAGGGCCCCGGCGAGATCGGGGTGCTCGGCCAGCGGATCGACGAGATGGCGCGCCGGATCGCCGAGCGCTCCGAGCTGCAGACCGCGCTCGCGCGGGGCGATCGACTCGCGTCGGTCGGCGTGATGTCGGCGCAGGTCGCGCACGAGATCAACAACCCGCTGACCACCGTGCTCGGCTACGCCAAGCTGCTCCAGGAGGACAAGCCCGAGGGCCATCCGGATCTCGCCGCGCTCGAGCTGATCGCCAGCGAAGCCGAGCGGATGAAGGGGATCGTCGGAGGGCTGCTCGAGTACGCGCGCACCCCACGCCAGAGCGAACGCGGCCTCGAGACGCCGGCCGCCGGGGGCCCGACCTACGAGTTCAACTGTCAGCCCGCGGCCGTGGTGCGGCACGTCAACGCGCTGCTCGGGCCGCAGCTCAAGAAGGCACGGGCCACGCTGACGAGCGAGATCGGGTCGACCGCGTCGATCGCCATCGAGTCACACTCGCTGCAGCAGGTGCTCGTCAACCTGGTGCAGAACTCGGCGCAGGCGATGACGGAGGCGCAGGCGCGGTCAGACGGGGCGACGCGGGGAACCATCACCATCGCCGTGAAGCCCGCTCCCGGCGGGATCGCCACGCTCATCACGGTGTCCGACGATGGCCCAGGCATCCCGCACAAGGATCGCCCCCGGGTGTTCGACCCGTTCTTCACGACGAAGGCCGCCGGGGTCGGCACGGGGCTGGGCCTCGCGGTCTGCAAGCACCTGATCGCGACCGCCGGCGGTTCGATCGAGGTCGGAGATCGGGCGGATGGCCGCGGTGCCGAGTTCCGCATCGTGATCCCGAACGCGTGAGCCGGCCATCGCGCCGGGAATGATGAGAGAATCCCAGTCGTGAGTAGCATCCTCGTCGTCGATGACGAGCGCGGTATCCGCGCGCTGTGCAGCGACGTCCTCGGCCGCGCCGGGCACGAGGTCGAGTCGGTCGACTCCGCCGCCGGGGCGCTCGCCGCGGTGGGCCGGCGTCGCTTCGATCTGGTCCTCTGCGACATCAACCTGCCCGATCAAGACGGCGTCTCGATCCTGCCGCGCCTGCTCGTCGGCGATCCACCGCCCGCGGTGCTCCTGATCACCGCGTACCCGTCGATCGACACCGCGGTGCGCGGGATGAAGCTCGGCGCGCGCGACTACATCGGCAAGCCGTTCTCCCCCGACGAGCTCCGGCTCGTGGTCCGGCGCGCGCTCGACGAGGACGAGCTGCGGCGCGCGCACGGCGAGTTGACCAAGCGGCTCGCGTACGGCTCGATGATCGGCGAGTCCGCTCCCATGCAGCAGATGCGCGCGACCATCGACAAGGTCGCGCAGTCCGATGCCACCGTGCTGATCACCGGCGAGAGCGGCACCGGCAAGGAGCTGGTCGCGCGCGCGCTCCACTTCGCGGGCCGGCGCGCCGGGCGCGCGTTCATGCCGGTCAACTGCGGCGCGCTGGTCGGCACGCTGCTGGACAGCGAGCTGTTCGGCCACGTCCGCGGCGCGTTCACCGGCGCCGACACGGCGAAGCGAGGCCTGTTCCTCGCGGCCGACGGTGGCACGCTGTTCCTCGACGAGATCGGCGAGCTCCCGCTCGAGCTCCAGCCCAAGCTGCTGCGCGCGCTGCAGGATGGCGAGGTCAAGCCGGTCGGCGGCACCACCGCACTCCGCGTCGATGCCCGCGTGATCGCCGCGACGAACCGCGCGCTCGACGAGGCGGTCAAGCATGGCTCGATCCGCGAGGACCTCTACTACCGGCTCGCCGTCATCACGATCGAGGTCCCGGCCCTCCGCAACCGCACGAGCGACATCCCGCTGCTCGCGCGCCACTTCGCCGAGCAGGCCGCGCTGCGGGCGGAGCGCGGCCGGTTACACCTCACCGATGCCGCGATCGCCCACCTCGCCGCCCAGCCGTGGCCCGGCAACGTGCGCGAGCTCGAGAACACGCTCGAGCGCGCGGTGATCCTCGCCACCGGTGACGTGCTCGACGTCGCCGACGTCGCCTCGACGTTCGGTCGCCCCATCCTCGCGACCGGGCTCACCACGTTCACCGGCGATCACATCCCGACGCTGGACGAGCTCGAGCGCACGCACATCCTGCGCGTGCTCGAGCTGTGCGAGGGCCAGAAGACGAAGGCCGCGTCGATGCTCGGCATCAACCGCACGACGCTGTGGAAGAAGCTGCGGCAGTACGGGATCGAGGGCGACTAGGTTATTGCCCGACGAGCCTCGGCGAGGCGGCGTATGCGATCACCTGGCGAGCCGCTCGAGCTCGGCCTGCACGACGTTCGCGGCCTGCTGGGCAACGCGATCCTGGACATGGTGGAGATCGAGCCTGGTCTGGCGGTCGTCGCCGGTGGCGTGGAGGGCGGCGTCGAACGTCTCCCACGACCGCTGGCGGGCCGCGGCATAGTCGCGGAGCGCCACGACCAGCGGCGCGAACCGCGGGGCCAGGTGATCGGCCGCCTCGAGGTCGCCGCGAGCCGCCCGCCACGGCGCGAGCACGTCGCGCTCGAGCTCGGCCGCGAGCCGCGCGTCATCGCGATCGGCGGCGCGGCTGCGGCGTTCGAGATCCGCCGCCTTCTCGAGGGTCTGGCTCTCGACCTGACCGAACCGCTCGAGCAGCGTGCTGGCATCTTGTGGACGCGGGATCGCCAGGGCGCCCCCGATGATGATCGCGAGGCCGGCCGCGCCGATCGCGAGCGTCCTGCCGGGGCCCGGGCGACCGTCTCGCCCGCGCGCCAGGAACGCGCCTCCGACCACGAAGCCAGCGACGAGCCCGCCGACGTGCGCGGTCATGTCGATGTTCGGCATCGAGAGTCCGAAGATGAAGTTGATGACGATGAACATGCCGATGCCGCGCGCGGTCGTACGCCAGACGTCGGCCGGCAGCGAGGCACGGCGGAACACGAGGAACGCCGCGAACGCGCCGTAGACCCCGAACACCGCGCCCGAGGCCCCGGCCGAGACGGTGAACGGCGCGCGCGCGAGGCTCGCCACGCTGCCGGCGAGCCCGGCGAGCAGGTAGAGCACCGCGAACGGGGCGCGCCCGAACAGGGTCTCGACGACACGGCCCTGCCACAGGCACAGCATGTTGAGCCCGATATGGACCAGGCCGAAGTGCAGGAACATCGCGGTGACGAGCCGCCACCACTGGCCGTCGGTGGTCAGCGGACCGAAGTTGGCGCCCGCGTCGAGGACCTGCTGCGCGGTCGGGTCGATCGGGTTCACCCCGAGGGCGAGCTCGACCCCGAACATCGCCACGTTCGCCGCGATCAGCGCGTACGTGACCCAGGTGTGGGGGGGACGGCGCTCGGTCATGGCAGTTAGTACCCCTCGGAGCGCCCGCAGGCCAGTCGGGACGAGCCGGGGCGATGATCCGACGATGGTCGGTGCTAGGTTGTGCGCTCATGCGCTTCGTCCCTCTCCTCGGCTCCACGACCCGGGGCATCAAGATCGACTGGGATGCCCAGGTCGAGGTCACGCCCGAGATCCTGGATGCGATGGCGCCCCGCCACGTCGAGGGGATGCGCTCGGGCCTGCTGCGGCGCGGCTTCGTCGCGCGCGGCATCACGTTTCCCCGCGGGTCGATCGCGTTCACCGCGGATCCCGAGCGCGGTCACATCTACCTGCAGTCGCCGGCGCCGGTCGTGCTCGTCAACGACGACGATGACGAGCTCGAGTGGGACGTCGAGACCGACGAGGCCGGCGAGCAAAGCCACCGGATCGTCGTCGACAACGCGCATGCCGGCGAGCGCGTGGACTCGGCGGTCGCGGAGGTGACGTCGCTCTCGCGCGCGGTCGTCCAGCGGCTGATCGAGGACGGCCACGTCCAGCTGGGCGGCAAGCCGATGGAGAAGGCGGGCCAGCGGCTGAAGGCCGGCGACGTGATCGAGGTGACCGTCCCGGTCCCCGAGCCGCTCGAGCTGGTCGCCGAGGACATCCCGCTCGTGATCCTGCACGAGGACGCGGATCTGATCGTGATCGACAAGCCGGTCGGGCTCGTCGTCCATCCGGCTCCTGGACATCCCCGCGGAACCCTCGTCAATGCGCTGCTCCACCACTGCCGCGATCTCGGCGGGATCGGCGGCGTGCTGCGCCCCGGCATCGTGCACCGGCTCGACAAGGACACGAGCGGCGTGATGGTGGCCGCCAAGACGGACGCTGCGCACGCGGGACTGTCCGCGGCGTTCTCGGCCAAGAGCCGCGGCGAGCCCGGCGGCATCCTGCGCGAGTACCTCGGCATCGCCGCCCCGGGACCGGCCACCGCGAGCGGCACGCTGCGCACGCTGCACGCGCGACACCCGAGCGATCGCAAGCGGTTCTCGTCGAAGGTCAGCTCGGGCAAGACCTGCGTCACGCACTGGGAGGTCACCGAGCGACTGGACGGGGCGGCGGTCATGAAGTTCCGGCTCGAGACCGGTCGCACCCACCAGATCCGCGTCCACGCCGCCGACTCGGGCTGGCCGCTGCTCGCCGACACGCTGTACGGCAAGCCGCCGAAGCAACTCGCCGCGATCTCCGAGACGCTCGGCCGTCAGGCGCTGCACGCCGCGGTGCTCGAGTTCGAGCATCCCGTGACCGGCACGCGCATGCGCTTCGACTCGCCGCTCCCCGCCGATCTGACGACCGCGCTGGAGGCGTTGCGGAGCCGGGCTACCAGATCTTCGACTTGACGTGGCCCTTGGACTTGACGAGGACGTCGACGATCGCGCGCTCGTAGATGTGCTGACCGAAGATGTCCTCGGTGACGCGACTCTTGAACAGCTCGCGCCCTTCGTTGATCTCGTCCGACATCACCTCGAACAGGTTGTCGTTGGCGATGCCCTCGAGGATCTTGGGCTCGTGATAGAGCGTCAGATCAGAGGCGATCGCGCGGGCCAGCTGACGGGCGCGTTTGGGATTGTCGATCAGGGTCGCCATGACCCGATCGTAGGAGCGGGCGCTCGTTCACGTCAAGGCTTGGTGGGGCGCGAAACCCCTTCGGTTGCCTTGCGCTCGCGATTGTCACGGTGGTCGTCCTCGTCGTCGGGTGACGGCCGGGCCGCCTTGAACCGGGCGAGGTAGGTCTGCTTCACCCGCTCACCGTCGAGCCCGAGCGCGCGCGCGTACTCCGAGAGGAACCCGCGCACGTAGACCGCCGCCGGGAGCTTGCTGAACGTCTCGGCCTCGAGTGCGTGGAGGTACGCCATGCCGATCTTCGAGCGCTCGGCGATCTCGCGCAGCTCGATGCCGATCGCCTCGCGGATCTGGCGGAGCAGCGAGCCCGTGAACTCGGTCTGGGGCGAGATGTCCGGCATCGGCGGCCGCGCCGCGAGGGTGGCCAGATCATCGACCTTCGCCGGCTGGCGCGGCGGCAGGACCTCGGCGCCGACCGCGTGGGGCGGGGGCGACACCGGCATGGGCACGCCGTCCGGGAACAGCTCCATGTCGTATTCTTTGCGCTTCGTCGCGTCCATCAGCGACGTGTAGGCGAGGTCGAGCCGGCGGTGCACCGCCTCGAGGCTCGCCGGGTCATAGAGCCCGCTGATCGCGATCGACTCGGCTCCGTAGATGTCGCGGATCCGGCGGTTGGCGCGCCGGATGTCCTCGAAGCTCGCCGTCGGTGGGACATCGAGCAACTCGTAGTGCGAGTCGGCCGGCAACACCTCGCCATCGAGGCTCGCGGGCCGGATCGCGAGCAGGCCGCGCGCGACGCGCTCGAAGCACTTGGCGACGCGGGTCTCGGGGTGCTCGATCAGCAGCGGCCGGCGCCGGCGGGTCGAGGCCCACACGGCCTCGTCGTACTCGAGGTGACCGAGGTAGCGGATCGGGACCCCGAGCCGGCGGCGGACCACGGACGCGACCGCGCGCCCGAGCTCCATGTCGGACTTCGATCGCGCCGAGTTGATCACGAGGTGCGGTGCGAACCCGAGGATCGCCTCGCGGAGCGCCGGCAGCTCGGCCGCTTGATCCTCGACGGCGCCCAGGTAGATCTCCAGCGGGCTCGGCGCGCCGCCCTCGAGCGGATCGCCCGCGGGGCGAGACCGGCCCTGCGCGAGGTGTCCGAGGTGCTTGCGCTCCAGGTGCTTGAGGAACGCTGCCTTGACGAACCGATGCATCAACTCGATCGAGGTCGGATCCGGCACCGCGACCAGCAAGCCGATGTCCGCCTCGAGAAACAGCTCGAGCGTCGGCGCGGCGAGTCCCGGGCCGAGGTCGACGACGACCCAGTCCGCGGCGAGCTGACGGAGCTGCTTGGCGATCACCTGCACGCCCGCCGCGCCGGGCTCGGCGACCCATGGCGGATCGTAGACGCCGGCCACGAGCCGGACCCCCGGGACGTAGGTCTGGACCGCGAGCTCGTCGAGGGTCGGGCCGTTGACCGCGAGGGCCTCGCTCAGCGAGCGCGTCGGTCGCGGGACGCCCGCGAAGATGTGGAGGTTCGGCGCGCCGAACGAGCCGTCGACGAGGACGACCCGCTTGCCGAGCGTCGCCAGGAAGATCCCGACGTTCGCGGCGACCAGGCTCTTGCCCACGCCGCCTTTGCCGCCACCGATGGCGACCACCCGAGGGGTCATCGGCGGCAGATAACCGCGATCCGGCCAAGCCGGTCAAGGGCTGTCCCTCCGGCTCAGAATGCTGCCGAGCCGCGCACGGCGGCGGCGACCTCGGCGAGCTCGTCGGGCGCGATCGTGCGCAGATCGAGCCAGACCCTGCCGTCCTCGATCCGCGCGACCACCGGCACCGCGGCGCGGCGCAGCGCACGGTCAAGCTCATCGGCGGGCAGGCCGCTCAGCGTGACCGCCCACGACGCGAGCTGGGCCGTCGGCATCGCCCCGCCGCCCACCGTCGACGTGCAACGTTCGACGACGATCGCGAGCCCCGGGAGACTGCCGATCTCGGCGGCGAGGCGCTCCGCGGCCGTGCGCAGCGTCTCGCTGGAAGCGCCGAGCATGCGGGCGGTCGGAATGGCATCGAGGGCCCCGGCGTGCCCGGCGTGCCCGGCGCGCCCTCCGTCGCGATAGATCGCGAGGGTCGCCGACAGCGCGGCGATCGTCAGCTTGTCGGGACGGAACGCGCGCATCAGTGGATGCGTGCGCGCCGCGGCAACCGCGGCTGTCGTGCCGACCGCGATGCCGGCCTGCGGCCCGCCGAGCAGCTTGTCACCGGAGAAGGTGACGAGGTCCGCACCCGACGCGACGGTCTCGGCGACCGTGGGCTCGTCGGGGAGTCCCCAGCGGCGCTGGGTCTCGCGATCGACCAGGGCACCCGACCCGAGATCGATCATCGTGCGGACGCCATGCGCACGACCGAGGGTGACCAGCTGCTCGGCCGAGACCTCGCTCGTGAAGCCGACGATCGTGAAGTTCGAGCGATGGACCTTGAGCAGGAGGCCGGTGCGCTCGGTGATCGCGCGCTCGTAGTCTTGCGGGTGGGTCTTGTTGGTGGTGCCGACCTCGACGAGCACGCCGCCCGACAGCTTCAGGATCTCGGGCAGTCGGAACGAGCCACCGATCTCGATCAGCTCGCCCCGCGACACGATGATCTCGCGATCGGCGGCGAGCGCCGCCAGCCCGAGCACCGTGGCGGCGGCGTTGTTGTTCGCGACGATCGCGTCCTCGGCGCCGGTGAGCTCGCGCAGCACGCCGCGCAGGTGATCGTGGCGCGAACCACGCTCGCCGACGGCGAGGTCGTACTCGAGGTTCGAGTAGCCGCGCGCGACGTCCTCGATCGCGGCGCGCGCGGCCTCCGCCAGCGGCGCGCGTCCGAGGTTGGTGTGCAGCACGACGCCGGTCGCGTTGATCACGCGGCGAAGCGCCGGCCGGGCGAGCTCGTCAGCCAGCGCTGCGACGTCGGTCGCGGCGATCGCCGGATCGGTCACCGAGCCGTCGAGAATCGCCTGGCGCCGCCCGGCGATCGAGCGCCGCGCGGCCTCGGTCGCCGCCCACTGGGGCGCCCGCGAGAGCTTGCCCACCGCCTCGACGAGGACGTGGACGGCCGGCAGGCGTGCGAGCACCGAGCGAGGATCTGCCACCTCGCGACCCCACCCCGTACGGGCAGGTCCGGTCGCCTACTTCGAGATCTCGACGCGCGCGCCGGGTGTCATTGATCTCGACGGTGGGTAGACTGGCTGCGTGGATGTCCAGGCGGTCTCCGCCCTGCTCGCAGCGTTGCTGATCCTCGCGATCGGCGTGTCGGTGCTGTTCCGGTCGCGCAAGGACCGGATGTACACGTCGTTCGCGGCGTTCACGTTCACGGTCTCGGCCTGGCACCTCTGCACCTTCATCGACGCCACGACCGAGAGTCCCGTGATGCGATGGCTGGCGCTGTGGGCCGCGGCCACGATCCCGCCGACCGCGATCCGGTTCTTCCGGACCTTCCTCGCCCAGCCCTCGATCGGCGGGCCCAAGCGTGGGCCGCGCGTGACCCTCGCGTGGACCATCGTCGCGTACGGCGTGCTCGTCTACTCGGCGATCGTCCAGCCGATCCACGAGCAGCTCTGGTTCCTGGTCCCGTTCGGGGTCTACGTGTTCGGCGGGCTGTATCGCTGCGTCTACGACATGTACATGCAGTACCGCGCGACGACGAAGAAGGTCGAGCGCACGCGGGTCGGGTACCTCGCGCTCGGAGGCTTCGTCGCGACCACCCTGACGCTGACCGACGTGCTGCCGCGGTTCGACGTCGAGTTCCCGGCGGTCGGCAACGTGCTCGGCATCATCTACCTGTACTTCCTGTCCCAGACGCTGTTCCGCTACCGCCTGATCGACCTCAACGAGCTGCTCGGGAAGATGGCGGTGCTCGGGACGCTCGTGATCCTGCTGTGGGCGGTCTACGGCTTCCTGCTGTACTGGATCGGCGCGGGCCAGAAGGGCCTCTACCTGCTCAACGCGCTCGTCGCGTCGTTCGTGATCCTGATCCTGTTCGAGCCGGTGCGCAGCTGGCTCGAGAACGGCATCAACCGCTGGCTGCTTCGCCAGCGCACCGAGCTACGCGGACGGATCGAATCGGTGCGACGCGAGCTCCCCGGCGTGGTCGACGTGCCGGACATGGTCCAGCGCATCATCACGGCGCTCGAGGAATCGCGACGGGTCACCGACGGCTCGGTGTACCTGCTCGATCCCGACGGCGCCGGGTTCGATCGAGCGGGTTACCTCGGCCAGGTGCCGCCCGAGCGGCTCGATGCCAACGCGGAGCGTGCGCTCCTCGACCGCGTCCGCAACGGCCACCTCGACCTGGAGCAGCTCCAGCACGACCTCGGCGAGATCGGGTCTGCCGACGACGCCGAATCGAAACGTCCGGCGCTGATGGCGCTGACGACGCGGATCGACGAGCTCCACGCGGGGTTGATCTTTCCGCTGCTCGGCTCCGCGGAGACCGAGCAAGGACCGTGGCTCCTCGGGCTGTTCTGCGTGCGTGACGATCGCACGGTGAGCGCGTTCGACGCCGACGACATCGACACGTTCCGCCAGCTCGCGATCGGCGCCGCACGCGTGATCGAGTCGAGCCAGGCCTACGAGCGCGTCAAGGAGCGCGATCGCCTCGCGGCACTCGGTGAGATGGCCGCCGGTCTCGCGCACGAGATCCGCAACCCGCTCGGCGCGATCAAGGGCGCCGCCCAGCTGCTGATCACCGCGGACCAAAAGCCGGTCGGTTCGGCCACCGAGAGTGCCGAGTTGCTCGAGATCATCGTCGAGGAAGCGAACCGGCTGAACAACGTCGTGACGCGGTTCCTCGACTACGCGCGCTCGGAGCGGCCCGGACGAGAGGGCGCCGGCAAGGTCGACCTCAACGCGATCCTGCGCAAGACCGAGTCCTTGCTGCGTCAGGAGCTGTCGCGCTCGATCAGCGTGCCAGCCAGCGGGCTCGGCTCGACCGAGCTCCGGGTGCGGCTCGACGACATGCTCCCGCAGATCGCGGGCGATCCCGAATCCCTCATGCAGGTGTTCCTGAACCTCGGCCAGAACGCGCTCCAGGCGATGCCCGACGGCGGCACCCTCGAGATCCTGACGACCCGGCGTCGGCGCTCGCGGCTCGGGTACGGCCAGTTCGCCGAGGTCCGGTTCCGCGATACCGGGATCGGCATCCCGCGCGACAAGCTGAAGAAGCTGTTCATCCCGTTCTACACGACCAAGCAGAAGGGGACCGGGCTCGGGCTCGCGATCTCGCATCGGATCGTCAACCAGCACGGCGGGACGATCGAGGTCCGCTCGACGCTGGGACAGGGTTCGACGTTCTCGGTGTTCCTGCCCGCGGCCGAGCCGGTACCGGCGAGCAAGGTCGAGGACATCACCGAGACCGGGCGGCTCACCGCGCTCGGGGTCCTGATCGGCCCCGATGGCGAGGTCATCGATGCCATGCCGGGCGCCGTCGGGACCACCGGCGTCACGGTCGAGTCGATCCAGCCTGCGGAGCCCGCCGATTCGATGACCGATGTTCCGGTGGCGACTGACGTAGAGGCGAGCGGCGAGCCGAACGACGAGAAAATAGGTGTAGGGTGAGCGCGATGCATACGGCGAAGATCCTCGTCGCGGACGACGAGCAGAACCTCCGTCGCGTCCTCGTCGCGATGCTCAAGCGTGACGGCCACGAGGTGGTGCAGGCCGCGAACGGCCTCGAGGCGATCGAGCTCCTGGCGGACGTCGATGTCGTCATCACCGACCTCCGGATGCCGAAGGCGGATGGCATGGACGTGCTGCGAGCGGCTGCCAAGACGCACCCTCACCTGCCCGTCATCATGATCACCGCGTATGGCTCGGTCGGTCAGGCGGTCGAGGCGATCAAGGCCGGCGCGTTCGACTACATCGAGAAGCCGTTCGAGCAGGACTCGATCCGCGGGATCGTCGACAAGGCGATCGGCCAGGCTGCCGCGAACCAGATCGCGCCTCGCGCGACGCTCTATCCGGCGACCGAGACCGGGTCCACCGGGCGCTACGGCCTCGTCGGCAACAGCGCCGAGATGCACAGCATCTTCTCGGTGATCGAGCGCGTCGCCGACACCCCGTCGACCGTGCTGATCACCGGCGAGAGCGGTACCGGTAAGGAGCTGGTCGCCAAGGCGTTGCACGAGCAATCGAGCCGCAAGAACGGCCCGTTCATCAAGATCAACTGCGCCGCGATCCCCAAGACGCTGATGGAGAGCGAGCTGTTCGGCTACGAGAAGGGCGCGTTCACCGGCGCGACGTCGAGCAAGCCAGGACGGTTCGAGCTCGCCGACGAGGGGACGCTGTTCCTCGACGAGATCGGCGAGATTCCGGTCGAGATGCAGGTCAAGCTGCTGCGCGCGATCCAGGAGAGCGAGTTCGAGCGCGTCGGTGGCATCAAGACGATCAAGGTCGACGTCCGGCTGATCACGGCGACCAACCGCGACCTCGAGCTGGAGATCCAGCGCGGGAACTTCCGCGAGGACCTCTACTACCGGCTCAACGTGGTGCCGCTGCTGATCCCGCCGCTGCGCCGTCGCATCGGCGACATCCCGCTCCTGGTCACGCACATCATCAAGAAGTTCAACGAGCGGCTGAAGAAGTCGATCTCCGGCATCGCCGACGACGCGCTCGCAGTGCTCGAATCGCACACCTGGCCAGGCAACATCCGCGAGCTCGAGAACGTGATCGAGCGGACGATCCTGTTCTGCCAGGGCGAGCGGATCGAGCGCGTCGATCTCCAGCTCGGGCTGTCCGAGCCGCCGGCAATCTCACGCACGACGAGCAGCGGCGCGATGGCTCCGATGGCGGCTCCGACTCCCCTGGATGAGGACGGCGAGGACGACACGGTGAACGGCGAGCTGTCGGGGCCGAGCTCCGGATCGCTCAAGGACATCGTGCGGGCCGAGACCAGTCGCGTCGAGCGCGAGCTGATCGTCAAGGCACTCGAGGAGACCGGCGGCAACGTGACGCAAGCCGCTCGCCTGCTCAAGATCAGCCGCAAGAGCCTGCAGATGAAGATGAAGGAGCTCAAGCTCCGCGATCACGAGGGGTAGTCGAAGCGTGATAACGTTTCAGTCGGTGCTGCGAACGGGTGCGCTGGTGTTCCTCGTCGCGGTCGTGGTCCGACCGACGTCGACGCACGCCAACCCTGCGTCGTTGGTGCCGTCCGCGGCCGAGCCCGGCCACCCCGTCGATCTGCACCTCCGGCTCGACTACGAGTACCAGCTCGATCGCGCCCTGCTCACCCGTGAAGCGGTGGGAGAGCCCGTCGATCCGCTCGCACCGCTGCCGCGTCACCCCGACCTCCAGTTTCACCAGTACCGCCACGTGCTCACTCCGCGCGCCGACGTCGGCGTCTACCACGACACCTGGCTGTCGTTCGCGCTCCCGCTGGTGATCGCGCAGGCGCGCGAGCTCGAGCTCGCGGACGGCGTGACGCGAGATGGCTCGTCGACCCTGCGAGATGGACTGCTCCCCGTGGGCGGCTTCGATGCCCGCGATCCTGGCACGCCGCCCCCCGGCAACCTCGTGTTCCGCGGCATCGGGCGAAAGGGGCTCGATCAGCTCCACATCGGGCTCAACACGGCACCGATGAACCAGCGCCGCGACGACACCAAGCCGACCTGGAAGCTCGGTGCCGAGCTCCGGCTCGCGGTCGGCAAGGTGATGCGGTTCGACGTGATGAAGCCGGGCGAGGAGACCGGCCTCGGCAAGGGTGTCCACGAGCTCCGGCTGTGGACCTCGTTCGACCGGCGCTACGCGCACGCCGAGGCCTGGATGGAGCTGTTCTGGCAGGTCCCGATCGCCGCCAGGAGCGGCTCGCTGTTCAAGGATCCGGGGTTCGGCGCGACCAACACCTCGCTCAGCCAGACCGCCGGCACCAACTTCGGCGTCGAGGCGTTCGCGCTCGATGACAAGATCAACGGGAACCGGATCACCCTCGATCTCGGCGCGCGCATCGTCGGGCACTTCGAGGGTCGCGACTACAGCGAGATGTGGGAAGTGTTCGCGCTCGCCGGTGATAGCCGGGGATCCGGACCGCTCGTGCTCGACGCCAATCCCATCAACCCGGAGTTCCAGGGTCTGTCTCATCCCGGCATCTCGAACATCGAGAGCTACCTCGAGACCGCGGCCCACTTCGCGATGCGCGCCGAGCTCGGCCCCCACGTCCGGTTCGCGGCCGTGGTCGACGTCGTGTGGAAGACCGACCACGTGATCAGCTTCGCGGACGCCGGCGTCGACCTGCCGACCTGCGGCCCGGGTGTCGGCACGTGCGAGGCCGACGCCAACGAGCTCGTGAATCCCGGCACGGCCGAGGTCAACCCGCTCCACGCACCGCGGATCGACCTTGTCGGCCACCGCTACCACTCCGAGGACAACCTCGGCCTCGTGATCGGCGTCCTGGGCCAGTACGTGTTCTAGCTAGCAGGGCGTTGAGAAACCGAAGGTTTCGAAACGAACCCTGCTGCCCGTGCCCGTGCCCGTGCCCGACGATTCTTCGTCCGGCGCGGACGCCGCGCAGAGCGCGCACCCGCGCGCTGGGCGGCGGGTCGGCCTTCGTCTCGCGGGTGACAGCGGAGGGCCGCAACGTGCAGCGCCCGCCGGCGCAACACTCAGCTACCTGTGCCACGCAGCGAACGGCCGTGGAAGCTACCGCTCGCCGTAAGGCCGCCCGCCGCCTGGCGCGCGCGGTGACGCCGCGGAGGACAACCGTGTCGACGCGTGCTGGAGCACGTTCGACGCGAGGCGTTGAGCGCCCGAGGTCCGCGCCTTCATCGACCTGATGCGCGAGTACGTGGCGGCGCGGCCGAGGCATGTTCGATGTCGTAGTCCCGCGTAAGAACGTGGCTGCGATGGCTTGAGTGGGTGGCACTTGGCTCGTACGTTCCAGCCACCCCCAGAGCTGGGACTGGCCGGGGCGGAGGAGCTGGAGATGATTTTCGGAAAGTTCTTTGGTGCGATGAGGGCTCAGCTCAACAAGCTCGCGAACTACTTCTGGGAAGCCGATCCGATCGCCCAGATGCAGTACGAGTACGACATGGCCGTCGAGCAGCTCAAGGAGGGCCGCATCGGCCTCGAGCAGTATCGCGGGCTCGTCGAGCGCGTGTCCCGCCAGGTCAAGGACGGCGAGGCCCAGGTCAACAAGCTGACCGCGCAGGCCAAGGCCTACCTGAAGTCAGGCGACCGCGAGACCGCCGGCACGTTCGCGCTCCAGCTGACGAAGGCCAGGACGCAGCTCGAGGAGAACAAGCAGCAGCTGCTGATGCACGAGACGGCGTACGGCAACAACCTCAAGAAGATCCAGCACGCGAACAAGAAGCTGGTCGAGGTCAAGGACAAGATCCAGAAGTACGACGCCGAGCTCAAGATG
>JAGSPR010000495.1 GCA_018262455.1 Deltaproteobacteria bacterium | reverse complement strand
CCCCCCTCGCGCACGAGAGACAAACGTAGTTCGTTCGTAGAGTTCTCGATTGCGGCAAGCCAAAGGGGGGATCAAGCCCTCCACGCGGACCGGGAACTATCGACAGGATCCATCCTCGAGGTCTCGAGCTCGAGGTCTCGAGGTCTCGAGGTCTCGAGTTTCGAACCGCGCGTGTCATCGGTCACGGCAACACGTTTCGCGAGGCGCTCGATCAAGCGCGGCGTGACAGCTTCATGGAAATCGGCCTCCGATTCACCGGACGCTCCATGGCGTCGGTTGGACCTCGGCCTCGACCTCGACGCTTCGTCTGCTCGGTGCAGCGTGCACGACGCTGAAGACCACGCCGAGCGCGACCGTCGATGCGACGTGGTCCTCCAGTGATCGCTGCGGCCTCGCGAAGCCGTCATGCCACGGGTGCGGACCCGCGATCCCTGCACTACGCTGCCAGGAATGGTCTCCGATCCTGATCGCGATCCCGATGCGCCCGACTTCGATGCCGTTGCTGCGGCCAAGGAGCTCGACGACATGCTCGTGCTCTCCGGCGCGGGTGGTGGTGGCGCCGAGAGTGCCGAGTACATCGCCACGATGGAGGCCGAGATCGAGGCGTTGAACGCGCTGGTCGCGAACAAGGAGGCGCTGCTCCAGCGCGCCAACCAGCGCGCGGACCAAGCGCAGGCCGAGATCGCGGCGGTCGGCAGGCGGGTCGCCAACGCGTCGGCCAAGGAGCTCGAGCAGCGCACCCGCAAGATCCTCGAGACCTTCCTGCCCGTCGTCGACGATCTCGATCGCGGCATCGTCGCCGCGAAGCAGCACGCGGAGTCGGCAGACGTGGTCACCGGCCTCGAGCTCGTGCGCCGCAACATGCTCTCCCGCCTCGGCCAGTTCGGCGTGACCCACGCGCCCGCCCTCGGCGAGCCGTTCGATCCGCAGCGCCACGAAGCGATCGCGCTGGTGCCCGTCACCAACGCCGCCCAGGATGGACACGTGATCGACGTGATGCGCGAGGGCTACTTGATCGGCGAGGACACGCTGCGTCCCGCGGGCGTCGCCGTCGGCAAGTGCTGAGCCGAGCGGCGCGCTGAGCATGACGAAGCCGAGCGCCCCGCACATGACTCGATGACAGCAGTCAGCAGATGACTCAAAACACGGTCGACAGCGGGTAGACCAACGTGAGCATGCCGAGTGCAACACCTGCAGCTGCGCTCGGCTCCATGTGCGATGCGAGGTGGCGTCGCGAGCGGCGGCTGGCAGGTGCCGTGATGCACGACGACAGGGTCGGTACGTTCGCGCAGTTGCCGAGCCCGTCGACGAAGCCGCTCGGCGGCGACCACGGCTTGTCGGCACCTGTCGTGCTCTGCGAGAGCTCGGGTCAGGGCCCGGCGTCGATGTTGCGTTTCGAAACGCGGGAGCGCGAGGTGACTGCCCGTCGCGCTTGATGCGACTGCCGAGGACGTCACACGTCCGGACCACGGTATGCCTCCTCTCGCTGTCATTTCGCTGCTCACCGCGTGGCTCGTCGGGGCGTGTGGTGGTGGCTCGACCGCAGATCCTTCAAGCACGCCCGAGGTCGACGGCGGAGTCTCCGAGGTTGATGGCGGAGCTTCCACGCCCGACGGCGCCGCGCCGACGACCTACAGCCAGGTCGCGCTGGATCTCTCCACCCTGCCCTGGGGCACGATCCTGACCGATCAGTTCCTGCCCCACGTCGTCGTCTCCTCGACCGGTGCCCCGAATGTCGTCACGCGTTATGGGTTCGGCTGCGGGCTCGAGAGCGAGGCCGATTTCGGCCCCTGCAACGAGGTCGGCTGTTCGAGCCAGCCCGCGACGACGTTCGCGTTCACCGCACCGGTCCGGGGCTTGAAGTTCGGGATCGGCTGCATCAACGACAGTGGGAAGTTCGCCGACCTCGTCGTCGTGCAGGCCGGCGGCGGGCAGACGACGATTCCGCTCGGCCCGGCAAGCTTCACGACCGTGGTGGATCTGTCGATGATCGACGACATCACCAAGGTCACGATCACCAACATCACGGACTCGTACGGCGTCAGCTACGGGGACGTGAGGTTCCTGTTCCCCGACGTCGAGTAGCCATCACAGGGACTCGAACCAGTCCACGCAGATCGCGCCGAGGTCCTGCATGTATTGGCCGCAGTGCGGCGACTCTGGCAGGCTGACGAACGAGCAGCTCATGTTCGGATCTCCGTCGATGGCGTCGCACAGGCCGCGGAACGGCGCCTCGGGGACGACGTCGCGATCGCAGCGCTGCGCGGTCGTCCGAAACCCATCCCCTTCCGAGACCAGGCGCCAGCTCGTGACCGCGAAGCTGCCCGGCGTCACACCGCCGGCGAGCGCGAATCCCGTCGGTGTCGACTCCACGATCGAGTCGAAGCCGACGCAGTCCCCGTCGCCGCAATCACCGGGGTAGATCCGTGGCGCGTGGGCCGGATCGCACGCACACGGTCCGCCGCCGCTCGCGGTGCAGCTGTGGACCGCCGTCGGACTCGCCGCGGAATATGCGGAGGCGATGCGACCATGCCGCGCCGCACACGACGTGCCGCCGGTCCCGATCGCCTCGCCGACGTACTCGTCCTGGTAGGAGACCGAGACGACGCCGTCGCTGAAGCACGCGGCGGTCTTGGCACTACCGAGCCATCGCGCGTCGTCGGGGTATCTCGCCGCGACGACCGGATAGCGCGACGCCCCGGCGCTGCAGCCGGTCATCAGGAGGTTCTCGCCCGTCCATACGCCGGTGTCGGGGTCATCGTGTAGCGCGGCGAACAGCTCGGTCATCACCGTGATGTCGCGCTCCGGGGCGCCGAGGGAGGTGGGCAGCAGCTCGCCGGGGTACAGCGGCTGCACGCAGGCTGCGACGTAACCCGGGTGCGTGGCGAGAATGTCGTCGAACAGACCTCGGACCTGGTCGCCCTCGCAGCCCATGAAGGCCCACAGCAGGACGAGGTTGGCACATGGCCGGGACGGCGAGCACTGCTGTCGATCGAACCGGATCCTGTACTGACACGTCCCGCAGTCCTTGCCGTGAGTCGCGGTGCACGCGTCGTTGTAGGCGGTGCAAGCGGCGACGAAGCGCGTGGTGTCCACGAAGCCTTCACCGGCATCGTCGAAGCTCGGCGAGGACCCGCCGCAGGCGCTCGCTGCAATGACGGCCAGCGCCGAGCGCCACCATCGACTGTTGATGAACGACATCTCGATCTCCTCGTGATCTCCGACCCACGAACCACGGCGGAAGTTCAAACACGACGTGTCGCCTTCGCCGAAACCCATCCGGACAGATGGATCGGAGCGCAGCGTGCGCCTCGGTACGCAAGAAAAGGCTGCGCGCTCACGGCGATCGCGCCCTTGGTCTTTGCCGATCGCCGCCGACACAACCCGTTTCATTCAGCCGGTCACCGCCACTGGGCGTGGAATCTGACGACGCGGCGGTGGCGAAGCGCATCGTCGCCGCCGGAAGAAGAAGTAGATGCCGCGGTGGTGGGAGCTCAGAACGAACAACCGTTGCCCGTACACGTGCCCGTGCAGCCGGCCGGCTTGTCACACTGGTCGGTGCACTGCGAGCCGCAGATCAGCGAGCAGGTCGCATCGAACGGACACGACAGCGAGCACAGCACGTCGGGCGCACACGACAAGCTGCAGCCGCCCGGTGTGCTGATCGTGTCGATCAACACGTTGCTCGTGCAGCACCTTTCGACCGGCGAATGTGGCTGATGTTCGTTCGCATACGTCGCGTACATCGGCCGAGTGGCTACTCGGGCTTCCACTGTGAACGATTGTCCGCGGAATAATGGGGGCACAGGCTCCACTCCAAGGACATCGACGCGAACGACCTTGGCGCTCTGTTTGCGTAGGGCGGGCGGCCAATGCCGCATCGGGTCATTCGGATCGCGTTCTGTGTAGCGCTCGTCGCATGTGCGTCGGCAAAGGATGACGAGCTCGTCGTCACGCCGCTCTACAACCACGCCACCGGGCGAGTCGTCGTCAAGCTGTCTCGCGAGCTCGATGGCGGGCACTCCGTGATCGTCGACGTCCGTCGCGGCAAGCTCGGGTCGCTCGACTGCGGCGCGCTGGCGGCACGGATCGCGCCGATCGCGGATCCAAGCGGCGTGATGTTCGACGGACCGGCGGTCGACGCCGCGTTGACCAAGCCGTTCTACGGGCCGGAGTGGGCGAACGCGCCGACGCCGCAGATGCTGGCGGCGGTCGCGGCGGGCACCGATTCGATCATCGACGTCTGCGTGATGAACGGCAGCACGGTGGTCGCGCAGATCGAGCGTGACCTGTTCCAGGCGTGGGACGACGGCAAGGCGCACCGCCTCGACGGCAAGGCCGACGAGATCTATAGCGGCGAGGTCACGATCAACAGCGCGCAAGGTTACGGCGTGCGCTGCATCGCCGACCTCGGCGAGATTCCGTTCTTCACGAAGCAGGACGACGGCACGTACTCCACGTACAACTGCCTCGACGGCACGCCGGTGCCGATGACGATCACGGGCGCCGACGGCGTGGTGGACGCGCCGCAGACCGGGACCGCCGCGCAGTGCGACAACCCGCAGTACAACAACAGCGTCTCGCCGTGCGAGGCCGGGCCGCGCGTCGCGAGCCGCACGAACGAGCTCGGTACGCGCTGGGTGATGCTGTGCCGGAAGAGCATCGGTGGGTTC
>JAGSPR010000494.1 GCA_018262455.1 Deltaproteobacteria bacterium | reverse complement strand
GATCCGGTCACGCCCGACGCGCAGGTGAACCCGACGGCCTGCGACGCGCGGATCGCCGAGCTCGCCCAGGGGCTCGACCACGGCAGCGTCGGCGCGTGCTCGCTCGTCGTGCGGCTCGACCACGAGACGTTCGCGGTCAAGAGCTACCACCGCTCGTGTGCGCGCTACGCGACGGTCAGCGAAGCGACGGCCCGCACCACCGCGCGGCAGACGACGGGCTTCGCGATGAACGGTGCGAGTCTCACGACGGTCGATCAACAAGCATACGTCTTCGTCGACGGACCGCCGGATCCGCGCAGGGTCGCGATCGTCAGCAGCACGCTCGGCGAGACGATGTTCGGTGCCTCGGTTCGATCTCGCGAACAGCGGTGCACCGCTGGCCCAGGTCGATCGCGATCGCGCGATCGGTGCGGTGACGCCGACCGGCCTCGTGCAGGCGCTGCAGGGGGTGACCGACGTGCTCGGTGCGATCGTGCTGCGCTATCCGCGTGCGACGGCGCCATTCGATCCCGCGAGCGCCGAATGGGTCGTCGTCATCGGCGCCGGCTGGCTCGAATAAGCCGGGGCTCTCGCGGCTCGCAGTCGGTGGCCGGTAGGAGCACGGTACTGAAATCCGTCCAGCACGCGGGTCCATACCTCGCGCGCATGTTCGAATAGCGGTCGCGTGCGCGCGCCCTTCACGCCGAACAGCGTATCGAGCTCCTGCCAGCTTCGCGCCATGACGAACAATATCGACGAAGCGCCCACCACGGACCAGGCCGCGGCGTAGGCTTACCGCATCACGGCTCCCGAGCTGGGCTCGGCTCCAGGTAGAACCAGCTCGCCGGCCTCGATCTCGTCGACCAAACTCAACGCCTGTCGAAAAGGATTCTATGTACGGACATGTTCCACGCCTGCCGTGGATCACGGACGAAGTGAGCGACGAGTTGATCGGGAACCTCGTGCTGACGACCGGTGAGATCGTTGCATGGGACCCGCTGGTGCGTCTTCGCAGCGCACCACCGTTCGCGCGAACCGTCGCCCCGGGTTCGTATCCTGTGTGGATCGGACGCGCCTGCGCTGGTGAGCCATCCGATGACCATCACGCGGAAATCGCGTACGCGACGATCGTGTTTCGAGACGTGCCAGTTGCGCAATGGCTACCCGCCGTTGCGCGTGGCGAGCCCGAACTCACGAATCTACGCGCCACGCCGGGTTATCCAGTCGACGCGGGCATGGGGTGTTTCGTCGATTTCGCCACGGCTCGGGTGGCATCCGAGCCGAACGAGTTGCTGCTCGAACGCCTCGAGCAAGCCGGATACGGTGATGTCTATGACGGAGGACGCGACCATGCGATCATCCAGATCGCGAACACCGCCGGCGGCAACTTGGTCGTCTTCAGAAGCGGATATGGTGACGGCATCTACCCATCCATTTGGGGCGTCGATGCTGGGGGCGCGGCGGTGGTCCTCGTGACAGATTTCATGGTGCTCGGCGACGGCCCGGGGCCGAGCAACGCGCTAACGTAGGCCCAGCGGCACCGCGCTCGCCGGTGGATTGTACGAAACGAACGTCCGGATCTGCCGGACAACCACTGGGCAGCTATCGTCGTCGCTCGCCAGAGCGAACCGTGCTGCACGCCTCCTCGCGTGGCTCGCGGGAGACTGAGATGACCGAGCGCGATCATCGAGCAATCCTCGAGCGGTTAATTGCAGCCACGGATGTTCAGCCCGCGATCGCGCGCACCCATGAGCTCCAGGTCAGCGATAGCTCGCACCCAATCGCGTACCTACGTAGAGCCGACCGCCCCAGTCGAGCCCGCCGATCTCGTCGTCATCGGCGCTGAAGAAGCGATTCGCGCTGGCACCGACGTAGAAACGATCGTCGATGCGCGCCTCCACGCCGACACCGAGGCCCAACGCCGGGCCCAGGCGTTGACCGTCGCCGACCTCGTAGAGCCCTGCATCGACGAACGGCTCGAAGCGGCCGAGTTGGACGTGCTGGCGGAGCCCCGCACCGTAGGAAGCGAAGATCGCTTCGTGACCACCGACGCCGAGGCCCGCGGTCGCGAACGCCTGCGTGCCCGTATGAAAGCGGTAGCCGAGCAACAGCGACGCTATCGAGTGCGTGCCGTCGAAGTCGGTTGCCATGTCGTCATCGTTGATGCCGGCGCCCGCACCGATGTCGAGGGTGAGCCCGGGATCATCGGCGAACAGCCGCGAGGGCGCCGCGCGCGGCTCGGCAGCCGCCGACGACGAGAGACCCACGAGGAACAGGAGCGAATGTCTCACCATGCGCGCCGAGGAGTGCAGCCGACGTGCCGCTCGTAACCTCGCGACCTGCACGGGTGCAGCGCATTCACCGTCGAACGTTTGGCAACTCGTGTCAGCTCGCGCTGGCCACAGCGGCAACGAACAAAGGAAATAGTTGGCAGGTTCGGGCTCCCCATCGCGCCACCCGACAGCGGTTCTCGCAACTCGATGCCGCGCGCATCGTCGTGAGCTGGGACGACTCGACGCAGAGCGAATCGCGCCGAGAGGGACCGCCTCGTGCGTTCGCGCCAGGTGCATCGTCGAAACCCGCCCTGGCTCTCGATGCGCGCTTCGTGTAACCGAGCTCGGTTCCGCAACCTGATCGATAGCGGTGACCTCGTGGTCCTGACCGATCGCGGGTGCGTGACGCTGCGCGACGGCGCCGTCGTCGCCGAGGTACCGGCGGTCGCTGGTGCGCGTCGCGTGAAGGCCGCGCTCGCGAAGCGCCTGCCCGAGCTCGACGTCACGTTCTGAACCCGATCGCGTGGTGACCGCTCGTTCGCGAGCTGTCGTCGGGATCGCACGTCGAAGCCTGCCATCGCTACCACCGCAGCGTGAGCGTGCGGCGCGAATGAAGTACGGGTTGCCCTGCGATGGCATCTGGCCGAGAGCGGTGTGTTCGAGGTAGCTCAGCTCGCGAACGGGATCTGGATCGTCGTACCTGGTTGGCGAGGATCGATGCTCGCGACGAGCTTGGCAAGGCCACCCGAGTCCAGGCTGCCCGTGAGCTCGAGGCCGCGTTCGGTCTCTTGGATATCGAACGCCATCCCGGGAAGGAAAGTGATCGGTGGGCTCACCCGCGAGATCACGGTCAGCGGCTCGCCGAATGGCAGCCGGCCGTGCAGCGCCGCGATCAACTTCGCGGCCTCCCGCCCGCCCGGCAGCTCGATTTCGAGGTGGGTGTCGGTCACGTCCCACCTCGCCTCGAGCACGAATGCTGGACAGCGGCTGCCCTCGTGACGCGCGCGCATGTCGACGATCGTCGCGAATGCAGGGACGTCCATGAAGCTCGACCGCTCGAGCGCCGTGAGCAGCAGCGGATCGAGCGCGTCGAGCTCCTCGAGGAACCCTTCGGTCGACCAGGTCTGGATCCGATCGAGCTCGCGCTGATCGATCCCGACCATGCGGCGGATCTGGATCGTGCCGTGCGGGGTCGCGATCTCGGGCAACACCGGATCGTCGGTGACCAGGATCCCGACGAGCGACGTCGGCGGCATGTAGGCGTGGTGCTCGGGCTGAAACGGCACGCAGGTGATCGGCGCGTAGCACGGCATCACGTCGCCGACGTGGAGCATGCTGCCGGAGGTGAGCGCGTAGCGCGACAGATGGCGGAGCAGCGCGTCCGCCCACGGGGAGAGCGGCGAGTCGGCTGGCACCGCGAGCGAGTACTCGTGGGTGATGCCGGCACGGCAGGACTCGGGCGAGAGGATCTCGCTGAAGCCGTACGTGACGAGCAGCGTGTACGGCCGATCGCCGGCGACCTCGACGAGGCCGACGCTCCACACCGCGGGTCCACCATCCTCGAAGCCAACGATGCGAGCCGGATCCATCGCGTGCAGCAGCTCTCCGCCGAGCCGACCGATCGCGTCGTCCATCAGCTGCAGGACGTCGTCGCGGACCGGTCGCGGAGCACCTTCGAGCGTGACGGTTGTCGTGGTCGTCGTCATGGCTATCGATAGCCGGCCGCGGCGATCGCGATCAAGAACGATCGCCGCCCGGAGCGCATTCTGAACAGCCATCGCTGACACGGCTTGCCGAGCTGCGCCGGCTCGACGTCTACGCGGCGCCCGTCACCGATCTAGCGCCGCTGCGCGGGCTCGGCCGCCTCGAATGGCTGGGCCTCTACAAAGTTCCCGCAACCGACTTCACGGCGCTCGCGCAGCTGACGAAGCTCGAGAAGCTCGACCTCGGCGGCACCGCATTCGCCGACACGCAGCTGCTCGCGAGCATGCACGAACTAGAGGACCTGTACATCGACGAACCCACGTGGTCGACGTTGCACCGCTCGCCGCTGGTAGCGTTCGGTGCTCGCGGTCAGCTCGCGAACGATCGAAGGCGTCACCATTGACCGCTCGTAGCACGCGCGGCAACGCGCGTACAATCCCAGGCGCTCGCTCGACGACGACGTGCTGCAGTGCACCTGCGGAGGGGCCGCAGCGTCATCGCCGTCATGACCAATCCCGCACTCGCGAACAAGCCGCGCTCGAACAGATCAGGGCGCGAACGACACGAACCAGGTCAACACGTCGGCAGCGAGCGGGCCATGTTTGGTGCCCTCGCGGACGTCGATCGCGATCTCTCCGAAGCCGCGGCCGCGTGCGAGCGCGATCGCCTCTCGGGTCTGCGTCATCAAGTTCCGGCGAACGTCCGGCGGGAAACAATGGGCACCGCAGAAGAACACGCGGACCGCCGGCGTCTCCGCAGGCGGCGCGACCGGCTGGTCCGCGTCGAGCCAGCGTCCGAGGAAGTTCGTCGACACCGGTGCGACCGCCCGGAAGCGCTCGGGATGGCGGAACAGCAGTGCCCAGACGGTGTGCCCGCCGGCCTCCCAGCCCGTCAGGTAGACGCGGTCGACGCCGTGGAACCGGTCGCGGACATCGGCGATCACGGCGGCCACCCCCTCCTCGTCGAACCGGAAGTCGCCGAGCCGGTCGACCTCGCGCCAGTCGGCCGTGGTGTAGCGGAACCCGGGCGCATCGCGATACCCGCGCGAACCGCCCGACGTCACGACATGCGGTGCGACGAAGATGTACGGCGTGGTCGCGCCGGCCGTCGCGAACTCGGCGAGGTTGCCCTCGAAGTCGCGCGTTGCGTCCGGGATCACCACGACGACGGGCCAGGCCCGGTCGCGCGTCCAGCCGGCGGGTAGCGACACCGTGTACTTCATGACATGGCCGCGCGCGGTATGGGTTTGCGGTGCCGACCGGCCAGTGACGCGAGGTGCCACTGCGGTGGTCGTGCACGCGACGAGCAGCATCGCAAGCGGTGCCAGGAGTGGACGTTCGACGATCACGATCGCGCATCCTACTCGGAGTTGACTCGGTGAAGGCTCACTCTACGAGCGTTCGCAGTTCCAGCCGGCGGACTTGACCGTCAGGCCTTGGTGCGCGGAGCGTCGCCCTGGCCGAACGCGCGCGAGGACGATCGCCTGCCCGCGGGACGGGTGTCATCGGCTTCGGCAGCTCGAAGACCTGACGGCCGAGCTCGGGGAGCGCGACGAGTCCAGCAACGTCGTCGGAGCCGGTCACGAACACGACGCCGGCATTGAGCGCGAGCACGACCGGTGCACCGCGAACGGGAAGGTCGCGGAACAAGCCTCGATCAACGTCTGCACCGCGGCCCACGTCCTCGCCGTTGGTCGCGATCGCGTCGGGGTGCACAGCACATGGTGCTCTCAACAATCGACTCCTACCTGGGTGATAGGATCGCAGCCCCGTGGAACCCATCGATGTCGCTCCGCTGCTCGAGCTGGCGGCCGTCGCGATCGACGACGCTCGCTGGGAGGAGGCGAACGCGAGGCTGCTCGAGGCATGGACCGCGTGCCGCTGTGCGCGGATCGCGCGCGCGGTTGCGGCCGTGGATCTCCGGTTGCCGCCACCGGTGCCGCTGAGCGAGAAGCGCGTGAATCGGCGCGAGCACGAGTGGCTCGAGCTGGTGAAAGCCGGCGACGACGAGAGCCTCCGGCGTGCGCTCGCGGCCCCGTGGCCGGCGTTTCCGAGTCAGGCAGGTGCGCGCGTCGGGTGGCTCGAAGAGCGCGCCAGGCCGTCGGCTCGGATCTCGAACGCGCTCATCGCACTGCATCGCAGCTCGCTATTCACGAGCGCGGAAGGCGTGCGGGTCTCGCGCCAGATCTTTCACTACCTCATCAAGCAGAACGACCACGCGATCGTCGAGGAGATCGAACGGCTCGAGAAGCTTCCACAGGAAGCGACGCGGCTCGGCAGTGCCGTGCTGCGTCGCCGCAGGCCGCTTCTGCCGGATCTCTCGCCCGCGGGTGAAGGGGCACTCGCGCGCATCGAGCAGTTGCTCTCGACCCCGCGGGACACCGCGCGCGACCGGCTGCTCGACGCGATCTACGAAGCACCGCACGACGATGGACCACGCGTCGTCTACGCCGACGCACTCACGCTCGAAGGTGACCCGCGCGGCGAATTCATCACGCTCCAGATCCAGCGCGGCCGGGATGGCGAACCGACGAAACGCGAGAAGCAACTCCTCAAGGCCGCGGGCCGAACCTGGCTCGATGGCCTCGATGGCGACGGCGCCACGAAGATCGTCCACGCGCGCGGGTTTCCCGCCGAGGCAACGCTCGCCTCCGGCGAGACGCGCGCGCCCGGCTGGGCAACGGTCGAGAAGCTGTTCCTGTTCGACCGGCACGTATTCGTGGGTGCGATGCACATGCGCGGGCTGCGCGAGCTCCACGACCTCGGCGTCGCGCAGCTGCCGACGGCCACGTTGCCGTCTTACGACCTCGAGGTTCTCAGCGTGCGCGATTACGAGGTCGGCCTCCACGTCGAGACACCGTTCGCACCACGGGTGCTCGGGCTCGCGCGACCGAACGAGCCGGCGATCTTCCGGGACGTCGTGCCGGCACTTCGCACGATGCCCGTCGCGCGGCGCGTCGAAACCGTTCGACTCGGCACCGGCCTGCGGCAGCTCGACCTCGCGCTCGCCCTCGCGAACCACACCGGCTTCGCGATCGAGCTGGCAGGCGGTTACGCGCTCTCGCACCAGAACCAGTGGGCCGCGCGTGTTGCCGGCACGCAGCTACGTCTCCACTGGGCCGGCGAAGTCGACGCCTACGGCGACGTCGCGTACGAGAGCATCGTTCCGATCCTGACCGCGCTCGACTCCTGGAAAGCTGGCCGCGCCTGCGCTCCGCGCGAATCCTCACCGCTGATGATCTCTTCGGGAACTGACGCGAGCCGGGCGATGGCGGTCATCCCCAACGTCGCTCACGCGCGGCGACCGGGCCAGTTCTCCCATCACGAGCGTTGCGTTGACGTCGTGGCGACGGCGACGTGCACCTGATCGGGCGACGTCGAACGCTGTCGGCCGGCGGTACGACGAGTCACGGTTCCGGAAGATCGCGTTCGATCTGCTTGGCGGCGTGTAACGTGGAGGCGGCGAGCGATCGGAACACCGCACCGCTCGAGCGCCTCCAGTCGAGCTCCTCGAGGTAGTCGTGGCTGAATTCGCCGATGCGCATCTCGCCCTTCGCGTCCGCGGTGTTGACGAGGAAGACATAGCCCTCGCCCGCGTCCCGTCCGAGCTGGAAGAGGACCGCGTTGGCGAGCTGTGCCGTGACGCGAGGCAGCGACGCGGGATCTTCGAACATCTCGACGTCGAGCCGGCGGAGCTCCTTCGT
>JAGSPR010000192.1 GCA_018262455.1 Deltaproteobacteria bacterium | reverse complement strand
CCTGCAGGTCGAAGGCGACGTGAAGTTGTTCGTGCCGTCGCATCTGAGCGCGGGTGAGTTCCGCTCGGCGCGCATCACGGTCGGCGTCCGATTCTGATTCAGAAGTCTGCGTCGGTGTCGATGCTCGAGGTCATCGAGACGATCAACACGTCCTCGACTTCGTTGATGTCCTCGACGTCCGGCCGAAGCTCGTCGAGATCCTGATCCTGGTTCGCGTCGGCGGCCGCGCGATGCCTGCGCTGGAGGTACATCGCGCCGGCCACCGCGCCGGCCACCACGGAACCGAGAACGACCAGCTTGTTCAGGGGCTTCATGGCACGAGCTGGAGCAACCGCCATGCTGACCCCGCAGGCCCTCCGAGGCCGCTGGCAGGCCCGTCCTTCGTCGCGGTGGCGCCCAACGTGACGGGAGTGCGTGCTCCGCTGTCATCGACAGCCGGCCGACAGACGGTCGAGAGCGGCGGCTAGAGCTCGACGCGCTCGCGAAACGTCGCGGCCGCGCCGGTGCCGAACCGGAAGTCAGCGAGGACATCGCGCACGCAGCCAGCGGTGGTGGAGCCGAGGTCGGTATCGATCACATTCAGGAATCCCACCGCCCCGCTCTCGTCGACCGAGATCTCGATCTGGACGTACGTGCCAGCGAGGCCGGCCTTGGCGATCGAGCGCACGCAGTTGCCCAGCCGTGCCTTGTCGATGCCGCCGCGTAGCTGACGGCGGCGCTCGTCGATCCCGCGGGTCGGCGGCGGCTCGGGCAGTACGGTGAGCCGCGCCGGCTGGGAGCCCGGGTTCTGCGCCCCGACGTCGATCCATCCAGCTCGACGGTAGCGGCCGGCGCTGTCGGCGGCCTCGACCGTATGCCGGCCCGGCATCACCCGCACGCGCATCGGCGCAGCTCCGAGCTCCACGCCGTCGACCCGGATCTCGCGGTGGCCAGACGTGGCGATCTCGAGCGGAGCCGAGCCTTGGACAAGCGCGTCGACGTCCCACACCGGAAGCGTGATCGGCGTCGCGGCGACCAGCACCGAGACCTCGTCGATCGAGAGTGGAACGACGTGGGTCTCGGCGACCTGACGATCAGCCGCGATGTCGACGTGGCGCGCCGCACCGACTTCGAGCTGACCGTGTTGATCGCGCACCGCGACCAGGCCGTGCCGACACGCGACGCTGGTCGTGTTGCCCTCGTGGCGGACGCGGAACTGCGTGCCACGGACCTCGATGGTGCGGTCACCAGCGATGACGAGAAATCTCTGCCCCGTCGTGCGCGGCGCGACCTTGACGTCGATCGTCCCGCGGACGACGAGCTCGACCGCCTCGGCATCGAACCGGCGAAGCTCGAGCGACGAACGCGGGCCGAGGCCGAACGCGCTGGCGTCGCCGAACTGGACATCGAGCTGGCCATCCCCCGTCGCGATCACCGTGCCCGCGGCGAGCCGATGCGTGAACAGATCGGTCTGCCGGATGCCGTCGAGCATCACCTCACCTGTGACGCGGTTGACGAGCCCCGCGAGCGCGGCGGGCGCCGCCGCCGGGACGATCGACGTCGGCGCAGACGCAGAGGCCGGCGCGCGCGCCGTCTGCGTGATTGGCGGGTCCGCCACCACGGTCGTGACAATGGCCGCCGCTGCCGTGACCCCGAACGCGAGCCAACCCAACGACGGTCGCGGCCGCACCTTCGCGCGCCGTTCGGTCGAGACCGACCAGTGCACGCGCGCGCGCACCGAGTCCCACGGGACCTCCGGAGCAGCGAGGTTGCGGATCGCAAGGAACGTATCGCTCGCACGCATGACCCGCTCGCGGGCCTGGGCGCAAGTCCGGCAGGTCGCGGCGTGGCCTTCCATCTCGGTGCGCTCGGACTCGTCGAGCCGGCCGGCGTACGCGTCGGCCCAGCGATGCGGAGCCACATGCGCGCTCACGAGGCGTCCTCCTCGGCTACCGCCTGTTGCGCGTCGTCGCCCGCGATCACCCGATAGAACTCGCGCCGCGCATAGAACAGCCGGGTGCGCACGGTGACCGGGTTGGAGTCGACGAGGTAGGCAATCTCCTTGAGGTCCAGCCCCTCGATCTCATGCAGGTAAAGCACGATGCGCTTCTTCGGCGCGAGCGTATCGAGGGCGCGGTAGACCCTCTCCTGATCCTGGCGACGCTCGAGGCTGCGATCGGGCGTCTCGGGTCGCTCCTCGAGGCTCGGGTCGATCGATGCGCTGTCGAGATCGGCCACGCCGATCGCGTTCGGCCGGCGCTTGCGGGTCCGGATCCGACCGAGTGCGACATTGACGCAGATCCGGTAGATCCACGTCGAGAGCCGGGCGTCGCCGCGGAACCGCTGTAGCCCGCGAAACGCGATCACGAAGACCTCCTGCACGAGATCATCGATGTCGGTCCGGTCGCCGAGCACGCGGAACAGGTTGCCCGCGACCTGGCGGCGGAACCGGTGATAGAACTCGTCATGGGCGCGGCGATCGTCGGCGCGGCAGCGCTCGATGAGCTCGACCTCGTCGGCCGGATCGAGCGCGGCGACCGTGCCGCTATCCCTCTTCACTCGCTGGAGCATAACGAATGCGCTGGCGAGTTAGTCGCCGGGGTTATCCCGGCGTTCATAAGTCCGGCCTCGCGGACATTGGTAAGCCCGCTTACCGACGAGTGGGAAGCACCACGAATTCCAGGTCTTTATCCAGCTGGCAGCGCAGGGCGTCCTCGTCTCCGCTCGGCTCGAACACGCAGGGCGCCTCGTCTGCGTCGGTGACCTTGCCCTTGTTGGGCAGCATCAGGATGATCCCGGACGCATCGACCCGCCACGCGCCCTTGAACGGAGTGTCGAAGACCTGCCCGGAGCACGTGGTCTTGACCCGCAGCTTGAACGTGCGGTCGCGCGCGATGTTGAGCCGAACCTCGGGCTTGTCGCAGCTCGTGCCGGTCTGCTCCCACTGCCCCCCAAACCCCATGAGGCGCTCGTACGCGGTGGTCGGCTTGCGATCGAGCCCGACCGCGGCGCGAAACTTCGGGTCCGCGCGCAGCGCCGCAAACGAGGGGTCGAACCGAGCCTCGATCAACCACTCGATCGCATCGGGCCTGCTGGACGCCGAGAGCGTCGCGAGCTGCCCGATCGCGTCCGCGGCCTGCTTGCCGATCGCGTGCGCGGCCGCGATCCGATACATGGCCTCGGTGTGGGTCGCATCGATGACGAGCACCGACTTCCATGCAGCGATCACCTTGGTCTTGGGCGCCTTGCGGGCATCGGCCACTGCCTTGGCGACCTTCGGAGCCTCGACCGGTACCGGCGGCCCAGGCTGAGTGACCGGCGGCCCAGGCTGCGTGGCCGGCGTCGGATCCTTGTGGATCCCCGTCTGGCCTTGGCCGAGATCGAACGCGACGACGGCGGTGGTCTCCTTGCCCATCCGGCGCACCGCGATCGCCACCGCGATCCGATCCTCGTACTGGCTGGCGTAGACGTCGATGACCTTGACGATCGAGTCTGGTGCCTCCCACGTCAGGAGCTTGTCTCCCGTCTTGCGGGTGACGGTCAGGGTTCGCCCGGTGGCGGTCGCGGCGAACGCGGCCTTCGCCCCGCGCTGGCTGATCGGGTCCTTGATCGAGAGCTTCGCAACCACGTCGGCCCCAGCCTTCTCGCAGGCGGGAGCCCCGGTCGCGGAGCCGCCGGTCACCTTGAGAGGGGTGCAGATCCGATCCTGGTTGACCAGGTAGGGACGATCCACCCCCGAGAACCCGCCGAACGTGTCGGCGAGCGCGGGGGGCGTCATCGCCACCAGAGCGACGACTACGAGGGGTGCGGCAGACCGCATCGACATCCTGACGTGATAGCGCGATTCGCATTCAACTGCCGGTATTTCCGCCTTCCGCTGTCGGGTGGTACGGTCGCTGGGTGCGTGGAGTGTTGACCCGAGCGAGTGCCGCGATCGACCGAGGTGTCGTTCGCTTGATGGAGCGCCGGATGGCCCCGCGCACGCCGCACATCAATTCCGGGGACGCCCGCAGCCGGATGATCGAGCTGGCCGCGGCGTACAGCGCCGACACGCTGGGGGCCCCGAGCGCGTTCTTCCCGATCCCCGCGGTCCCGGACGTCCGGTTCACGCCGGTCGGCGATGGCCCACTCGGGACGCAGATCATCGACCTGGCGTACGCGTCGGATTACGAGCCCTTCTTGTCGCGCGCCCGCGAGCTCCACGATCGGGTCCCCGAGAACCACACGGCGTATGCGCGGTGGTGGACGTCGCCGGTGCGCGATGGCTCCTCCGGGCGTCCGACGATCGTGCTGCTGCACGGCTGGGGCGGTGGCAACTACTGGGTCACCGCGCGCACGTTCCTCGTGCCGTACTGGCTTCGTCACGGCTACGACGTGGTCGCGTTCACCCTGCCGTTCCACGGCGAGCGCGCCCCGGCGACGCGGCAGCTCGGCCCGCGCTCGGGAGCGCTGTTCCCGAGCCCGAACCCGCTGCGCACGAACGAGGGGTTCGGCCAGGCAATCCACGATCTGCGCGCGCTGTCCCGGTTCCTCCGGTCCCGCAACGCCTCGGCCGTCGGGGCGATGGGCATGAGCCTCGGCGGCTACACCACGGCGTTGTGGGCGAGCGTCGCGGGCGTCGCCGAGCACGACACCGGCGGGATCGACTTCGCCGTCGCGATGATCCCGGCGGTCTCGATGGCGCGCCTGATGTGGAGCCACGGCGAGACGAGCCCGGTCCGCCGCGCCGCGGCGAAGGCCGGCATCACCGAGGACCTGCTCGCGGACGTGTTCGCGGTCCACGCGCCGCTGACCCGACCCGTCCGGCTGCCGAGCCAGCGACTCGCCGTGATCGGCGGACGCGGCGACCGGATCACGCCGCCCGACCAGGCCGAGGCGCTCGCCCACCACTGGGGCGTCGAGGTGTCGTGGTTCGATGGCGGGCACCTCGCGCAGGTCGGTCGAGGCGACGCGATGCGAGGCGTGCGACGCCAACTCGGCACCCTCGGCTTGGTCGGTCGCGAGTTTCGCGACCAGCGGTCGGCACAATGACGACCCACCGCGATCAACCCGCCGCAGAGGCGCTGCCTCCGTTCGCCGTGGCGCTCACCTCGGGTCCGTTGCTCGTCGACGGCGCGATGGGCTCGTTGCTCTACGAGCGCGGCGTGTTGCACACCCGAAGCTACGACGAGCTCAACCTGTCGCAGCCCGAGCTGATCCGCACGGTCCACCGCGACTACGTCCAGGCCGGCGCAGACCTGATCGAGACCAACACGTTCGGCGCCAACCGGATGGCGCTCGCCCGTCACGGGCTGGTCGACCAGGCGGCCGCGATCAACCGGGCCGGCGTCGAGCTCGCTCGCTCGGCGGCGGGAGGGCGCGCGTACGTCGGTGGTGCCGTGGGCCCGACCGGCGTGAAGTTCGGGATCGCGAGCGCGAGCGAACGCAAGCTCGCGCGGTTCGCGCTCGCCGAGCAGATCGACACGCTCGTGCTCGCGGGCGTCGACGCGATCATTCTCGAGACGTTCTCCTCGATCCTCGAGATGGAGACCGCGATCGCCGTTGCCAAGGAGCGAGGTCCGCGGGTCCCGGTGATCGCGATGATGGTGTTCGACGCCCAGGCCAAGGGGGACGGCGGCCTCGGCCCCGCCGAGATCGCCGACCGCATGATCGCGGCCGGGGCCGACGTGGTCGGGGGCAACTGCGGGATCGGCCCCGCCGAGCTCTACCAGGTCGCGGTCGGCATGATCGGTCGAGGCAAACCGGTGATCGCGCAGCCCAACGCCGGGCTGCCCGCCTCGGTCGAAGGGCGCACGCTCTATGTCGCGAACCCCGAGCACTTCGGTGTGTTCGCGCGGCGGATGCTGAAGGGCGGCGTCCGCCTCGTCGGTGGCTGCTGCGGCACGACCCCGGAGCACACGCGCGCGATGCTCGGAGCCGTCCGGATGCTGCGTGGCGAGAAGCTCGACGAGCGGATCACCACGAAGTCCGCGCCGAGCGTCTCGATCACGACCACGCCCGCCTTGCCCGCCAAGATCCCGCTCGGCGAGCGCAGCCGGCTCGGCGCGCGCCTGGTCAGCGGCGACTTTGTCGTCTCGGTCGAGATCACCGCGCCACCCGGCAGTGATCTGACGAAGACCCACGCCCAGGTCGCCGAGCTGCTCAAGGGCGGCGTCGACATCGTCAACATCGCCGACGGCCCGCGTGCCTCGGCAAGGATGGCGAACATCGCGGTGTGCGCGCGGCTCGCGAACGAGACCTCGGTCGAGCCGATCCTCCACGTCTGCTCGCGCGATCGCAGCTTCCTCGGCCTGATCGCTCACCTGCTCGGCGCCCAAGGCCTCGGGCTCCGCAATCTCGTGATCATCACCGGCGACCCGCCGAAGATGGGCGACTACCCGTTCTCGACGCCGGTCTACGACGTCGACTCCGTCGGCCTGATCCGGATCGCGTCAGGGCTCAACGCCGGCGTCGATCCGGCCGGGAAGGAATGCGAGCCGACGTCCTTCGTGCTCGCCACCGGTGCCGAGCCTGCCGCGCACGATCGCGACCGCGAGCTGCGCCGGCTCGAGGACAAGAAGCTCGCCGGGGCCGAGCTCGTGATGACCCAGCCGGTCTACGACCCTCGCACGCTCGAGCGCTTTCTCGACGACTCCGCACCGCTCGGGCTCCCGGTGATGGTCGGCATCCTGCCGCTCGCGTCGCATCGCAATGCCGAGTTCCTCCACAACGAGGTACCCGGGATGGCCATCCCGCCCGAGTACCGCGAGCGGATGGCGAAGGTCGGCGCGGGCCCCGCCGCACGCGCCGAGGGCATCCGGATCGCGCAGGAGGCCCTCCTCGCCGTCAAGCACCGGGTCGCCGGCGCCTACGTGATGCCGCCGTTCAACCGCGTCGATGCCGCGCTCGCGGTGCTCGAAGTGGCACGCGATCGCTGGAAGCCGAAGATCTGATCAGAGGACGCGACCGCCGTTGCGTTCGGCCAGCAAGCGCGCGTAGCCCGGCCGCCGCACTCGTAGCCGGATCGATCGATGGTCAAAGCTTGCGAACCGCAACCAGCCGTAGGCGCGCCACGATGCCGAAGCGCCTGCCAGCGCCAGCGCCAGCGGCACGTAGGCAGCAATCCCATTGCCGCTCGCGGACGCCAGCCCGAAGACCGCCGCGAAGAACACCGACGTGAGGAGCAGCAGGTATGCCGCGAACGGCGGCAGCATCCTCGGACAGCTAGGGAGCTCGATCGTCATCCGCACGAACCGCCGGCGTTCCGTCGGTAGCCTCATGGTGATGCTGCGCAGCCGATCCGCCGGTCCCTCGCAGTGCGGGCAGACCGGCGGCAGCTCCGGGCGCAGCGTGGTCGGATCCCAGGACAGCGCGAAGAAGCTGCGCTTCGCCTTCTCGAACGTGGCGCCGCACCGGCAGTGGTCGCCCGCTCGCTCAAGGTCGCACGCCCGGCACACCTCGACGAACCGATCGCCGTCGCGGCGATACTTCGCGTCCTGCTCGAGGCTGACGACCGGCACGCGGCCGACCGTGCCCGAGCTGTGATCGCGGTGCAACGGCAATGTGATGGGTACGTGCTGCCATCGCCAGATCCCGCGGTTCCGATTAAGCTGCCCCCATGAGCCTGACGCTCGACGAGGCACGCGCACTCCACGCCGAGGTCCACGTCCTCGATCTGCACGCCGACACCGCGAAGCTGATGGACAAGCTCGGCTACGATCTCGCGGCGCGCCACGAGCGCCAGATGCCGACGCGGGTCAACGTGGTCGGTCACGTCGATCTGCCGCGGCTGCGCGACGGCGGCGTCGCCGGCCAGTTCTTCAGCTTCTGGACGACCCCGTATCCCCAGCGCGGCTGCACGAAGTCGGTGACGAGGCAACTCGACGCGCTCGATGTCGCCATGGCGAAGCACCCCACCGAGCTACGCTGGACGCGAACCGGTGCCGACGTCCGCGCGGCCAAAGCGGCTGGCCAGATCGCGGCGCTCGGCGGCATCGAAGGCGGGCAGGCTCTCGAGGATGACCTCGAGACCATCGAGGCATTTTCGCGCCGCGGCGTGCGTTACCTCGGCCTGCTGCACTTCTCGGCGAACGCGATCGGCCGCCCCGCGAAGGGCCGCGGCTCCGACGCCACGGTCGGACTCACCGCGTTTGGCCGCGACGTCATCCGCGAGTGCGAGCGCACCGGCGTGATCGTCGATCTCGCGCACATCAACCGCAAGGGCTTCTTCGACGCGCTCGAGCTCGCGACCGTGCCGCCGATGGTGTCGCACACCGGTGTCAGCGGCGTGCACGAGCACTGGCGCAACATCGATGACGCTCAGCTGCGCGCGCTCGCCGACAAGGGCGGCTGCTGCGGCATCATCTTCGCGCGCAAGTTCCTCGGCTCGGCATCGATCGATGCCGTCGTCGATCACTTGCTGCATGTGATCGACATCGCGGGCGACGACGTGCCTGCGCTCGGCTCGGACTTCGACGGCTTCGTGGTCCCCCCCGAGGGGCTCGAGGATGTGGCCGCGATGCCGAACCTCACGGTCGCGCTGTCGCGGCGTGGCGTGCCACCGCGCGTGCTCGAGAAGATCCTCGGAGGGAACGTGCTGCGCGTGCTCGACGCCGTTCCCGCGTGGGGTAGGCTCGCTGCGTCGTGAATCGAGCCGCTGTTTTCGCCACCGCGCTGCTGCTTGCTGCCTGCGGCAGCAAGACCAAGCCCGCCGAGCCGGCCGCCAAGGAGGACGCAGGACGCCACCTGGCCGCCGACGATGCCGCCCCGACGGTGCTGCAACCCGCGCCGCCCTTGCCCGCCGTCCCCGCAGGCCTCCCCGCGATCGAGCTGCCGGCGACCGTCACGCCCGAGGCGGTCGCGCTCGGCGAGCTACTGTTCTGGGACACCCGACTTTCGATCAACAACAAGCTGGCATGCGCGAGCTGCCACGATCCCGCGCATGGCTTCGCGGGCGGCAAGCGCGCGGACACCGCAGCTGGCAAGCCGAACCTGCGGCGCGCGCCGGCGCTGGTGAACCTCGCGTGGCACACGGAGTTCGGCTGGGATGGCCGCTACCAGGGCATCGCGGACCAGCTCGCGTCGCACGCGCGCGGCCAGCTCGGTGACGAGCTCGCGGCGGCGGTCGGGCGGATCGGCGAGCTGCCAGGCTATCGCGCGCAGTTCGCCCGGATGGGCGGTGCACCGTCTGCCGAGGCCGCGACGGCCGCGCTCGGGGCCTACGTCCTCACCCGCTATGCAGGAGACGCACCGTGGGATCGCCTCGAGCGATCGGCCGACGCACCCGCGGATGTGAAGGCCGGGTACCAGCTGTTCCAGACCAAGGCCCAGTGCTCGGTGTGTCACACGCCGCCGCTCTACACCGATCTTCGCTATCACCGGATCGGCCTCATCGCGTCGCCGGACGAAGGCCGCGGCCGGCTGGATCCGGCACGTCAAGGTGCGTTCAAGACGCCGAGCCTGCGCGATGCCGCGACGCGCGAGGGGTTCTTTCACGACGCGAGCGCCGAGACGCTCGACGTGGCGATCGACTGGCACCTCGCCGGTGGCACGGGTCAGGGCGCCGACCCGACCATCATCGATCCGCCAGTCAAGAAGCTCACGCTGACCGCCACCGAGCGTGCACAGCTCGGCGCATTCGTGCGTGCACTGACCGATCTGTCGAACCGCTCGGCGCCCTCGAAGCCCGCGCTCCCCTGACCAGCAGCCATCGCGCTGCCGTGGAAGGCTTTGCGCTGCGTCTCGATCCGCACTAGGGTGCGCCGGTGTGGTGGCGCCGCCTGCGATACATGCTGCTGCTCGCGGCCCTCTGCGCCGTGGCGACCTGCCCGGCGGCGAAGCGATCGTGCACCGCAAGGAACCGCTCGCAGGAGGCCGAGGATCTGCTCGGCTACCTGGCCGAGCGGGTCGAGGCCTCGATCGTGGCGACCGGCCGCGTCCCTGCGGTCCCGGCAGGCCCCACCCCGCTGCCCAGCTGCTGCGAGCAAGGCGGCACGTGTAGCCCCGACGCCACGTTGTGGGCGACGCCGGGCTGGCAAGCGCTCGGGTTCTCGATCGATGACGACTTCCGTTACACCTACTCCTATGTGCCAGACCCCAGCGGTCGCTCGGCCGTCGTGCGTGCGGTCGGCGACCTCGACTGCTATGGCGAGTCCAGCCTGTACGAGGTGGAGGTCCGGATCGCGCCCGACGGTGTCCAGCGGACGTGGACCCGGAAGAATCCATACGAGTGAGCGATTGACCCTGCGCGCTCTGCGCGGTAGCCGTTGAGGATGCGCGGAATCTCGTTGGTTTTCAGTCTCCTGGTCGTGGTTGCGTGTAGCAAGAACGATCAGCCACCTGCACCTTCGAGTGGCGCCCCCGGCGCCAAGCCAGAGTCGGGCCCCGGCGGACGCCGCCCGAGCGGCCCGATCGCCGATCGTGGTGGCGCCCGCGGTGGCGGCGAGAGTCCGGCCGAGCGCATGTTCAATACGACGTGCGCCGTCTGCCATGGCATGGACGGCACCGGCAACGGCCCCGGGGCGGAGACCCTCAACCCCAAGCCGCGGAACTACACCGATCCGCAGTGGCAGGCGACCATCACCGACGACCAGATCCGCAAGACGATCCTGCTCGGTGGCGCCGGCGTCGGCAAGAGCGCGATGATGCCCCCCAACCCCAACCTCAAGGACCAGCCCGACGTCGTCGACGGGCTGGTGAAGATCATCCGCTCATTCGGAACGAAGGGGCAAGCGGGCGGTTCGGGTGGATGATCCGAGCCGCGACTACCCCCTGGGGTCAGAGCCGCATCACGGACGCTGACTTCTTGAGCGTCTTCTCGAGCTCGGCCTTGGCGTCATTCGCCGCGTCGAGCGAACGGTACGTCCCGAGGCGAACCCGGTAGAACGTGCCCTTGCCGCTCACCTCGGCCTCGGTCAGGTAAGCCTGGTAGCCCGCCGCCTGGACCGAGCTCAGGAACGACTCCGCCTCGTGCTTGTCCTGGAACGACGACAGCTGGAGCGTGAACCGGGTCTTGGGCTCGGCGGCCAGCTCTGTCTTCGCGATGTCACCGTCGGCCTTCTCGGACTTCTCGGACTTCTCGGACTTCTCGGATTTCTCGGACTTCTCGGATTTCTTGGTCTTCTTGTCGCTGTCTTCGGACTTCGGCTTCTTGTCGGCCGGGGCGACATCGAGCGCCGGCTTCTTGTCTGACTTGTCGGGCCTGGGATCCATCTCGGGCTTGGTCACCGGCTTGTCATCGACGTCGACGGCATCCCGCTTCTTGTCGGACTTCTTGGCCTTGTCGGGCTGCTTGTCGGGCTGCTTGTCGGGCTGCGCGGCCGGGCTCGGATCGTCGGGCTTCGGCGCGGGCTTGGGGTCGACCGCTAGCTTCTTGTCGGTGCGTGCCCTCTCGATGCCCGCGATCGTACGCTCGACCTCGCTCGGGGCCTGTGCGCCGGTCAGGGAGTTCTGGAACGATAGCCCGCTGCTACCCTCGAGGCGGTCGAGCGCCGCGAGCGGATCGGAGGCGGTCTTCGTGCGCGCCTGATCGACATGGCCACGAGCCTCGACACGGCGTCCGACCATCACGCCGAGGACGAACACGAGCCCGACGATCACAGCCCCGCCGAAGAACAAATAGAAGATCTGGCGACCATCGAGGCTGACCTCGATCTTGTCCTTGTACAGCTCGGCTTCGCGGCTCATGCCACGAGGGTCCGCAACCGCTCGCCGGCGGGCAAGATTTTGGCTACTGAACCAGATTGACGAGGTTCAGCGCGTGCGGTTCGACCCGGAACACCTTGCCGCGGGTCGACGGTGAGCCGATCGAGGTCGACAGGAAGTCCCCCTCGTCGATGATCCAGATGCTCTGCGTCGGACCACGGACGACCTTGACCGGGAACGCAGGGTTGATCTGCAGCGTGAACGGGATGAAGCCGGCGGTCTGGCGGAACGCGAGCTGGTAGCCCGTGAACACGTGCGGAATCTTTCCAAGGCCGAG
>JAGSPR010000493.1 GCA_018262455.1 Deltaproteobacteria bacterium | reverse complement strand
GCTGAAACAGATCCTTGAACCGACCGTCGTACTTCTTGAGGATCGTGTTCTTCGTCGACAGGTACACGTTCAAGCCGCGGTTGAGCCCGTAGAGGAAGCAGCTGCGCGCGAACCCGATGATCGAGTCATCGAGGTTGTACATGCCCATCGCGACGCCGCTGCTCGGGAAGTCGAACACCTTGTGCTCGATGGCCTTCCCGCCGTCCTTCGGGGTGTACGTCATCGTCAGCGTGCCGGGACCGGGCACGAGAAAATCGGTCGCCTTGTACTGATCGCCGAACGCGTGGCGACCCACGACGATCGGCTTGGTCCAGCCGGGGACGAGCCGCGGCACGTTCTTGCAGATGATCGGCTCGCGAAAGATCGTGCCCCCGATGATGTTGCGGATCGTGCCGTTGGGCGACTTCCACATCTCCTTCAGGTTGAACTCTTTGACCCGCGCCTCGTCCGGCGTGATCGTGGCGCACTTGACGGCGACGCCGTGCTGCTTCGTCGCGTTCGCCGAGTCGATCGTGACCTGATCGCGCGTCGCGTCGCGGTGCTCGACTCCGAGATCGAAGTACTTCAGGTCGATCTCGAGGTACGGGAGGATCAGCTTCTCCTTGATGTACTTCCAGATGATGCGGGTCATCTCGTCGCCGTCCATCTCGACGACGGGGTTCTTCACCTTGATCTTCGCCATTGCGCCGGGTTGTATCACGCCGGCTCACTGCGGGCGGTAGGTGCCGTAGCGATCGCCGAGCTCGCGAATCGCGAACACCGGCAGGCGATGCACGGTCCCGCGCTCGTCCACGCGATCGATCGTGCGGCTGGTCAGCTCGGCCACGATCACGAAGTCGTCGCAGTACTTCGGGCCGCACTGGTACGACCGGCCGCCGTTCTCGAAGTCGCCGACCAGCGTGGTGTTCTTGATCTCGAACTGCGCGAGCGCGAGCCACCTCGAGCCGGTGGTCACCGGGATCGGGATGGTGAACTTGAACACGCCGCCACCGAAGTCCTTGTTCGTCATGCCCCCCGACGGCTGGCGGACGACGAGGTAGCGGCCGTGATAGGCCGCCGGCTGCTCGATCAGGTCCGCGAAGTTGATCGCGCCCAGCGGGATTCGCTTGGCGTCGGGGAACCGGCGGGCCACGTCGTCCGCGAAGCCATCGAGGGCCGCGGTGTCGGGCAGCTCGTTGAGCGAGCCCGCGGCGACGAACAGCTTGTGCTCGCCCTTGCGGTCCCACAGCGACGCCGGCCACACCCCGTCCTTCGGAGCCTCGCCGATCACGGTGACGACGCGGTTCTTGGCGACCTCGGTGCCGCCCTCGCACTTGCCGACGAGCGCTCCCTGCGCGGTGGGGCACAGCCACGCATGATCGGCGACGACGAACTTGTCGGTGTGCGCGTTGGCCTGGGCGGCGATCGCGTTGGCCTGGCCCTGCGCGATGTACGCCTGGGTGGCGTCGTTTTGCTGCTTCATCGCGGCGAGCGGGCAACCCGACGCGGTGGCGAGCGTGAGGACGGAGATCACGGAGAGCAGGACAGCGCGGATCGACATGCGGAGACTCCTACGATCTGGAGGCGGTGGTGCACGGGGAGGAAGGAAACTGGCTCGGGTTGACGAAGCCATGGAGGTAGAGGCCGTCGGCGGTGAACAGCTCGACCTGCACGCGCTTCCCGGCGCAGCCGAGCACGCGGAGGGAGGTGCTGGCGGCGAGGTTGACGCTGCACGCGAGCTCGTTCGAGTCGGCATCCGGGCACATCAGCGACGCGCGCGGCAGCAAGGCGATCGTGGGCGCCGGCGGAGGGGCGGGCTGCGCGCTGGTGGTCTGGAGGTGGATCCAGCCCTTCCAGCCGCGCTGGGCCTCGACCGGAGACTCGATGACCTCGACGAGGATCCACGGATTGCGGTCCGCGAGCTTCGCGTTCGGCGCGTTCAGGGCGCGCTGCTGCTCGTAATCGGCAGCCACGTGCACGGTCGCGCCGGCGGCGAGCACGTGCAGTGGCTGGCCGTGGCTGTGGCGGCGGTGATCCTCCTTGTGGAGGCCCGGCCCCATCACCTCGAGGACCTCGGAGTCCTCGGCGACGTGGAGCGTCTCGCCACCGTGCAGGTGGTTGGGCGGGGGCAGGCCGAACAGGCAGCCCGTCGCCATGGCAAGCAGCGCGATCCCGAGCAGCGCGAGTCGGTTCATGCCCTACCAGACGAGGGTCGGCAGTGCGGGTCGCGCCGTCAGGGGCAGGTCCGGAAGCTCCGTACGAACATCGCGTCCGCGCGCTGCTCCGCGGCGGGCAGCTGCTGCGGATCGGTGTTCGCGGGGATCACGAGCTGGCGGAACTTCGCCCGGGCGGTGGTGCAGTCGCCTGCGTTCGCGGCGCAGCCTGCCTCGAGCCCGAGCTGCTCCTTGGGATCGGCGAGCTGGAGGCCGAGCTGCTGCATCACCGCGAGCACCGGCCGGCACGACCGCTTCATCGAGACTGCCACGAGGAGCTGGGTCCGCGCCCGCTCGACCCGGCCCGCGATCGGGAGCGCCCCGATCGGGCAGTGCATCGCGTCGATCGATTCGACCAGCTTGCGCGTGCGGTCCGCTGCCCACCCGTGCGCCTGCCCGTAGGCCTCGATCGCGCTCCGTGCCCCGATGCAGTCGCCGGTGGCCATCCGGCAGCTCAGCCGGGTGGTCTCCGCCACGTCGGCCTGGTCGGCGGGGACCGCCGGGATGGTCGAGAGCACCTGCAGGCAGGCCGCGCCATCCCCGGCCTGCAGCTTGTCGGTCGCGAGGGTGAGCGCCTGGGCCCAGGTCGAGCGCACCGCCGGGACCACGACGGGGTGAGGCTGGACCGGGATCGGCGACGTCGGCGTCCGGACCACCACCCCCTGGCCCGGTGCCGGGCCCGGCGTCGGACTCGGTGCCGGGCTCGGAGTGCGCGCGATCGCCACGCCCGAGCCCGAGCCCGAGCCCGCGGTTGGAACCGGCGGCGGCTCGGCAAGCCGGACCCCCGGCGGGCTCGGCGTCTCCGTGACGGTTGCCAGCGAGCGGGGAGCCCGGTCGGTCGTGGTCATCGCCACGGCCGCCACCGCGACGAGTGCGCCCAACCCGAGCGCGCCGATCGCGTAGCGGACGCGCCTCCGGCGTGGCGCAGCCCCGAGCGCCAGCGCGGTGATCAAGGCATCGACATCGGGGTAGCGCCGGGCTGGATCCGGATCCAATCCACGGGCGAGCACGCCGAACACCGCACGCTCGCCGGAGCGAGGCAGCGCGAGCGGCTTCGTCATCGCGATGGCGATCGCGCCGACCGTCCCGCCGGAGAACGGCCGCTGGCCGACCAGCGCCTCCCAGATCGAGGTGCAGAGCGCGAACTGATCGCTCTTCGCGGTCGCGGGATCACCGCTGAGCTGCTCGGGTGACATGTAGAGCGGCGTGCCCACCATCACGCCCTCCACGGTGAGCGTCGTCGTGGGGGCGCCCAGCTCGCCGGTCGCGAGCCCGAAATCACCGACGAGCACGCGACCGTCGTCGGACACGAGCACGTTATCGGGCTTGATGTCGCGGTGGACGATGCCAGCGCGGTGGACCGCCGCGATCCCGGCCGCGGCCTGCTTCCAGACCGCCAGGATCTCGGCACAGGTCCGCGAGGCCGCGGCACGCCAGGTCCGGGCGTTCGTCCCGACGACGAGCTCGAGCGCAAGGAACAGCTCGGTCGCGGAGCCAGTGGACTCGGTGAGCTCGTCCGCCACGGAGCCGTCGCTGCCGAGCTCGCCGGCGTCGTAGACCGACACGACGTTGGGATGGCGCAGCTGTGCCAGCGCCCGCGCCTCACGGAACAGCCGCGTCCGACGCTCGCGATCGCCCACGCCTTCGGGCCGGACGAACTTGAGCGCGACCCGCCGCTGGAGGTTCGCGTCCTCCGCCTCCCACACCACGCCCATCGCGCCCTCTCCGAGCTGACGGAGGATCCGGTAGCGCTTCGGCGCAGACCGTGACGGTGCCACGAGCGTCGCGAGCTCGCCGACGAGCCGGGTGCAGGGCGCGCAGCCATCGAGGTGACGCTCGATCGCGAGCCGCTCGGCTGCGTCGAGCGCATCTTCGGACAGCAGCGCGAGCATGTTCTCGTCGGGACAGCGCGCGAGCACGTTCTCGTCGGGACAATGCGCGAGCACGTGCTGCGTCACGGCGGCACCTCGGAGCGACCGGTGGCGAGCAGCTGGCCGATCGAGACGTCGAGCCGGCTCATCACGAGCCCGATCACCTCGTCGAGCTCGAGATCGGCGAGCCCGAGCCGGATCGCGAGGCGGCGCCGGGTTTCAGCGACCAGCTGCTCCTTCGCGCGTGCGATCCGCCGTGCGGCCGTCGCGCGATGGATGCCCAGCACGGCCCCCAGCCGATCGATCGAGAGTCCGGCAACCAGGTGTTGCCGCAACAGGTGCCGATCGCCAGGCTCGAGCTGCTGCGCGGCCTCGTGCATCGCGGCCGCGACCGCCGCCCGGTACTCGGCCTTGACCACATCGAGCGAGAGATCGCCGGGCTGCGGCAGGGCCAGGACCTCGTCGTCGGCGGCGAACGTCTCGCGCACACGGTCCTTGCGCTTGGAAAGATCGAGGAAGACACGCACCGCCGTCACGCGGAGCCAGTTCTCGAGAAAGCCTTGCCCCGCGTAGTCGGCGATCTTCGGCTGTTCACCGGGCTCGGCCACGAACAGCTTGGCGCGCAGGATCTGGCGCAGATCGTCGGCCGTCTGGCCGGGCCC
>JAGSPR010000191.1 GCA_018262455.1 Deltaproteobacteria bacterium | reverse complement strand
CCTTCGCGGTCACGACGCTGGCCACCTAGCTGGCCTCGTTGGAGGTCACCGAGACGGATGGTCGAATGGTGTCCTCGGTAGCGACGAGACCTGGGTCCACGAACCGGTAACGCTTCCACGCAAAGCGCACGCGTTGCAGGAGCGAGACATGGCTCATGATCGCCACCGCCCAGCAGCCGGCGAGCAGCGGCCGGGGATCGTGGAGCAGCGCGGTGAACAGCACGCCGAACCCGTAGTAGATGAGGAACTCTGCAGAGCCGAACAGCCCGACCACGTCGACCGGGTGGCCGATCTTGCCCTTCTCGCGCCAGATGTCTTGCTGGCTCTCGGCGTAGATCGAGAGCTTGATGATGACGTTGGTGAGCGCTCCGGTGATCCCGAAGCCGAGCACGATCAGGATGTGAGGGTAGTCGTAGCTGAGGTTGAGGCAGCCGCCGGCGTACATGATCCCGAGCACCCAGCGATCGCAGACGTCGTCCATGACGGCGCCGAACGTGGAGCGCTGGTTGAAGTTACGGGCCTTGAAGCCGTCGACGTGATCGACCAACCCGCGGACGATCAAGAGCACGAGCCCGAGCCACCAGTGGCCGTAGAAGAACACGACGCCGCCGACCAGCCCGATCAGGGCGCCCAGCATCGTGAACGCGTTCGCGTGCAGAGGGAGCCTGGCCATTCCCGAGACCAGCGGATGAAGCAGCCGGTCGAGCTGCTTCCGGAGGGCGAACAGATTCATTCGGGCCAGACTCTATACGAAGTCGCTGTCAGGAGAGGATGCGAACGAAAGGTCTGCGCGGACCGTCGGATCAGCCGCCGCGGAGGGTGGTCAGGGTCTTGCGCAAAGCAGCAATTAGCTGATCGATCTGGGCCGCCGTGACCGACAGCGGCGGCTGGAGTCGCAGCACGTTGCCGTGCCAGCCCGAGACCGTGATCAGCATGCCCTGCTCGTGCAGGCTGTCCTTGATCTTGGCGATCTCGGTCTTGCCGAGGACCTCCTTGGTGGCGCGGTCCCGGACGAGCTCGATGCCTCCGAGCATCCCGGTGAACCGGACATCGCCGATCCATGGATCGGCGAGCGCCCAGGCGGCCTCGGTGAAGTAGCGGCCCATCTTGGCCGCGTTGTCGATCATGCCCTCGGCGACGATGGTTTCGATCAGCGCCATGCCGGCAGCGGCCGACACCGCGTTGCCGCCGGACGTCGGCGTGGTGCCTCCGAAGAACTCGCGGCACACCGCGTCGGACGCGGCGGTCAGCCCGAGCGAACCGACGCCGCCAGACAGACCCTTGCCACCCGTCATGATGTCGGGCTCGAGCCCGTAGTGATCCACTGCGAACATCTTGCCGGTGCGGCCGAGGCCGGTCTGGATCTCGTCGGCGATGAACAAGATCCCGCGCGCCCTGCGCAACCGGTCGAGCCGATCCCACCACTTCTGGGGCGGCGCCAGGCCGCCGACCGCCTGGATCGGCTCGGCGATGAGCGCCGCGGTGTTCGGCCGTGCCGCGAACTGCGCCTCGACGCCGTCGAGGCACTCGGCCTTGCACGTGTCGGGGCTCAGCTTGACCGGGCAGCGGTAGCAGTACGCCGTCGGGATCGCGTAGTTCTCGGAGCCCATCGGCTTGCCGGCGGACTCGCGATACTTCTCGCTGGCGGTGACCTCGAGCGAACCCAGGGTCAGGCCGTGATAGCCGTTCTGGAGGTACGCGACGTCCGGCTTCCTGGTGTGCTGGCGCGCGAGCTTGAGCGCGACCTCGTTGGCCTCCGAGCCGCCGGTCGAGAAGAACGCCTTCTGGATCGTCTTCGGTGCCAGGCCGATGAGCTTCTCGGCGAGCCGGATCGCGGGGATCGTGCCGTGCTTGCCGGAGACCTGCAGGACCTCCCCGAGCTGACGGGTCGCGGCCTCGATGATCCGGGGGTGGCAGTGGCCGGCGTTGTTCACGAAGTAGCCGGCCGTGAAGTCGAGGTAATCCTTGCCGTGCACGTCCGTGACGACGCAACCGCGTGCCTTCGCGATGATCACCGGCTCTCCAGCCGGGTGACTCCACGGGCGCATCACGTATTGCTTGTCAGCGGCTTCGATCGCGTCGGCGTTCGGCGTCCGGTCACCCATGGACTCTCCTTGTCTGGTGGGGGTATCTCACGGGACAAACCCAAGTCAACATCCAGGGTTAGATTGTGCCTGCATCTGCCGTGAACCGTCCCTGCGCGCGGTCCCAGACGCGAACATGGTCGGAGCCGATGACCCCGTTGGTGATGTCGTAGATGCGGTACCGCGCGGTACGTTCGGGCTTGTTGTGGAAGTACGTGCCCGACGCGATGCCGCGCACCGGAACCGATCCGGTCGGCCCCGGCAAAGACTCGGTCATATCGCGGTGTTCGTGACCGTGGACGATCAGATCGGCTCCGGTTGCCGCGATCACCTGGGCGAACGCCGCGTGATCGCGTAGCCCCCGGATCCGGCTCCGGGCGCGCTTGCCCGCGGGGGGGTGGTGGATCGCCACGAGCCGGGCCTTGCCCAGGCTCTGTAACCGCGTCAGCACGCGACCGAGCCGCCCCAGCTGGCCTGCGCCCAGGAGCCCGTACGCGGTGAACCACGGGGTCTGCCGGCTGGTAGAGAGCCCGATCAGCGCGAGCTCGCCGCGAATCCGTACGATCGGCCAGTGCGGAACCAGGGGCCCCTTGGGCTTGTGGATCATCTGGCCACCGATCCCCTGCGGCTGAGCCGCTCCGATCCCCTGCGGCTGGGCCGCTCCGATCCCCTGCGGCTGAGCCGCTCCGATCAGATCGTCCTCGCGGTCACTCGGGTCGCGGTCGGCCTCGGTCCACTCCCAGCCAGCATCGGTGGTCGCGAAATCGCCGAACATCTCCCCGAACAGCGGCACGCCTTCGGCAACGTAGGCATCGTGGTTGCCGGGAATCACCGTCACCCCGACGGGGCCGAGCGCCAGCTGATCGAACCTGTCACGGGCAAACGCGAACTCCTGGCGGAGTGCGAGGTTCGTGACATCGCCGGTGCACAGCACGTGATCGACGCGCTGGTCGTTGAGATCGGCGACCATCGCCTCGAACGCGGCGACGTGATAGTGGCGGCTCCGGCTCGACAGCAGGTTCATCGCGCCGATCCAGCGCTTGTTCGCCAGCTCGAGCCAGCGGGCACCGTCGTGTGACAGCAGGTGCAGGTCGGAGCAGTGCGCGAGCCTCATCGTCCGCGCCATTGGTAGCATGCCCTCGTCCAGGCCGGAAAAGCCACGCCGGCATGCGCACATGCGCGAGTGACGACGCCTGCCGTCGGTGTCCTACTGGATGTCGAGGCGAACGTTGTCGAACTCGAAGCGCCGGATGCCTGGCTCGAGCGAGATCACGGCGATCGCGACGCTGAGCTGGGGTGGCGGCGCGAGCGCGATGTGATGGCCTTGCGCGATCGGGACGAGCGGACCACCGGCGGGTGCAGCCAAGACGTCCATCACGATCTCGCTGCCCCCGGCGATCCACGTGGTGTCGATGCGGATCGTGGTGACGCCCGACGGATCGAGGGTGCCGGTCGTGGGGACGCTGATGCCGAGCGCGTCGACCGTGAGGGTCGCGTCGTCGTGGGCGACGACCCAGACCTGGCGGCCGGCCGAGCTCGAGCCGTCGAGCAGGACCAGCCCGAGCACCAGGGCCTTGCCAGGCGCGGTCTCGAAGGGCTGGAGATCGGCCTCGATCGACGCGCTCGTCGCGGCGCTGACGGCGAATGGCGCAGACTGACCGAACGCGCCACCTTCGCTCGCGACCGAGAGGGTGTGGTTGCCGTGCTCGCCGGTGACCACATTCGAGGTCATGTCACCGCCGAGAAACTCGGAGAACCCGAACGGCGTCTGCAGCTGGGCGGGCTGATCGAAGTCGACGCAGAAGGCCGCCTCCGTTGCACCGGCACAGCCGTCGGGCGCGAGCGGGTCCTCGCCCGGGGTGGCGTTCGTACCGCAGCCTGCCGCGACGACCAGAACCAGCAGCCAGGATGCGCGCACGAGCGCGAGCATACGTCAGCCAATCCCCCGAGCGGCGCCCGTCGACGACCACGAGCAACTCGGCTGCCTGGCGGCTCTACACGCGGGTCATGCGCTGAGCGATCACGGTCGTCGCGAGGCCGTCGAGCGCCTGGATCCCGACGGGCGTCAGGCGGTTGCGCGAGACATCGAGAAGATCGAGCTGCAGGTGGCTGCGCTGGGAGGCAAGGGTGCGGGCCCCGGCATCGGTCATCGTGCCGATCGAGAGGTCGAGCTCGCGGAGCTGGCCGACGAGGCCCGAGCTCACGAGTCGGGTGCAGATCTCGTCGGTGATCGCGGTGTTCTGGATCGCGAGGCGACGGAGCGCCGGCAGGTCCGTGCGCTCGAGCAGCGGCTGGAGCTTCGTGAACACGGCCGGCGTGCGCGTACCGAGCCAGAGGTCGAGGTGTTCGAGCTTCGGCCAGCTGGCGCGCGCCACGGCGTCCGCGTTGCCGACGGTCAGGTCGCCGGTATGCAGCTCCACGCGCTGCGCCTCGGGCAGGTGGATCGCGCCGAGCTCGAACGAGTCGCCATTGACGATCAGGGTCGACAGCCGAGGCAGCGCCTTCCACAGCGCGCGCAGATCGCCGATCCGGAACCACGACGGTCCGCCGGTGAACAGGCCGAGCTCGAGCCGGCGCAGCGCCGCCGGTTTGCGCTCGGCGAGCAACGCGATCACGTCGTCGAGCGTGGCCATGTTCTCGTTGTTGATGCCGAGCGCGAGGTCGACCAGGAACCGCCCCGAGGGGTGCGCGAGCACCAGCTCGAGGATCTCCACCAGATCGCGCTCCTTGTAGCCATCGGCGCTGTGCTTGTTGTTCGACAGCTGTGCCCGATGAAGGAAGCCGTACCGGAAGCGCAGGGCCTCGGCGTGCGCGTAGTCGTGCGTCCGCAGGTGGGCGCCGAGCGGGCCATAGAACCGAGCCTGGTGCGCGACCAGCAGCGCGTTCGCAGCGGCGCTCGCGCTGGGTGAGGACTCCGCAGCGCACATCAGCGCGATCAGCTCGCCCCGCGGATCGCCCTTGGCCTGCAACCAGTCGGCGTAGACCAGGTAGGCGTGGACATCGAACGGATCGGCCTCGATCGCCGCCTCGAGCTCGGGGCCATGCGCGGCCGTGGGCGCCGTCGTCTGCACCACGGGCGGTGGTCCGTTGAGCGCCATCGAGGTCCTCAGCGTACTCTCAGGTCAGCTCGTGGGAGATCGCGCCGCCACAAACCGTGCGGCGATCCGGGAGACCTCGGCGTTCGTGGGGATCCGTGCCGAGCCCAGGCGCACGCTGAAGCGGGTACGAGACATGCACCTGCGATCCGCATGATGAACACCGTGAAGAATGTCATCCACTCTCTCGGTGGTGGCGCCGGCGATGTGGCGAAGACCGTTGGCGGGACGTCCGCCGACCTTGCCAAGCGCATCGGCAACGGCACCTCCGTGCTCGCCAGGCGCGTCGGCAATGGCACCGCGAATCTTGCGCGTCGCGTCGGCCCCACGCGCGGCCTGATCGGCCTGGCGATCGCCGGCGTCGCGGTCGGCGGCACAATCTTCCTGGTGCGCTACCTGCGTTCGCGCGAGACCGAGCTCCCGCTGGACGCCGGGCAAGCCGGGCAAGCCGGCGCCACCGAGGGCATGTCGAAGCGCGACCTCAAGGCCGCGCGGACGAAGCGCAAGAACCTTCACACCCACGCGCACGCGCAGTAGCTCGCCAGCGCGCCCGTGACGCCCTTCAGCCCACGGCGACCGAGGTGGGGCAAAGACGCACGTCGTGCGTGTCTGCGCGCGCTGATTGCGCTACTGCGTCTGGACCACGAGGCCGTTCGGCGGCGAGACCGCCGGATCGAGCCGATCCCAGGCAAGGTAGGGCGTGCCGCCGTGGCCGGTGGTGGTCGCGATCGAGAAGCCATCGAGCAGGAGCCCGGTGGCCACCCCGGTCGTGGTCCACGCCGTCGCCGACTTCACGGCGACATGGACATCCGCCGTCACGCCATCCTGGTACGCGATCGTTGGCGTGCCGTTGGCGAGGTAGATCGACGCCGCGGCGCCCACCGAGTGCGTCCGATCACCGGGACGCTGACCATCGTCCACGATCTCGGGCGTTCCGGGCGTGCCGTTCCAGGTCGTGTACATCAGCTGGTCGCCGATCGCGTCCTGATACGCGATGTGGATCGTGCCGTTGCCGTCGACGACCGCGCTCGCCCATAGCCCGCGATCGCCGATCGCGCCGCCATCGAGATCGGACGGGGTGAACGTGTTCATGCCCGCGCCAGCCTCGACCGCAAGCTTGAGGCCGTGCGCGTTGCGGTCGTAGTACACCGCGACGAGCCTGCCGTCCGCGAGCACGACCAGCTTGACGAACAGCCCGGTGCCGCTCGCGAGATCCGACACCTTGGGCTCGCCGAACGCGGCCGTGCACGTCCCCGCGATACACGCCTCGGTGTCCGCACACGTCGCGGTGCAGTCCGAGGTCGTCACGGTGCAGGTCTGCCCATCGATGCCAGCGATGCACGCCTCGCCGGCGCCACACAGCCCACCGCAGGTCCCGTTGCCGGCCGCGATCAGGTGCGAGGTCCAGTCGGCCGGCTGCGGATCGGCGCGGTTTGCGCGCATCACGCGGAGCTCGGTGACCCGGTGGCCTGCGCCATCGTCGTTGCCGAGCGCGATGTACGCGACCGCAGGGTTGCCGTCAGCGTCGATCACGAGCGAGGTGTAGCGGCCAACCTCTTCACCAGTGCCGGCGTCCAGCACGTAGCTGCTCCACGCGTTCGGCTTGGTCTCGAACGCGTACTTGAGCGTCCCGGCCTCGCGGTCCTGGTACGCGATCTTCGCGAGCCCGCCCGACATCGCGGTCGACGTCCACGCGCCGACATCGGGGCCGGGATCTTCGATGCCATCGCGATAGCTCGACGGATCGTGCGTCGCCTTGCCGCCTTCGGGGATCCCATCGACGACGCGGAGCACGGGGCTGGTCGGATCGGTCACGTCGGCCGCGACGAGATCGCCGAGGCCCTGGTCATAGGTTGCGACGATGACGCGGCCATCGTCGGCGGCGATGCTGGTCCACCGGCCGAGCCCTCCGTGCTCGACGTCGCCGGGCAGACAGTCGGCATCTCCACACGGCGCCGAGCCGCAGCTGCAGCCCGGCAACAGCGCGATCACGGCGAGCCAGGTCACCGCACCGAGCCGGCGCCTGGTCACGGCGCGCCGCATGCGACGCGCGATCCGTCGGGTCGGGAGCATCAGCGCGAGGATGAGCAGCGCGAACGGTGCCGCCGCCAGCGGACTGGTCCCAGCGGCGTCGCAGTTGCAGCCGCCCTCACCAGGCTGGCCATGGAAGCCGCGTACCGGCGACCGGCGATCGCTTCCGTGCGCGCCGAGCACCACGTCGAGCGAGACCGGCGTGGTGTCGATCGTCTCGGGCTTGCCGATCTGCCGCGCGCGGACCTCGATCGTGTGGCGACCGGGCAACCAGAACACGCTCGAACGTAGCGTCGGGCGCGCATTCGTCGACCACGCCGTCCACGTGCCGGCATCGATCCGTTCCGACCACTCCAGCCCGGTCACGTCGCCATCGAGCTCGAGCGCGATGCTCGGCCCTTTCGCATGGTTCCACTGGGTCGGATCCCGCTGCACGGTCTCCGCCGGCTCGTAGATGTCACCGAGCGCCACCTTCGTGTCGACCGGGCGCGCCACCGGGGCGGGCACCAGGTTGGCGAAGATCGCGAGGAACGACGCGTTGTCGACGGCCGTGATGTCGGTGACCTGCAGGCTCAGCCCGCCGATCGTGGGCAGCGCGATCGGCGGCAGGCCGTTCGACAGCTGCGGCAGCACGAGCCCGAGGATGTTCGGGAACAGCGCCGCGAGCTCGGCCGGGGTCTCGGTCAGCGCCTCGGAGTTCTTGACCGAGATGTTCGTGAACGCATCATCGGGCGCTGCGATGACCGGTGCGAGCTCGCCCGTGCCGGTGACCTGGAGGCCCACCGGGAGGTGAACGTCCGAAACGACGGTCAGGATGCGGATGTACTGGTCGTCGACCGAGGCGAAGAAGTCGAGCTCCATCGCGGTGAACTTGATGTCGAGCAGCGCCTCGGTGAGCGTCTTTCCGCCCTGGCCGTCGTCGGTGAAGATGTTCCGACCGAGCGTGATCACCGGTGGCGACTGCGGGCGCAGGCCGATCGCGACCGGCGCGTTACTCTCGACGAGCTTGCCGAGCGAGCGCGACAGGAGCGACAGCGTGTCGGTCGAGAGCTGCGTGACCGTGCCCGAGCCGATCGTGAGGCACAGCAGGCCGCCGTCGTAGCCGGCGTACGCGAACTGCGCGAGCTGCGACTTGTGGAGGCCGATCGCGATCCCGAACGGATCGCCCGTGTCGGGCCGCGTGTTGCCCTGGAAGAACGCCGACAGCGGGATGTTGGTCAGGCCGGGATCGGTGGCGGGCGGGCCGCAACGATCGCGGACCGTGCCACCCGGCTGCATGCCGCCGAGCAAGCCGAGCGCGAGGCCGCTGTTGTTGGACGTCGCGTAGCCACCCGCGACCTCGTAGAGATCGAGCGCGCCGGAGGTGCCGGGCGAGAACGCCCCGAACAGCGAGCTGCCGCGCGCGCGGCCCGACAGCCCGAGCTCCTGCAGGCACTGGGCGCCTTCCATGCAGACGTTGTCGGTGCAGGCGGTCGCGAACGGGCCGCACTCGCCGACGTCGCCCGAGGGGCACGACTTGCACGTCTGATCCTGGATCGCGCCCTGGACTGCGCCCGTCAGCTGGTCCTTGAGGATGCCGATGAAGAAGCCGAGTCCGAGGTTCGCGATCTGGCAGCCGATGCCACCGTTGAGGCTCACGTCCTCGCTCGCGAGGTTGGCCAGGCTCACCGTGCCGACGGCGACGCGGGTCGTCCCCGTGGTCGCGTCCTGCACGAAGCTGATCGGTGCGTCGATCTGGATGTCCTTGGTCGTGCCGGCGGTCGTGTCGATCGCGACGCCGCAATCCCCCGCGATCGGGACCTTCACCGGGATGTCCATCTCGGTCTTGACGCGCGCGCGCACGACGACGTCGAGCCGTGAGGCCCCCTGGGCCGGGTTGAGCTCGAGCCGCGGCAGATCACCTTGCTGCTGGTTGAGATCGATGGCGATCGGACCGCACGGGCTCACCGGATTGCCACCGGGACAGCAGATCGGCGTCGTGCCGCCGCAGTTCGCCGGCGCGTTGAACTTGAGGACCCCAGCCATGGCGCCACCGATGGTGCCGAGCAGCCCCGCAGGATCGGCCTCGATCGCCGACAGCCCTGCCTGGGTGACGCGAACCTGGGCCGCGTTCGGATTGCGCTTGGCCGCCGGGAAACCGCCCGGGATCGGCTCGAACGTCGAGCACCCGCCGCAGCCTCCCCCGCCGCAGGACACCGCGAACACGATCGACGTGATCACGAAAAACAGGTCGATCCGCGGTGCTTTCATACGCGCTCCCCCGAGGCTCATAGGACGGGATGTCACTCGAGGCCGCCCCCGCGGTCAAGACCTGAATTTGGGCCTGTGCGTGGCGGCACGGGTGCGCACACGCGTGAGCACCGGAGCCGCCCGGAAGCGGCTGTCACGCCGACAGCGCGGCGACGCGCCGCGCGTCGAGCTCGATCCCATGTCTCGCGAGCGGACGCGCGATGCTGTGCTCGACGGCATCACGCAGCGCGCGCTTGCCGATCTCGTCGTGTCCGCCGAGCCCGCTGGGCAGCGGGCACGTGTCACACGGATCCTCGCGCCACAGCGGCGCGTAGACCGCGATCGTGTCCTCGGCGAGCCGCGCGAGCCGAACGCGGTCGTCGATCGTGAGCTCGTCCTCCGCCCACTCGAGGAACCAGAACCCGAGCCGCGCGTGCGGACCTTCGTCGGCGAGCAACCGATCGAGCACCGCACGCACGAGCGGCTCGGCGGCGAGCGCGCGCGACCGCGCCATCGCGGGGACCGACAGCGACTCGCTCACACAGGACGTCGTGATCGCGATCTCGGCGGCCCGCATCAGCGGACGGCATCCGGGCGTGGTGACCGGCGCGATCTTCGCGAGGTCGAACTCGAGCGGCACCGCGCCGCCGAGCTCCATCGTGAGCCGCGACGACAGCTCGACGTGGAACAGCTCGTCCACGACGATATCGCCCGACATCGCGATCAGGTCGACGGGCGCGCCACACTGGAGCATCGCCGTGGTCAGAGCCGAGAACGCCGCCGCGCTCGCGTATTCGGTGAACACCCCGTTGCTCCAGATCTTGCGCGCCTCGAGCCCGTGGAGGTCCGGGTAGCGCGCCAGATCGAGCGTGCCCCACGGCAGGTCGTCGCCACCGGGGCGTCGCTGGTGCAACCGCGAGGCGGTCGCGCCACCCCGCCAGGCCAGCTCGAACATCACGGCTTGCAGTCCACCGGGCGCGGCGCACGGCCCGCCACGTTGCCGCAGGCCGGCGCGCCGGTCTGGAGCTGGCGGGGCACCGAGATCCCGAACACCGCGAACATCGACTCCACGAGCGGCCGGGCGACACGCTGCGCCGGTTGCGGGCTCGAGCGTGCCGCGGTCGCCCAGGGATCGGTCGCCCAGGGATCGAGCGACGAGCCCACGGGCGGAGCGGGCGCGGGCCGGAGGTCGGGCTCGCCTCGGTGGCCCGCCGGGGCTCGGAGGGTCGCGTGATCGGCGCTCGCGATCAGGGGCGCGCTCGCGGTCAGGGCGACCACGGCCAGTAGCTTGGTGACCTTTCGCTTCGTCATGGATGCCTGCTTTCAGGGACGAGGACGGTCCTTGAGGGCAACTGTTAACGACGACCGCGCGGCGCGCGCAGGGCTGCGCACGAACGGCAGATCCTGGCCGAGCTCCCGGGCTTGTTCGATCACCGTCACGATGGTGCGGAGCGTCGGGCACGCCGGGTGTTCGGGGGTCTTGTACATCACGTTGCCGCACGCCGGCTGACCGGTGGCGAGCGTCCGCGGTGCCTGCACGGGAACTGATGGCTCCGCAGCCGCCGTCGCGACGGTGCCGTTCGCGATCGCCACCGCGAACAGCATGTACCTGGTCTGCTTGATCTTCATGGTTCCGTCCTCTGGGGTTCGAGGAGCGAAACCAGGGGACGGCGCCGGTTATGCCCGATGCGCTCGCTGCTTACGCAAGCCTGACATCGGGCCAGACAGGGCGCCTGACTCACATCCGGTAGTGGACCTGGAACAGCGCGTAGGCGCCCGCGTCGCCGCCCTTCTTGCCATCGAAGTCATAGCCGATCAGCTCGTAGCGCGTGTTCAAGACGAGCTCGAGGTGCGAGGTCGTGAACCAGTGGAGGTTGAGGTCGAACGCATCGCGATCGAGGTTGGCGATCCGGAGGTTCGGGTCGTAGAAGCCGTACCCGAGGTCGAGCAGGAAGGCGTTACCGAGCATGCGCGAGATCAGCAGGTAGCTCACGATCCCCTTGGGCGCGCCACCCGCCGGGTTGGTCGGGGTCTTGTCGACCAGCTGGTTGACGAACTGGAGCTCGGCCTGCAGCAGCAGGTCGGACCCCGGCAGGTAGAGCTTGCCGGTGATCCCGGCGCGGATCTTCTTGTCGTCGGCGGTCTGCTCGTACATGCCCTCGGCACCGAGCGCGGCGTGCTCGCCGACGCGAAGCTCGCCGTAGGCGGCCGCGCCGCTGGCGTGGGACACGGGATCGATCAGCGGATCCTCGATGAACCCGGTGAAGTGCAGCTCGCCCTTGGGCGCCACGTACTCGACGGCAGCCGCGTAGGTGTCGGCAAACAGCGGGGTGCCGCCGTAGCGCCGCGTGAACACCGGGTGCTCCGCGAGCCGGAGCCCGAACACCGGCATGAAGTGCCCGGCGCGGACGTAGACGCCGGTCGTCTCGCCCGGCTTCTGCTGCCACATCAGGTAGTGCTCGCGCGCCCACACGCGGGTCGCGGCGCTGCCACCGACGGTGCGC
>JAGSPR010000190.1 GCA_018262455.1 Deltaproteobacteria bacterium | reverse complement strand
CCGAGCAGGTCGTAGAGGAACGCGACGTCGAGCTTCAAGATCTCGACGAACTCGAGGATGCCGCGGTTGGCGATGTTGAACTCGCCGTCGAAGTTGAACGCGCGCGGATCCGAGTCGCTGCCGAACGTGGCGATCTTGCGGTAGTTGATATCGCCGGTGAGCTCGGTCGAGTCCTGGTTCTTCTCGTCCTTGGGCTGGAACGTGCCGATGCCGATCCGGTCCTGCTCGGACAGCACCAGGCGCTTGACGCGCACGTGTCCCATGACCTTCTCGAAGTTGCCCGCGTAGTGCTTCATCAGCTCCTTGAAGATGAGCCGGCACGCCGGGTTCACGTCACCATCGACCTTGACCTTGAAGTCGTCGTTCGACAGCTTGAGCTTCTGGAGCGCGTCGGCGCGCCACTCGCGCGGGATGAGGCGCAGCGGCTCGTCGTGCATCGGCGAGGGGAACACCTCGGAGCCACCAGCGAGGTCCGAGAGCGGGCCCTGCAGGTTCCAGTAATAGGTGTAGAGCGCGCCGTCGGCGGTGCGCGAGTACTCCTCCAGGCCCTTCTTGAGCTGACGCGCGATCGTCGACTTTGCCGAGCCGACGGGGCCGTGCAGCAGGATGATGCGGCGCTCGGTGCCGTAGCCCTGCGACGCGCTCTTCAGCACGTTCATCAGGCGCATGAGCGGCACGTCGAGACCGAACACGGCATCACGTCCGTCGTGCGCGGTGTCCTTGAAGAACTTGTAGCGAACAAGCTTCTTCTTGTTATCGATGTACTCCTCGACACCGTGCGACAGCACCATGTCGTAGAGGCGCTGGTACGCATTGCGCGTGACCTGCGGGTTGCGTCGTACAAGGGCGAGGTAGTCCTCGAAGCTGCCTTCCCAAGACAGCTCCTTGTACGTCGTGTAGTTCTGGAGCTCGGCGATCTGTCCCACGAGACTCATGGAATCGACGGTAGCACACAGCCATTCCAGGGGGACGTCGAGAGACTCACTACGATGTGGTCGCTCCACGTACGAGCCGTGCGGATCCCGGCAGGCCCGAGCCGGATCGATCAACGCCGGTCCGCAGCGAAGCAAGGATCGGCGTCACCTTGCGGGGAGGGTCCCCCTTTGGGGGGCCCCGGAGCCGACGCCTACGGATCGCTCGAGACGTACTTGGCGACGTTCTTCTGGTGCTCCGCGACGGTGCGCGCGAAGGCGTGATTGCGCGAGTTCTTCGAGGTCGCGACGAAGAACAGATAGTCGCTGCCGTCGGGCGAGATCGTCGCAGCGATCGAGGCCTTGCCGGGATTGGAGATCGGCCCCGGCGGCAGGCCCTCGTGCTGGTACGTGTTGTAGACGTTGTCCTGATCGTCGAGCTGGGCACGATGCAGGCGATCGCAGCCCCGCGGCTTGCCGGCCTTGAGGCAGGGTTCGTGCCACGCGATGCACGCTGCCGACAGCTTCTCGGGAACACTGCAACCATACCGGATCGTGGGATCGGTCTCGAGGCGGTGGGGCTTGAACGAGGACATCGTGAGCCGGTTGATGAACACCTGGGCGATGCGCGGCCGCTCCTTGGGATCGGCCGCTTCCTTCTCGACGATCGACGCCATGGTCAAGATGTCGCGGTCGCTCCAGCCGAGCTTGTCTTTGAGCGTGGCGGTGTCGCGCGGGTTCTTGGCGACGAGCTGATTCCAGACCTCCTGCTGGCGGGTGATCAGGCGCTCGAGGACGACGATCGGCTTTTCGCCGAGCCGGAACTGGTAGGTGTCGGGGAACAGGTACCCCTCGACCGAGTCGCCCACGATCGCGTGCCGGGAGAGCAGGTCCTTGTCCCGCGCGAGGGCCAGCAGATCTCGGGAGCTGGCCACCTTCGCTTGTTCGAGGATCTCGAAGAACTCGAGCATGTTCTTGCCTTCGGGTAACGTGACCTTGACGGTGATCTCCTTCACCCCGGCCACGAGGACGTCGAGCACCTGTTTCGGCGTCTGGTTGTCCTTGATGAGGTACTTGCCGGTCTTCACCTCGGTGGTCTTGCCGTTCCACATCGCATAGAGCCGGAACCACGTCGGTCTCTCGACCACACCGCGGTCGGCCAGCATCGACGCGATCTGCGGGAAGCTCATACCCGACACGATCTCGACCTCGACGTCGCGACCCTCGCCGGCGTGGGCTTCATCGGGATACGAGAATGCGCGGTGGAGGAAGAACGCGATCAGGCCGCCGAGGATCGCGAGGGTTCCCAGCACGACGATCAACGCGGTGCGGAACGATCGCTTCGACATCGCCTGATCCGAACTTACCCTGGATCCGAGCCCGGATCTGGTCAGGGATCGCGTCGGATCGACCGCTGCGTGTCGAGCCAACCCTGGAGGATCAACGCGGCCGCCTGCTGGTCGATCACCCGGCGACGCTTCGCGCGCGACAGGTCGGCACCGATCAGCACCCGCTCGGCCTCCGCGGTCGTGAACCGCTCATCCTGCTCGTGGAACGTCACGGGTTCGCGGGTCGATTCGCGCCCCGTTGCGCCCTGGCTCGCGCGGATCACGTCCCGCAAGACGGTCGCGAAGTCCTGCACGCGGCGCGCGCGGTGACCGATCCGGCCCGACAGCTCGAACGGCATCCCGATGACCACGTCGGTGATCGCGTGCTCGTTCACGAGGGCCAGCACGGCGGCGGCGTCGCCAGCGTGACCGACCCGTTCGAGCACCGTGAGCGGGTGGGCCGCGATGTTCGCCTCGTCGGTCATCGCGATGCCGATGGTCTTGGAGCCGACATCGAGCCCGAGCGCACGCATGAAGCAGCTATACGCGATCTGCGCTCAGCGCAGGCTTCGCCGAAAAAATAAAGGCCCCGTATGGGGGGGCCATACAGGGCCTGGGCGCAGATCGCAGACAGCTACTTGTTGCCTCAGGTGGTGGGGGAGACCGGAGGGATGAGGGGGAGGGAACCTCCGGTCATCCACCGAGTCGAAACTTTCGACACCTGCGTCGCGCGTGTGAACTTTCAATTGTCAACCAGGCCGACAGAACCCGTATTCCTTGAGAACCGGTGGCTATCGTTTGGTTGCTTGGATCCAGGAGCAGATTCCGGGCCAGTAGATTTCGAGGCGGATTCGGGACTGGCACAACCACAATCCGAGGAGTTGCGGCGGATGAGGGGCGTGCAAGGCATCCGTCTTGACGCCACCCGGCAACTACTCCTGTCACTTCGTACTCTGAAGTGGCCAGTGGAGTGGCCACCCCATGACTCGGGTTCGTGAAGGAAAGGGGGGCGCCTCCGCTCGAGCTGCCTGAGAGAGGTGAGTGGTCCACCGCGCATCGCGATGTCGCAGCGTCGCAGTGTTCGGCTCGGGCCCAGGCGGGAGCACTGCCGCTTCGGCTAGGTTCGGGCCATCCATGTCCGACGATCCCGCGCCCGCTTCGCCCAAGCTCCAGGTCCAGATCGACGATGACATCGCGCAGGGCGTCTACACCAACCTCGTCCTGCTCAACCACACGGAGAACGAGTTCGTGCTGGACTTCGCGTTCATCCAGCCGACCAACGGCCGCGCCAAGGTCCGGACGCGCGTCATCTCCGCACCGCGCCACACCAAGCGCTTGCTCCAGGCACTGCAGAAGAACCTCGAGCGCTACGAGGAACGCTTCGGAGCGATCGACATCAGCAACGATGACGAGCCCGTATTTCATTGAGCGCCAGACCGCTCAGGCGACAGCCGCTTCGAGGATCGCGAGCGTCCCGAGCTCGAGGTCGAGCTCGCACGCCGCGCCGAACGGGACTGCCTCGTTGCGATCGCCGTGGCCTATCGGCGCACCGATCGCGCACGGCTTGCCAGCTGCCGCGAGCCTCTCGAGGATGACCTCGAGTGAGGCGTCGGGCGGATCCTGCTCGCCGTGCGGAGGGCACGGATCGTGGCACCGCGTGAGATCGCCGATGACCACGCCGGCGGTCTGACCGAGCGCGCCGGTCAGCACGAGCTGCGTCAGGTACCGATCGATCTCGTAGGGCCGCTCGCCGACCTCTTCGAACAGCGCGATCGCCCCCGCCAACGGCAGCGGCCACGGTGTTCCGACGAGCATCGAGGCCATCGTCAGGTTGGCCGGGACGAGCGGGCCGCGCAGCGTGGTGCGGCTGGTGGAGTGGACCGCGAGCGGCCAGGGCCGCAGCCCCGGGGCCCGCGGCTCGGTGAGCAGCGCGACGAGTTGCGTGACGTCGGACTCCGCGAGGTCGCCGAGCTGGGCGATCATCGGGCCATGGATGCCTCGCACGCCGGCGGCGTGGGCCCACGCGAGCAGCGCGGTGGCATCCGAGAACCCGACGATCGGCTTGGGATCGCGGGCGAGCAGCCCGGGATCGAGCTGCGGCAAGATGCGCATCAAGCCATAGCCGCCGCGCGCAAGGATGATCGCGCGAACATCGGGATCGGCGAGCATCGCCGTGAGCTCGGCTGCGCGCTGCGCATCGGAGGCGGCGAGGTAGCTCGCGATCCCCGAGGCACGTGGCAGCGCGAGCGTGTCGGCGAGCCGAATCCGGAACGTGTCTCCCAGCCGATCGAGCCCGGTGCGCAGCCGTTCGAGCTTGACCGGGCCAGCGGGGGCCACGATGCCAACCGTCTGGCCTCGGTGGATCCTGGGGGGTCTCTCGGCGGGAGAGCCGATGGTCACCGGCGCTTCTTTCGCCGCTTCACCGACCCCTTCGGTGTCTTGTCGTCGCCTTCGGTCCCTGCTCCTTCGGGAGCTCCGGGGTCCGAGGCGTCCCCTTCGTCCTCCTCCTCCTCCACCGCATCAGCGGGCATCGAACCGCTCGAGGACAGCCCGAGCTCCGAGGGATCGACCGCTGCCATCACGGTCGTGGGCTTGCCATCATCGATGACCGGATGGTCGCCGGCCCCGCCCGTCAGGGTCTCGTCCTGCGGACGGGTGAGCTGCGCGAGCTGATCCTGATCGACCACGTCCATGACCGAGGTCGTTCGGGTGCCGGCGGGATCCTCGATCGCACCCGCGGGAGGAGGCGCAGGCACGGTGTGGGTGCGTGGACGCACCGTGACGGACCTCGAACGCTCGAGGCGGCGCGGCGGCTCCTGCTCCGCCAGCGTCACGCGTTCGGCCCACCAGGCGGTCAGCTTCTGATCGGCGAGCGCCGGCTTCACCGTCATGCCCGGCACTCGGTCCGAACCGCCGACCTGCTCGTGGACGTGCGTCACCACCGCGTCGAGCGCGATCCCGTCGTCGGTCGAGATCGCGATCGCGGTGCCGACCGGCATCGGGGTCGGGTGTTCGAGATAGCCGCTGCTCGGCCGGACCTGCGTGAGCTTGATCCGGCGCCCGAGCGAGAGCCCGCGGTACGAGAGGTCGACGAAGCTTTCGATCACGGTAGCAGCATAACCTCACCGTCCGGTTCGCTGCGCGAGATGGCTCGTGGTTTACTGCGTGCGTGGGCCTGCTCGATCGACTGCGCCAGCTCCGAGGACCGGTCCCCAACGACGATCTGGCGGGCCGTACGCAAGCGCTCGTCGTCCGCGGCAACGAGTTCGGGTTCGACGAGTTCGGCCTGTCGCGCGAGTCTTTCGGAGGCGTTGCCCGGGTCGCGCGATGGCTGTACCGCAACTACTTCCGGGCGAGCGCTTTCGGGATCGAGCACATCCCGGCGACCGGACGCGCGTTGTTCGTGTCCAATCACTCGGGCCAGCTACCGTTCGACGGGCTCGTGATCGCGTCGGCGTCGTTTCTCGAGCCGCCTCAGCCGCGGCTCGTGCGATCGATGGTCGAGTACTTCGTACCGACCGTCCCGTTCGCGTCCTACCTGTTCTCGCGCTGGGGCCAGATCACGGGAACCCCCGAGAACTGCCGGCGCCTGCTCGCGTCCGAGGAGATCGTGCTCGTGTTCCCGGAAGGCGCGCGCGGCATCTCGAAGCCGTTCTCGAAGCGGTACCAGCTCGCGGAGTTCGGCAAGGGTTTCATGCGGCTCGCGCTCGAGATGCAAGCGCCGATCGTGCCGATCGCGGTGATCGGCGCCGAGGAGCAAGCTCCCGCGGTCAACTTCAAGCCGCTCGCGCGCCTGCTCGGCATGCCAGCGTTTCCCGTCGTCCCGTATCCCCCGTTCGTCCCGCTCGTGCCGTTGCCGGTCAAGTACCGGGTCTACTTCGGCGAACCCATGACGTTCACGGGCGATCCGGATGATGATGAGGATGTCCTCGACGACAAGGTGAAGACCGTCAAGAACCGGATCCAGTCGATGATCCATTTGGGGCTGCGTGAGCGCGAACACATCTTCTGGTGACCAACCGAACGGGCGGCGGCGGAAAGTCGTCATCACCGGGATCTCGGGCCGACTCGGCAAGATCGTCGCGCGCCGGCTGCACCACGATCTCGACTGGCAGATCGTCGGGCTCGATCGCCGGCCGATGCAGGGCCGCCCCAAGGACATCGAGCACCACCAGGTCGATCTGCGCAGCAAGAAAGCGCGCGACATCTTCCGGGCCGGTGACGTCGATGCGCTCATTCACCTCGGAGTGATGCACGATCCGAGATCGCGCCCGGCCGAGCTCTACTCGTGGAACATCACGGGCACCACCAAGCTGCTCGAATACTGCCAGGCGTACCGCGTGCCCAAGGTCGTGCTCGTGTCGTCGGCGAACGTCTACGGCCCACGCCCTGACAACCCCCAGTTTCTGACCGAGGAGGCTCCGCTGCTCGCGGCGCAACGCTTCCCTCAGATGCGCGACCTCGTCGAGATCGATCACCTGGTCTCGACGTTCTTGTGGCGCGCGCAGCAGGTCGAGACCGTGATCCTGCGCCCGGTCCACATCGTCGGGCCCGTCCACAACGCACCCTCGAACTACCTGCGGATCCAGCGACCGCCGATCTTGCTGGGCTTCGATCCGATGGTGCAGTTGATCCACGTCCAGGACGTCGCCGAAGCGATCGCGCTCGCGCTCGCCCCGAACCGGCGTGGGATCTACAACCTCGTCGGACCTGGCGAGGTCCCGCTGTCCGCGGTGCTCAAGGAGCTCGGCCGCGAGCCGGTGGCGATCCCCCACCCGTTCGCGCGGCCCATCCTGTCGCTCGCGTTTCGACTCGGCATGTCGAGCTTCCCCGTCGCCGAGCTCGACTTCATCCGCTACGTCTGCATGGTCGACGGCCGGCGCGCCACGGCCGAGCTCGGGTTCCGCCCGCAGTTCGGGCTGCGCGACACCATCCACGCGGTGGACGAGCTGGCCTGACCGCCCGTCCGCAAGCGTCGCCCGGTAGATCTGTGTGAGAGTGCGCAGATGCGAAGCGGATGGCTGTGGTGCCTGATGATCATGGCGTGTGGCGACACCAGCGAGACGCCGGACGATGCGGAGCTCGTGGTCGACACGGCGCCCGCGTGCTCGTTCGCCCCGAACCTCCGGACGATCCAGCCCTATGCGTATCGCCACGGCACGATGGGGATCGCTCGGTTCGATGGCACCGTGTGTGTCGAAGACCGACCCGAGCTCTGCGGCGTGGCGAACGCGATGAGCCAGATCACGATGTGTGCGCCAGCGGAGACCGACTTCCTGCTTCGGATGACCAGGCCGGGATTCGAGACCACGCTCAATCCCCACGGTCCTGGCGACCCGCCGGCGTCGATGCGGGGGCTGCTCAGCGGGGATGACGCCTATGTCGGGACGTCGTGGACGATCATCGGCGGCACCTACCCACCCACGACCCAAGGTCACATCGTGGTGATCATGCTCGCCCCCGACACGCAGGGGCAGACCACCGCGGTCGCGGGTGTGCAGCTCGCGATCACGCCGGACCAAGGCCTGCTGCCGATGTACGCGGACCCGTCCGAGCGCCCCGATCGCGCGCTGACCGCGACGTCGGCGGCTGGAATCGTCTTCATCGCGAATGTCCCGCCCGGAAGCTATGACCTCCGCGCGGCGGCGACCCCCTTTCCGAGCTGCAGCCTCTACAATGGCGGCGGCTGGACCTCGCCGCTGCCCGATCATCAACTGCGCGTCCCCAGCGTGGCCGGCGCCACGACCTATGTCGGGCTGTACTGCGCACCGTGACGTCAGGGCCGTCCACCGGGCGCCCGTGCGGAGAATCTGACTGTGAGCACCGATGGCTGACGAACGGATCTTCATCCAATCGCGCGGATGGGCGGAGGAAACTGCCCAGTCCTGCCGTGGCGTCTCGATACAGGGGGTGTGGCCCCACGTTCACACCGCGAGGACAATCAATGTCGTGTCCCACATCCCCCCCGATCATCTCCGGTGGCAACCCGCTGGGGATGGTGGAACGTTGACCGTCTCGACCGGCGAATTTCCGGGCATTTTTGTCAGGGATTCGCCGTCAGCTCCCATCAGACCAGGCTCGCGTGTCGAGACGTTACTGGATTGTTGAATAGTTCGCTCCCGTTGCAGCAGTGGCACGACCAATGCTTTGCGTTCGCTCACCGCACGCCAAAAGGACACACGACCCATGACCAAACTGATTTCCTCGCTCGGCCTCGCACTCGTGGTGGCCCTCTCGTTGACCGGCTGTGAGCTCTACTTTGGAGACCACAGCAACCAGAACGATAGCTGGAGCTATTGTGGCTCGGACGGGTACTACACCTGCCAGGGCGACAACTGCGAGTGGGTCAGCGCCACATGCCCGGCTGGTGGCGGCGGTGGCTTCAGCTGTACCGAGGACACGGACTGCGCCGCCGGGTGCTACTGCCAGGATGGCGTCTGTGAGGAGGCCGGGTTCTGCAGCACGTCGGCGGATTGCCCCGACGGCTTCCATTGTGATGATCGGTCGTCGTGCGTGCCCGACACCTGCGCGAGCGACGCGGACTGCCTCGCCGGCCAGAACTGCAACAACGGTGCGTGCGAGACAACCTGCGTTTGCGAGAACGACGCCCAGGCAATTGCAGGTGGTTACGGTTACTGCGATGAGACTCGCTCGACCTGCATGCCCGGCACGGACCCGGCCGGCAGCTGCGCCGGTCAGGTGACCTGCAACATCGTGGCGCCGAGCTGCGTCGCCGGCGAGGTCCCGCTGATCCTCGACGGTTGCTACACCGGCGCGTGCAAGGCGATCGCCCAGTGTGACACCGCGCCGACCTGCGCCGCCCTCGCCCACGAGCCGGACTGCCTCGCCGACAACACCCGCTGCTCGGCCGTCTACAACGGCATCAACTGCAAGAAGCCCGATGGCACGCAGTGCAACGCGGGCGACACCAACTGCACCTGCGAGAGCTTCCGATTTGCCTCCTGCCAGACCCGAGGCCCGTCGCCCCGCATGGTGAGCGACTCGAACGGTGACTTCCTCGACGCCACCGGGCTCGAAAACTGGCACTGATCGCGGTCCTGACCTGAACGTGCGAGACGGGCTACCGGCAACGGTGGCCCGTCGGCTTTTTCGGCTACCCTCCGACCCATGGGTTTCGAGTTCGCCGAAACGATGGCCGGGACGATCGAATGGGACGACAAGCCGGGTGTCCGTCACCCCTTCAAGTTCGAGGTCACGGCGCACGCCGAGTCGACCCGCCAGCACCTGCAGGACGGTAAGGCCGCGCTATCTGGGACGATCTTTGCCCCCCCGATCGCGCAGGGTGCGCCCGCCACCGGAGTGCTCACCATCCGCCCCGTCGGCCAGCGGATCATCCGCTACGAGCTCTCGTTCGTCGGGGATGATGGCAAGGCCTACGAGCTGGTCGGTCAGAAAGACATCCGCTGGACCTCCCCCCTCCGAACCTTCACCGAGTTACCCGCAGAGCTCCTCGACGAGAACCACCGACGCGTGGCCATCTGCAGGACCTCGTTCGACCTGAAGCATCACTGGTGGAGCTTCCTGCGGAGCTTTCGCCCGGTCGCCAGCGACCGTGGTCGGTGAAGGACAGCCTGCCCCGTCCGACGGAAACCTCGCCCGAGCTGAGATCGTGGTAATCAGAGCCAACGCGCTGGAACACAAATGGGATTTCTACAAAAGATCTTCGGCAGCAAGAACCAGCGAGAGCTGAAAAAACTCCAGCCCATCGTGGACCGGATCAATCAGCTCGAGGCTTCGATGAAGCCCAAGAGCGATGACGATCTGAGAGCGATGACGGCGGAGTTCAAGCGCAAGCTCGACAAGGGCGCGACGCTGGACGAGATCCTGCCAGAAGCCTTCGCAGTGGTTCGCGAGGCCGGCATGCGCCGGCTCGGCATGCGCCATTACGACGTCCAGATGATCGGCGGCATGGTGCTCCACTCCGGCAAGATCGCCGAGATGCGGACCGGCGAGGGCAAGACGCTCGTCGCCACGCTGCCGACCTACCTGAACGCGCTCACCGGCAAGGGCGTCCACGTCGTCACGGTCAATGATTATCTGGCCAAGCGCGACGCCGAGTGGATGGGTCGACTGCACGGCTTTCTCGGGCTGACCACCGGCGTCATCGTCCACGGCCTCGACGATTTCGAGCGCCAGGCCAACTACAACTGCGACATCACCTACGGCCAGAACAACGAGTTCGGCTTCGACTACCTGCGCGACAACATGAAGACGTCGCCGGATCGGATGGTCCAGCGCGGCCTCAACTACGCGGTCGTCGACGAGGTCGACTCGATCCTCATCGACGAGGCTCGCACCCCGCTCATCATCTCGGGCTCGGCAGAGGAGTCCGCGGATCTCTACGTCAAGATCGATCGCATGATCCCGCGCCTCAAGCGCGAGGTCGACTACACCGTCGACGAGAAGGCTCACTCCGCCATGCTCACCGACGACGGCGTCGAGAAGATGGAGAAGCTGCTCGGGGTCGATAACCTCTACGAGGCGACCAACATCCAGCTCGTCCACCACGTCAACCAGGCGCTACGCGCGCACACGCTCTACAAGCGCAACGTCAACTACCTGATCGATGCCGAGAACAAGGTCGTCATCATCAGCGAGGACACCGGCCGCGCGATGCCAGGTCGCCGGTGGTCCGATGGCCTGCACCAGGCGATCGAGGCCAAGGAAGGCGTCACCGTCGAAGAGGAGAACCAGACCCTCGCCACGGTGACGTTCCAGAACTACTTCCGGCTCTACGGCAAGCTGTCGGGCATGACCGGTACGGCCGATACCGAGGCCGCCGAGCTCCACCAGATCTACAAGCTCGATGTCTCGGTGATCCCGACGAACAAGCCGATGGTCCGCACGGATCACCCGGACCTCGTCTACAAGAACGAGGCAGGCAAGTTCCGCGCGGTCGTGGCCGATGTCGAGGACTGCTACAAGCGCGGCCAGCCGGTCCTGGTCGGTACGGTCTCGGTCGAGAAGTCCGAGGTCGTCGCGAGCTTGCTCAAGGCAAAGGGCCTGCCGTTCAACGTGCTGAACGCCAAGCAGCACCAACGCGAAGCCTCGGTCGTCGCACAGGCCGGCCGCAAGGGTGCGATCACGATCGCCACCAACATGGCCGGTCGAGGGACCGACATCATCCTCGGTGGTAACCCCGAAGCGATGGCCAAGGATGCCCTCGCCGAGGAGAAGGCAAAGCTCGCCGAGACCATCGAGGAGTCGCAGCCGGTCGCCGGCGAGGCCGGCACCGAGCCGTTCCGCGGGGCGTCGGAGCCGGCGTTCGACGAGGCCAAGCGGTTCGACGAGCTGATCGCGACGTTCAAGAAGCAGTGCGACGCCGAGCGCCAGGAAGTGCTCGCCGCGGGCGGCCTCAAGATCATCGGCACCGAGCGCCACGAGTCGCGCCGCATCGACAACCAGCTGCGCGGCCGCTCGGGTCGTCAGGGTGATCCGGGTTCGTCGCGGTTCTATCTGTCGCTGCAGGACGACCTGCTCCGGATCTTCGGGCTCGATCGGATGACCGGGCTCATGGAGCGCCTGGGGCTCGAAGAGGACGTCCCGATCGAGTCGCCGATGGTGACCCGGTCGATCGAGGGCGCCCAGAAGAAGGTCGAAGGTCGCAACTTCGATCAGCGCAAGAACGTCCTCGAGTACGACGACGTGATGAACCAGCAGCGCAAGACGATCTACGCGCTGCGC
>JAGSPR010000780.1 GCA_018262455.1 Deltaproteobacteria bacterium | reverse complement strand
AGACTGGCATCCCGCGAGGACGACCACGAACAGCAGGCGGCGCACGCGACGAGCTTAGCGCACGCCGAGCTCGGCGTACTTGGTGCCGGGGCGGACGCGCACATCGTCGGTGGGGTTCGGAAGCGCCGTCCAGTTGGCGCTGGGTGGTGCCGTCGTTAGTCGCCGCCGCCGCCGCCATCGCCATCGCCCATCGGGTCATCCGAGGACTGCGACGGCATGTCGTCGGCATCATCGGGCTGGCTCGAGTCGCGCGCGCCGGTATCGGACTCGCGGTCGGACTTCTCGTCCTCGGTGGTGGGGGCCTTGGGGCCCTTCTTCGAGCCGCCGCAGGCGGTGGCACCGAGGGAGATCGCGAGGGCGAACAACCAGATCCGCATGCCTCAGTCTACTACGCCCTACGGGTGCGACTCCTGGCCAGGGGGCTCCGTCCGGACGGCGAGATGTCTAGTTCCCCGCTACTCGTTGCACGGATCCCCCATCGGCTGGGACGGCTTCCCGTCGTACTCGCGATTGCCGCGGCGCTGGCAGTGGTCGGCTGCGGGAACGGCGCCGCGACCGGCGATGACGACGGCTGCGACAACTGCGCCCTCGGGATGACCGTGTGCGCGAGCGACTCGGTGCGCACGTGCATCCAGGACGGAGCGTGCACCCGATTCTCGGATGCGATTCCCTGCCAGAGTGGTCTGTTCTGCTCGGGCGGTGCGTGCACGGATACGTGCACCGATCAGTGCACCGTGGGCTCGACCCGATGCGCGGGTGACCTCGTGCAGGTGTGTGAGGAGCAGACGTCGGGCTGCACCGATTTCTCCGAGCCGCAGGCGTGTGGCGAGGGTGATTGCCGCGGTGATGCGTGTCCCGGCCAGTGCACCGACGAGTGCTCGAGTGCCGGCGCGACGCGCTGCTCGTCGACCGTCGATGGTGTCGAGACCTGCAGCGATCCGGGCAACGGCTGCCTCGCGTGGAGCGATCCGGTGTCCTGTGGTTCGCAGACGTGTTTGTCGGGCTCGTGCACCACGTGTACGAACGGCGCGACGCGCTGCTCGGCCAACAACAACATCGAGCAATGCACGAGCGGCACCTGGTACGAGACGCAGAGCTGCGCGTTCGGCTGCTCGTCGGGAACCTGCCAGACGAGCGTGACGTGCACCCCGGGCGCGCATCGGTGTAACGGCCTCGCCGTCGAGATCTGCAACTCGAGCGGCACCGCGTATCTGCACTCGACGACGTGCGCGAGCGCGTGCTCGAGCGGCCTGTGCGTCGGCGCGTGCACGCCCGGGTCGCGTCGCTGCAATGGCGGCGCGTCGGAGCAGTGCAACGCGGGCGGCACCGCGTGGGAGGGCAGCCAGGTCTGCGGCTCGGGTTGTGATGCAGCGAGCGGCACGTGCGCACTCGCGTCGCTCGACGTGACCTCGAACATGAACCTCGACGGTGTCGTCGTGGTCAACGGACCCGTGTTCATCCGCTCGGGCGCGACGCTGACCTCGCCGTCAGGGGATCTGACGATCCGCGCGACCAGCATCACCGTCGAGCTCAACGCGTCGATCGCGGCGGCGCCGATGGGCGACAACCCGCAGGGCGCGGGCGGCGCGTACACCTACACGACGTGCGGTGTGCGGTGGCGCGGGCGGTGGCTACGGGACGATCGGCAACTACAACAGCTACTGCGGCACGACGGGCCGTGGCCCCGCGTTCGGCTCGCAGACGGACGCGATCGTCGAGCAGGGCGGCAAGGGCGGCAACAGCCCGTCGGGCGCCGTCGGCGGCAAGGGCGGCGGTGTGATCCGGTTGATCGGTGGCACCGTGAACATCGCGGGGCAGGTGACGGCCAACGGCAACAACGGTGCGCCGAGCAGCCAAGGCGCCGGTGGCGGTGGCTCGGGTGGCGGCATCCTGATCGCGGGTAACTCGGTCACGGTGTCGGGCACGATCTCGGCGGCGCCGGGTGCGGGTGGCGTCAGCAGCGGCAGCTCGAGCTACAGCGGTGCGGCGGGCGGAAACGGCCGGATCAAGATCCTCAATGGCACCAGCGCCAACGTGACCGGCACGCTGATCGGCACCGTGACGCAGGGGCTGTTGCCGCCGCTGACGATCTCGTCGTCGACGCATCCCGATCCGAACCTCATCTACAACGACGACTTCTCGGTGATCGGCCTCGCGTGGGATCGCGCGTTCCCGTCGACGCAGGGTTACTACCACCGCACGACGACGACCCAGTACCAGCCGCCGACGCCCGCGACCGGCGCGTTCACCGCGTCGGAGCTGCTCGCGCTCGATCGCACCGCGGTCGTCGCCGGTCAGAACTACTTCCACATCGCGCCCGTCGACGCGGCGAGCGCGGTCGGCACCGTCGAGAATCGGTTTCGCCTCCAGGTCAACACGACGCCGCCGACAGTGTCGTCGAGCAGCCACCCGTCGGAGACGGCGTGGAGCGCCAACACCAACGCGTTCTTCTCGTGGACGCTGCCCAACGCGGACGCGAACCACAAGGGCTACTACTACGTGCTCGATCACTACGGCGATACGGTGCCGCCGACCACCGGCCCGCTGCTGCCGGTGACGCAGAAGCAGATCCTGCTGTCGAACATCACGAGCGGCATCTGGGCCTTCCACGTCGT
>JAGSPR010000492.1 GCA_018262455.1 Deltaproteobacteria bacterium | reverse complement strand
CGGGTGTCCGCGCGCTGTTCGACTTCGAGACCCCGACCTGGGGCGCCTGGACGCGATCGGGGACCGCGTGGGGCAATGGCCCCGAGTCCACCGCCCTGCCACGGCAGGAGCTCGTGCTCGGTGCGACCGGGACCCGGTTCGCCACGAGCATGCATGGAGACGACGTCGCGATCGGCCGCATGACCTCTCCGGTGTTCGCGCTCAATGCCTCGAAGCTGACGATGCGGCTCGGCGGCTCGGCCGACGCGGCCAAGCTGCGCGTCGAGCTGTGGGTGGAAGGCGCGATCATCGACGTCGCGAGCGTGCCGCTCCCTGGCGGTGACACGCTGCAAGAGGTGACGATCGCCGTCCCCGAGGCGATCCGCGGCAAGGTCGGCAAGCTCGTGCTCGTCGACGAGAGTGCCACGGGCCACCTCGACATCGACGACGTCTGGGCAACCGCTCCCTGACCAGCGCCCAGCCATGTGCGCGGTGAGCTACGGCTGCTTGCCCGCCGCCGGCGACCGCGGTCGCTGGTAGACCGAGACGATCGGGACGCCGTGCGCGCGCAACACGAAGATCGGCTGCACCATGCCATACGTGTTCCAGATCATGTAGTCGTGGCGGTTGAAGTGGCGCTCGTGGATCACGATCGCGAGCTCGCTGCGGCTGATGCCGGCTTGCTCGCCACCGGCGTCGGGGAGCGAGCGCGGCAGCTCGCCGAGCTTGCCGTAGAAGCCCCACGCCGGCGAGGCGTCGTGCGAGTAGACCGGCAGCGACGGCGGGACCTTGGCGCGAAGCACCGGGAACGTGCCCGCTGCGGCGACGCCCCAGAACTGCCGGTTCATGCCCAGGTCAGCACCGCCCGGAGCGCCGCCAGCGAGCGCGTTGTACCAGGACAGCGCGTATGGCTGCGCGGTCACGGTCTCCACGGCGGCAGCGCCGACGACCAGCCCTCCGACCAACCCGAGCACGAGCCGGCGGGCGACGGCTTGCTGGTGGACGAACGAGGCGAGCGTGCGCGCGGCCCACATCGTGCCCACCCCGGCGGCGATGCAGATCGAAGGCAGCGCCGGCATCCAGTGCTTCTCGGCGCCGAAGATCGGCGTGGTGCCGAGGAAGAACGGCCCCATCGAGGCGACAACCGAGAGCACGAGCAGGAGGCCGGGCGCGCGCGTCCTGCCCCGCCCATGGCGACGGTTCGCGATCCACACGCCAGCGCCGAGCACGGCCGCGCCGAGCGTCGCGACCGGCACGGTGAACAGCGTGGTGACCAGCGCGACGTGCCACGGGAACCGCGGCGCGTTCCAGTTGGTACCGAGGTACTCGAAGTTGTAGTGGACGTGGGTCATGTGGAAGGCCAGCCAGTCCTTGACGTGGCTGTAGGCGTCGAACCACAGCCACGGCCACACGGCGATCAACGTCAGCGGGCCGAGGACCGCGAGCGAGACGATGACCCGCCAGCGAAACACCACCATCCCTTTGAGGCCCCCCTCGCGGAACCCCGCGATCAGGTAGTGCACCCCGAGCGCGAACGGCAGCAGCAGCGCGTTGTGCTTGGTCGCGAGCGCGAGCCCGAACACCACGCCGACCTGCCACGGCCACTTGCGGCCATCGAGGCAGCGCCAGTACGTGTAGATCGTCGCGAACCACAACGTCATCATCGGCGCGTCGAAGCACGCGAGCCCGGCATGAAACAGCGCGCGCGGCAGGAACACGACGAGCAGCGCCGACACCACGGCCTCGCCGAAGCCCCACAGCTCCAGCACCATCGAGAACACGAGCAGCACGAGCAGCCCGTGCAGCAGCGCCGACGGCAGCCGGTACGCCGTCAACTCGTTGACCCCGAGGCGGTCGTGGAGGAGGCGATGCGAGATCCCGAACAGGGTCTTGATGAGCGGCGGGTGCTCGCGGTTGTTGTCGGTGACCTGGGGGCCGCCGAACGTCCGGGTGATCGCCGCACGCGACGTCACCTCGGGCCGGCTGATCGTCCCCCCCAGCGACGTGACGTACGCGCCCCACCAGTCGGCGTAGTGATCGCCGGCGCCCATGTAGACCATCTCGTCGCGCGCGATCCCCACCTGCTCCTGGTTCGCGATCACGACCACGGTGGTGAGCACGGCGAGGATCCAGCCGACCGCGCGCCGAGACACCAGCGGCCTCATCGCCGAGTCTCTGCGGCGAAGCACATCTGACGCCTGGGACTGGCCGAGCTGATCACGAAGGTGACCTCGGCGACACCGGGAGTCGTCGGGACCTGGTAGCGGACCCACCCCGCGTCGATCCCCGCGGTGACGGTCGCGACGACGGCGCCGGCGATCTCGACCGAGAGGGTCCCGGGCTCGCGATCATCGCGACGCGTGAACACGTCGGCGATTCCGACGTAGCCGACCAGCTCCGATCCGAGTGCCAGCCGCGGGAACGTGATCCGCACCGGCTTGCTGGCCGGTGGCACCACGACGACACAGCGGTGCGGCTCGAACCCGACCTCGGCGAGCTCGACGCGTGGCCCCCCGCCCGTGCTGCGCGCGGTCGAGAGCACCTCGCGGACATCTGCGAGGACCACGGCAGGCGCGCGGTCGTAGCGCCGGACCGCGACGCCGCCCACGTCCCGCTCCTCCGTCGGCACGAGCCCCGTGACGTCCTTGGCGTGGGCGCCGCGGATCGAGAGCTCCCAGATTCGGCCGTAGCGTGCCGCGTCCATCCGCGCGGCCATCTCGACCGGGATCAGGTCGCCGAGGTGGAGCCGGCCGATCGGATCGGCCCAGTCGGGTGCGAAGACGATCAGGTCCCCCGGGCGATGGCCGACGCGCACCACGGCCGCGGCACTGGCCCACGCATCGTCCGCTGGGACCGCGGCGGCCTGCTGCCGGGTTGCGATGATCTCCCACAGCGCGACCACCACGAGCACGGTCGCGGGGAGCGCAGCCAGCCGCGATCCGCGGAGCTCAGCCATCGCCCTGGGCAGTCATTCGGGTCATCGATCGCCTGCAAACTACCACGCGCCTCGATGTCGTTCTAACGTCCCCCGGTGCGCCGCGCCCTCCGCCTGTATGCCGCGCTGTTCGCGATCGGGCTCCTCGTCTATGGCGCGCTCGCGTGGGGTCGTCTGGGCAAGCAGTCCGGCGCACCTCACTTCGTCTACCAGGCCGACGCCTGGCTACATGGCACGATCTCGATCGCCCCGAATTGCGGCCCGTGTGGCCCCGAGGATCCCTGCGATCCGCCGCCGCGGGCCTGTGACCCCAGGCGCGGCGAGATGCCGCTACCCGCCGATGACTGGGCCATGGTCGAGACCGTCACGCTCGACGACGGCCGCGAAGTGGCCGGCCGCCGGCTCGTGCTTCCGCGGTTCGTCACGGTCGCTGGCGAGGAGCTCCTCGCCAGCCAGATCCGGACGCCGCGCAGCAGCAAGGACGGCGTCGAGACCGTCATCCTCGACGACGGCCGGGAGGTCAGCGGCAAGCGGATCACCAAGTTCAAGCTGCTCGAAGGGGAAGAGGTCGCCGTCGATCGGATCAAGCAGTCGCGCGGCTTCACCGCCTACGTCTCGTTCCCGCCGATCCCGTCGCTGATCATGATCCCGTCGGTGCTGGTGTCCGGCCGGACCGCGAGCGACGTCCTGCCGACGGTGGTGCTCGCCGCGCTGATCCTGCCGCTCATGCTGCTCGTGCTCCGCCGGCTCGCCGAGGCGGGGCTCTCGAAGCGCGACCTGCGCGAGGACCTCTGGCTCGTCGCGCTGCTCGCGTTTGGCAGCGTGCTGTTCTACACGTCGATCCAGGGCAAGGTCTGGTACACGGCGCACGTGGTCGGGGTCGCGCTCGCGCTCGTCTACGCGTGGGGCTCGATCGAGGTCAGGCACCCGGTGATCGCCGGCCTCGCGCTCGGGGCCGCGGCGCTGACCCGGACCTCGATGGCCTTCATGTTCCCGCTGTTCCTCTACGAGGCGTGGCGGATGGCGGCGAATGCGGGCGAGGCGGCCGAGCGCCGGCGGGCGATGCTTCGGCCGATCTTGCGGTTCGCGATCCCGGTGGTGGCGTTCGCGATCGCCGGCATGATCTACAACCACCTCCGGTTCCACTCGTTCACCGAGTTCGGCCATTCGTACCTCGCGCTCGGCGATCACCGCCCGGTGCGCCAGCAGACGCAGATCGAGCAGTGGGGCCTCGCGAGCTATCACTACCTCGCGCGCAACCTCAGCGTCGCGCTGACGCTGCTGCCCGAGACCCTGTCGCGCTCGCCATGGCTCCAGATCTCGGGGCACGGGCTCGCGATCTGGGTCACCACCCCGGGCCTGTTCTTGCTGCTGTGGCCACGCACGAAGGGCCCGCTCCATCGCGTGCTGTGGCTCACCGTGCTGCTCGTCGCGCTGCCCTCGCTGTTCTACATGAACACGGGCTGGGTCCAGTTCGGCTACCGGTTCAGCCTCGATTACCTGGTCTTCCTCGTGATGCTGCTCGCGATCGGCGGACGCCCGCTCACGCGGGTCGCGAAGACGCTGATCGTCATCGGGATCGTGGTCAACCTGTTCGGCGCGCTGACGTTCGATCGCGAGTGGAAGTACTACCGTACGGGCGGCAACGCCTACGACGTGGTGGTAGCGCAGTGACCTGACCCCAGGCATCGCCCGAGCGGAACGGCTGCTCGTCCTTGCCGCGGACCGGGTTCGCGAGCCGGCGCGCGACCGCATCCTGCTCGTCCTTCGTGAGCCGCCGCACGTAGACCCCGGCGGCATCGATGCTGCGCGCGCCGAAGAAGCCCTCGGACACCGCGTACTCGACTTCGATGATCATGTACGGGTCGTCGCCGATCCACATCAGCTCGTGCTTGCGCGGGATTCCGACCCACGACGACAGCGTGAACTTCTCGCGGGATCCGTCGTCATTGAGGACGACCATCGTGATGCGCTCGGTCGCGGTCATTGAACCTTCGTCCCCGAAGCCGGGGCCGTCCGAACCCTAGCATGCTCACGCCAGGCCCAGCACCGCGAGCATGTCGTAGCGGCCGGGGGGCTTACCGACCACCCACGCCGCTGCCCGCAGCGCACCCGCGGCGAAGATCGCGCGCGACGACGCGCGATGCGTGATCTCGATCCGCTCCGCGGGGCCGAAGAACACCGCGGTGTGCTCGCCGATGACGTCGCCGCCTCGCACCGAGGCCACGCCGATCTCGCCGCGCGGGCGCGCCCCGACGTCGCCATCTCGCGTGTGACGCTTGACGGTGTCGTAGGCGACGTCGTGACCGGCCGCGATCGCGCGTCCGATCATCAGCGCTGTTCCCGAAGGGGCATCGCGCTTGGCGCGGTGGTGGGTCTCGACGATCTCGGCGTCCCACTCGGGGCCCAGCGCGCGCGCCGCGGTGCGGACCAGCCCGAGCATCAGGTTCACGCCGAGCGAGAAGTTTGCCGCTACCACGACGGGCGCGACCTCCGCGAGGGCGGCGATCGCGGCCTCGTCCTCGGCTCCGAGGCCCGTCGTGCCGATCACGGCGGCGCGGCTGCGGGTGCGGGCGAGCGCTGCGACCGCGCGGGTCGCGGCCGGCGAGGTGAAGTCGATGTAGACGTCGCTGGCCTCGAGCGCCGCTGCGATGTCC
>JAGSPR010000491.1 GCA_018262455.1 Deltaproteobacteria bacterium | reverse complement strand
GAGCTTCGCGCCGTACTCGGCGTCTGACGCTGGCTCGCGCTCCATGTGGCAGTCGATGCAGGTCCGCTGCTCGACCTTGTCGATGCGGCCCATCCCGTTGCCCGTGAAGGCCGAGTTGCGCCACATCCCCGGCTCGTCGAGGCCCGACAGGTGCACCGGCATCCCCATGTCCTCGGAGATGAACCCGCGGTGACAGCCGACGCACAGCTCGGTACCGAGGGACTTCACGGTGACCTGCGCCTTGTGCCGCGCGATCGACGGGGCATCGCCGAGCACGGGCGCGTCGATCGGCGTGCGCGACCAGACGTAGCTGCCGTTGCCGTCCTTCGTGGTGCTCTCGATGCCGTGGCAGAGCCGGCAGGTCACGCCCGAGTGCGAGCGCAGATCGGCGGGCGGCGCCTCGGTGGCCATCAGGCCATCGATCATGAGCGGCATGTCGTGGCAGCCGCCGCAGTGCTGGCTGCTCGCCTTGCCGAGCTGCTTGCGAAACGTCTCGACGTTGGCGCGGTAGATCGGGTTACCGAACGACGCGAACGAGTGCGCGCTCGTCGACCACTGCGCGGCTGCATCGGGGTGACACGTGGCGCAGGAATCGACGTCCGACAACATGTTGCCATCGCTCGGATCGTCGGCGCGGTGAGGGGTCGCGCGATCGATCGTCACGAGGCTCGGCGCGTGCTCGCCGGGCGCGCGCGGCAGCCTCGGCGTGGCCTGCGCCACCGTGACCACCGCCGGGGTCGGCGGGTCGACGAGCTTGACGGCAGCCTCGTGGCCACCACACGCCCCGACGAGGACGCCAACCAGCCAACCGAGCCCTCGCCGCATGGAGCTAGGCCTTCCGCCGGCGCGCGAAGTACATCACGATCGCGATCACCAGGATCCCGCCGAGCACGCCGAGCCCAAAGCCCATCGTCTTGTTGGCCGGAGGCTTCGCGAACTTCTGGTTCGTGGGAGCCGGCACCGGCGCGGGGTTCGTGGCAGAGGCCTTCTTGAAGCCGATCTCCCACAGGTCGCGCTTGATCACCTGTGCGAGCTCGAGCTTGCCGCGCGGCGCGAACGCGAGCTTGCTGGCCGCGATCGTCGGCTGAATGTTGCCATCGGGCGGTCCGCCCCACACGCCGCGCTGCGGGTTCTGACACGCGATCTTGCCGGTCCACCAGTGGCGGATCGCGTACCGCGCCTGGAAGTAGTTCTCGGTCGACGGCACGGCGCCGTACTCGAGACCCTGCCGGCTCCATTGCTCGCGGCCACCCGTGATCGGCTTGGCCTCCTTGAACCGCAGATCGTCCTTCATATCCTGCTTGCCGTAGCGCGCGTGGAGGCGCGTCAGCACGAACTGGCCGGCGGCGATCTTGCCACCCGCGATGTCACCGCCGAGCGTCATCAGATCCGCCTGGTTGACGTCGAGCTCGGGGCAAGGGTCGCAGTGATACTGCGGCCGCGCGGTCCAGGCGTACTCGGTGACCACCGCGTTCGGGTTCGCCTCGAGGGTCTTGTCGAACAGCGCGGCGTAGAACTCGCCGAACCGCGTCTTGATCGAGTCCTTGACGTCGAAGTTCGTCGGGATGACGACGTTCTTGTAGTTCGCGACCTCGTAGCGCTTGTCAGCCGAGATGATGTTGACGATCAGGTCCTGCTTGCCCGACGAGTTCGCCATGCCGAGCCGGATCGGCAGCGCGAACTCCTCGCTGTCGTAGTGGAACCGCAGCGGCGACAGCGCCGCGTGGTTGTCGACCATCTTGACCTTCTTCGGATCGACCTTCGCGACGAAGAACTTCATCCCGGACTCGACATAGGGCCGGAGCAGCGGCTCCGCCCCATCGGGGATCTTGTAGTTGTTCTGCTTGAGCCAGGTCTGCAGGCCCGACGAGTCGGTGGCCGACAGGATCAGGATCTTGTACTCGGCGACATCGAACTTCGCCTCGATCTTCACGGTCTGGCGCTCGGACCGCATGCTCTTGTCCATGCTCGACGTCGTCGGAGCCATTCCCCCGTACGCGCGGCCCACGGACTCGTCCTCCTCATACGGTCTGGGGCATGGGTCCTGCTCCCAGTACTCGACGAGCCGCGGCGAGCCTAGCGACTCGACGTGCGCGAACACGTGGTCCGGCAGCGTCTTGACCTCGGACTCCTTCAGCACGACGGGCACCGGCACGACCATCGCGAAGTCCTCGAGCGGACCGCGAAAGTCGTTCTGCATCGACAGGACGGTGCGCGTCCCCTGCCGCATGAGCACCACCTGCGTGGCGTCGTTGAACAGCTTCGTGTTCGACCCGCTCACGTAGAACCCGCAGAACGCGTCTGCGGCCCCTGCCCCCGTGGCGAGCGCGAGCGCCGCGGCGCCCAGCGTGATCCCGATTTTCATGTCGTCTCCTTCAATGGCTCGAACGTTCAACGCCCGTGCGGAGATCGAGATCTATTCGGCAGGGGTAGGTTCACGTGCGCCGTCGGCGGCGGACCACCAGGCCAAGCCCGAGGATCGCCAGCATCGAGCCTGGTTCCACCCCCGCGCCGCAGCCGCACCCCGACTTCTTCGAGCCGTCGACCGGGGTGAGCGGGGCTGCCGAGGGGGGCTGGGGGGGACTCGTCGTCGATGCCGTCCCTGGCGACGGAGACGAGACCGCCGTGATCCCGAGCTCCGGCACGTCCCGCCGGACCACCTTGGCCAGATCGATGTCGCCACGCGGCGCGAACGCGAGCCCCACCGCCGGCTTGATGCCGGTCGCGATGTAGCCCGCCATCGAGGAGACCTCGGGCGGCGGGCCGCCCCAGCGATTGCGCTGCGGCTTCTCGCACGTGAGCGGGCCCGTCCACGGGTGACGGATCGCGTAGCGCCCCTGGAAGTTGTTGAACGGCGCGGCCTCCCACCCCTCCTCGATCTTGCCGTTCGAGGTCAGGTGCTCGCGGCCGCCGGCGATCGGGTCGGCCTGCTTGAAGCGCAGGTCATCGGTGATCGACTTGCCGTAGCGCGCGTGGAGCCGGGTGAGCACGAAGTCGGCATTGTGGTAGGGCGCCGGCTGATCCTTGCTGCCGCCGAGCACGTCGGCCCCCAGCGTCTGGAACTCCTGGGCGTTCAGCGCCGGACCCGGGCACGGATCGCACGTCGTCGCCTGCCAAGCGTACTCGGTGATCACCGCACCAGGGTGCTTCTCGACCGTACGATCGAACAGCGCGGTGTAGAACGCCGCGAACTTGTCCTTCATCTGCGGGCTGACGTCGATGTTGGTCGGGATCATGACGTTGCGGTAGTTCGTCACCTCGAACCGCTTCTGCGGCGCCAGGATGTTGACGATCAGATCCTGCGTGCCTGACGAGTTCGCGAGGCCGAGGCGGATCGGCAGCGCGAACTCCTCGGAGTCGTAGTGAAACCGCAGCGGCGACAGTGCCGCACGCTTGTCATTTCGACCTTCGTGCTCCTCGGCCACCCAGCTCACCTTGGCCGGATCGACCTTCGCGACGAAGAACTTCATGCCGGCCTCGACGTACGGGCGCAGCAGCGGCTCGGCGTCCTTGGGGATCTGGTAGTTCTCCGATTTGAGCCAGCCATCGAGCCCCGTCGAGTCGCGCGCGGACAGGATCACGATCTGGTACTCGCCGACGACGAACTTCGCCTCGATCGTCACGCCGAAGTCCTGTTTCACCGACTCCGTCGTCGGCGCAGGCATCGCGCTCCCCCTCGACGCAGCGAACTTGCGATCGACGGTGTAGTCGTCGTTGCTGCACGGGTTCTGCTCCCAGTACTCGACCAGGCGCGGCGCGCCCATCTGTTCGACGTGCTCGAACACATCCTTGGTCAGCGTCTTGACGTCGCGTTCCTTGAGGACGACAGGCACCGGGATCACCATCGCGAACGCGTCCGGCGGTCCCTTGTAGTTGTTCTGCATCGACAGCACCGTCCGGGTGCCCATGCGCATCAGCACCACCTGCGTGGCGTCGTTGAACATCTGCTGGTCGCCGCCGGCGACGTAGAAGCCACAGAATGCGTGAGCGACCGAGGTCGAGCACAGGCCCACTGCGAGAGTTGTCGCGATCGCGATCCGGTTCATCCGTGCTCCTTGGCGTTCGAGCATAGACACCTCGCCCGACCGAAATCTTGGCGCCGACCCCTACAAACAGCTGAACCGACTCGCGACGGTCGCGAGCATCGTGTTGCCGTCCACCGAGGGGCGCACTGCAAACCCCAGTGCTGTTCACTTAACGTGTTCGTGGTGCCCGAGCCCGGCGACAGTGGCCGAGGTGCTACTGCAGACCGCGAACGCCACGGGCTGCTGGCGCGACGGACCCCTCCCCGCTCGCGCTCGAATCCTCGCGCAGATGATCGGTGCTCGCACGGACGTGGGTTCGCGCTGCGGACTCGCGCTCGGAGGTGGGGTCCTTTCGCGCGGCGCGCCCGCGGCTGACGTGGTCACGCAAATGCCCCGCCGCGAGCATCGAGCGGCAATGCCGGTCACCTGGCACTACGGTAACTGTTCTTCGGCGAATTCCGGATCGATGTCGATCGGTCGTGAAATTCCTCGTCGGACGGATCGCTCGGTCGTCCTGTGCTTGCTGGGCGTTCGTCATTGCCGAACGTGCGCGGGGGTCGTGATGACCCGCTCGCTAACCGCGCCTGGCGGGCGGGGACCACGTCAGCCGCGGGCGCGCCGCGCGAAGGGACCCCACCCCCGAGCGCGAGTCCGCAGCGCGCACCCACATTCGAGCGAGCACCGGTCGCCTGCGCGAGGATTCGAGCGCG
>JAGSPR010000189.1 GCA_018262455.1 Deltaproteobacteria bacterium | reverse complement strand
AGCTCGATCATCCGGCGATCGTCCCGGTTCACGAGCTCGGTCGGGATCCGAGTGGGCTGCCGTTCTTCACGATGAAGCGGCTCACCGGGATCACGTTGGCGGAGCTCCTGGCCAGAGGACCTCAGCCGTTGCAGCGGCTGTTGCGCGCGTTCGTGGATGTCGCGCTCGCGGTCGAGTTCGCGCACTCGCGCGGGATCGTCCATCGCGATCTCAAGCCCGCGAACGTGATGCTCGGAGACTTCGGAGAGGTCTACGTGCTGGACTGGGGACTCGCGCGCGTGCTCGCGGACGCGGCCCGACCGGCTGCGAGCGGCCCGCACGAGCCGACCTCCGAGATCGGCGCGAAGCCCGACGAGATCCTTACCGAGTCCGGCGCGATGCTCGGCACCCCCGGCTACATGTCGCCCGAGCAGATTCGAGACGCCGGGACTGTCGAGGCCGCGACCGATTCGTACGCGCTGGGATCGATCCTGTTCGAGTTGCTCGCCGGCGAGCCGCTGCACGCCAGAGCCGGCGCGGTCGCCTGCACGCTCGCCGGGATCGATGGCTCGCCGAGTCGGCGGCGGATCGATCGGCTGATTCCGCCCGAGCTCGATGCGCTGTGTGTCGCAGCGCTCGCCGAGGATCCGACCAAGCGGCCAACCGCGCGTGCCCTGGCAGACCGGGTCCAGAGCTACCTCGACGGAGATCGAGATCTCGCCCTGCGCCGCGAGATGGCGCGTGACGCGGTCGTGCTCGCACGCGGCGAGCTGGTCGACGGCCATCAAGGGGAGGCGATGCGCGCCGCGGCTCGCGCGCTCGCGCTCGATCCGCACTCGGAGGCTGCGGAGATCGTGACCCGGCTCATGCTCGAACCTCCCAAGGATCCGCCACCCGAGCTGCGCGCAGAGCTGCGCGCGAGCGATGCCAGTCGAACCGTGCTGCGTGCGAGGAAGGTGACCATCTCCTACCTCACGTTCTTCGTGTTCCTTCCGATCGCGATGTGGAACGGCGTCACGAGCTGGCCACTCGTCGGGTCGATCTCGGGACTGGTCGGTGTGCTGGCGCTCTGCGCGCACACGATCGCGCGCAGGCCTGACCGGAGCACGCGTGAGATGTGGCTGTACCTGGTGGGCAACGCCGCACTCCTGAGCCTCCTCGGGGTGATATTCGGCCCCTTCCTGGTGGCCCCCGGGTTCGGCTGCCTGCTCGCGACCTCGATCGCGACGTATCCGGCATTCGTCGGGCGTGTCTGGCTGCTCGTCTCGAGCCTGCTCGCCGGCTGGTTGTTGCCGATCGTGCTCGAGGCCGCCTCGCTCGTGCCGTCGACGTGGGCGCTCGAGTCGGGCACGCTGGTGATCCGATCTCACACGATCGTGCTGGCCGGGCCAACGACGATCGTGCTGCTGTTCGGGATGACGATCGGGACGATCGTCATCTCTGGCCTGCTCGCAGGCACGCAGTCGCATGCCAGCCGCGACGCGCAGAACCAGCTGCTCGTGCAGAGGTGGCAGCTCAGCCAGCTGTTGCCGAGTCGATAGCGGGCGCCGCCGAGGCCGCCGAGGCCGCCGAGGCCGCCGAGATCCGATTGGTCAGCGCGCCGATCCCCGCGCCCGACAGGAAGGTCATCATGCTCGCGAGCGTGCTCTCGGCGATGTTGGCGAGCGCCTCGGCCGTCAAGAACCCCTGGTGGCTGGTGACGAGGACGTTCGGGAGCGTCATCAGGCGGGCGAGCACGTCGTCGTCGATCGCGCGATCCGAGCGATCCTCGAAGAAGTAGTCGCTCTCCTCCTCGTAGACGTCGAGGCCCGCGGCGCCGAGGGCGCCCGACTTCAAGGCCTCGATCAGCGCGACCGTGTCGACGAGGCCACCGCGGCTGGTGTTGATCAACATCGCCCCCGGCTTCATGCGCGCGAGGTGCTCGGTATCGATCAGGTGGTGCGTCGCCGGGGTGAGCGGCAGGTGGAGCGAGATGACGTCCGAGGTCGAGAGCAGCTCATCGAGCTCGACCAGCTGGACGTCCTCGGGGACGTGGATCGCCTTCCGATCCGCAGCGACGTCGTTGGCGATGACGGTCATCCCGAAGCCGCGCAGGATCCGCGCCGTGGCCAGGCCGATCTTGCCGAGCCCGATCAGCCCGCCGCGCTTGCCCTTCATGTCGAAGCCAACGAGGCCATCGAGGCTGAAGTTGCCATCGCGGACGCGGTTGTGGGCGCGGTGGATCTTGCGGTTGAGCGCGAGCATCAGCGCGACCGCGTGCTCGGCGACGGCGTTGGGCGAGTAGGCCGGGACCCGCGTGATCTCGATCCCGAGCTCCTGCGCCGCGGGGAGATCGACGTGGTTGTAGCCGGCGCAGCGCAGCGCCACGAGGCGCGTTCCGAACCGCGCGAGCTCGGCGAGCACCGCGCGATCGAGCCGGTCGTTGACGAACGCGCACACGACCGGGTAGCCGCGCGCGAGCGACACGGTCTGCGGTCCGAGCCGGGGCTCGAGGAACGCGACCCGCAGCTCGGCCGGCATCCGAGCCTCGAACGCGGCCCGTTCGTACGGCTTGGTATCGAAGCACACGACGCGCTCGCGCGGATCGCGACCGGCGCGGGCCATCAGCGAGCTGATGAGCTTGGTCTTGTCGCGGACCTTGTGGCCGAGATAGCCGATCAGCGCCGACGCCAACGCGGAGTGGTTCGCGAGCACGCCCAGGAACTGGGCACGGGGGAACGAGATCACCGACGTCGCACCGCGCGCCCGCAGCGTCGCCGAGCGCGTCTTGTCGACGTACATGCTGGTGAGCCCGCCGAGCTCGCCGACGCCGAGCTCGCGGAGCTCGATGTCGCGGCCGTCGCTGCGCTGCTCCGCGATCAACGCGCCACGCTCGACCAGGAACGCGAACGCACCTGGATCGCCCTCGCGAAACAGCAACGCGTGGTCGGCGAGCTCGAGCCGCGCGGCGATCGCGGCGAGCGCGCGCAGGGTCTCGGACGGCAGCCCCACGAACGGGAGGTGACTTCCGAGTGCATCCTCGATCGAGGTGGCAGGCATGGCGTCTATCTACGCCAAGTCGGAGGCGGACGTTGGGTCTGCAAGCCCGGCCTCGCCGATCGTCACGTCCGTGATGCGCGGGCGAACCATCGGCCCGTGACAGCGGTCACCACGTTGCGATCGGCAACGAGCGTGACCGCGGGTGGACCACGCCGACTTGCAACCCCGCGATTCTACAGGGCTGAGATCCGCCGAACCGGCGTTGGATTGTGCACGCCACGTGCTTGGAATCGTCGCGTGACACGCACCCACCTGATCCTGGCGTTGCTGCTCGCCGGCTGCCCGTCGTCCCAATCGGTCGGGCTGTGCCAGGAGGTGTCGTGTGACGGCACCTGCAACGCCGAGACCGGCGCGTGCACCGACGACCCGGTGGACTCGTGTACGCCCGATCGGCGGGTCGGCGAGTTCGAGATCTGCACCAAGACCACGGACGATTCGTATGTCGTGGTCGCGAAGTACTCCGGCGCGGCCAAGCTCGATCTCGACGCCAGCGAGGTCCGACTCAACGGCACGCCGATCGACGTGACGGCCTCGTTCGACGTGGCCACCCAGACGTTCAAGATCTACACGACGGCGGTCGAGCCCTCGAAGTACAGCTACCTGTTCCGCATGCGCGACACCGCGGGCGCTGACCTCCGGCCGCTGTTCGTGCCGATGTGGATCGGCGCCGGCACGAGCTACGCGGGCTTCACCTGGCACGACGCGATCCTCTACCAGATCTTCACCGACCGCTTCTTCGACGGTGATCCCTCCAACAACATCGATAACTCGGTCGGCGATCTCGCCCGCGTGACCGACCCCCGGAGCCGGTGGCAGGGCGGCGACTTCGCCGGCATCACGAAGAAGCTGCGCGAAGGCTACTTCGAGTCGATGGGGGTCAACACGCTGTGGATCAGCTCGCCGATCCTCAACTCGCACCAGTCGCAGCCCGCGGTGGCGCTCGCCGACCAGACGCGCTACGCGAGCTACCACGCGTACCACCCGATCGCGACCGGGTACACGCACCTCGACGACCTCGGCTACGCCACGCCGATCGAGCCCGCGTTTGGAACTGCCGACGAGCTCCACGAGCTCGTCAACGAGGCGCACCACCGGGGCGTCCGCATCATCCCGGACTTCGTCGCCAACCACGTCCAGCGCGAGGCCAAGGTGTTCGCGCAGGACCCGGCGTGGTTCTTCCCGTACTCGCCGTGTGACAACCACTGGGACGACGCCCGGGTGAATTGCTGGTTCACCACCGACATGCCGGACCTCGACTACGGCGGTCACCCCGAAGCGATCGACAAGCTCGTCGATCACGCGCTGTGGATGATCCAGGAGTTCGACTTCGACGGCTTCCGTGCCGACGCGCTCAAGCACATGGACGATCGGCTCGTCCGCGCGCTCAAGCAGGGGGTGGTGAGCGAGATCGAGACCACGGTGCGCGACCACGACCACTCGGTCGAGCCGACGGTGTTCTACATGGTGGGCGAGTCGCTGGGCGGATGGGCTCGCTACCACGTACGTCCGGACATGGTGCAGGGCCAGGTCGACGAGGAGTACTACAACAAGACCAAGGCGGCCCTGCTGACGTTCGACATCAGCGTGCGCCAGCTCGCCGAGTTCGCGATCCCCAACGACACCGCGTACCTCACGCCGCGCGAGACGTTTGGCAGCCAAGGTGGATACGACGGCGCCGTGATGGGCAACTTCATCGGCAACCATGACCAGGTGCGCGCGCTCACCGAGTCGATCCAGCGGGGTGGGGGCCACGAGCGGCTCCGGCTCGCCCAGACCTTCCTGATGACCTCGCCGGGCAACATCCCGATGCTCTACCAGGGCGATGACATCGGCACCGTGGGTGGCCCGGATCCCGACAACCGCAAGATGCAGCGCTTCACCGGCCTGTCCGCCGACGAGCAGCAGTCGCTGACGAACTTCCAGAAGGCCGGCGCGCTGCGCGGCAAGCACGCCGCCCTCCGTCGTGGCACGCGCCAGACCGTCATGCTCGAGGACTACTTCTGGGTCTACAAGGTCACGAGCGACGACGACGAGGTCTACGTCGCGATCAACCGCGACAACACCAAATCGTGGTCGCCGCCCGCGGGCTTCGTGGATGGGCTCGGCAACTGCTCGGGCGGTAGCGTGCCGATCCTCACGTCCTGCATCTTCGTGCGCCAGTAAGTTCCGCGCGACATCGGCCCTCCGACCTCGTCTGACCTTGCGAGATCCAAAGAGCCCATCATGAGAACTATTCAGCTCCTCGCGTCCTGTGTTTCCCTGTCCCTGGTTGCCTGCGGCGGCCTGTTGCCCGGGGCGCCGGTCCCGCCGGCTCCCGCGGGGCCGAGCCACCCGCCGACCAGCGAAGCCGAGTGGCCGCGGCTGGAAGCCACGGCCCACGACCTGATCACCTCCGCGGGAACCACCGCCGTGGGTAAACCGGAACGGATCGTCAACCAGGGCTTCACGGCCGAGAAGTCGATCGCGGTCGAAGCCAACACGTGTTACGAGCTCGCGCTGGCCTGGGGCTTTCCGCGGAAGGCCAGCGTGAGCTTCTCGTACGGCACGTCCCCCAAGGGTGAGCCGGTCAACGGCCAGCTGGGCGGGCGGACGGTGATGCTCCCGGCGTCGAGCGGCGTCGTCAAACTGTGCGCCGACCATGAAGGTGAGGCCACGCTCCTGATCTCGGCGCTCGACGCCAACGGGGCGATGGCCAACAACGAGTTGCTCGAGTATGCGCTGCAGGTTGGCAAGCATCCCGAGACCAAGGCCGAGACCACCGCGCGCCGCGAGCGCGAGCGAGCCGACGCCGCGGCCGGCAAGGCGAAGGTGGAGTCCAACATCGCGGAGGCCAAGGCGCGCGAAGAGCGCCGGCGGGCCGAGACCGCCCAGGTCGTGCAATCGCAGTGTGGACCGTGCCGCGATGCGTATCGCTCGTGCCAGGTCAGTCGCGCGAGGACCCCGAGGACCGGGGTCACCTACGGCGCGGACACGAGCTGCGAGAACGAGTACCAGGGCTGCCAGTTCAAGTTTGGCGGCGATGAGCAGCAGAATGGTGCCTGGCCGTGCGGCGCTCCCGATCGCTAGCACCGGCCGAGCCTTCCCGGCCGCAACCGCCGAGCACGGCGAGGTCGCGGCGGTACCGTTCGTTGCGATCTTTGCCGCCATCTCGAGCAGAGGCTCGTGCTTAGCTTCAGCCCATGCTGAACAAACCGATGACCCTGCTGCTCGCGCTGCTCGCGCCGGCATGCAGCGGGACGGTGCTGCACATGCGAGTACCGGTCGGCTGGCATGACTCGATGGCCTCGATGCAACCGTGCGGTGGCGTTTCGGATCCGGTGGTTCAGCTGCGAGAAGGCGACTACCAGGCCGTCGCGCCGGGCCACACGAAGATCAAGTGCAAGGACTACCGGATCGACATCCAGGTCCATGCGATCGCGCGCCTCGAGCTCGAGATCCCGGCGACCCTCGATCACGCGAAGAGCCAGCTCGTCACGCTGCATGCCTACGACGCCACCGGCGCCGAGCTGAGTCTCGGTCCCGATCCTGCGATCGATTGGCAGCTGGAGAACCCGATCCGACGCGCGGAGTGCTCGAACAAGTTGTGGGAGCGAGCACCCGACACCCCGACGTGTGGCCCGTCTGACTCCTTGCTCGTGGTTGGCCTCGGTTCTGGCACGGGCACGATCACGGCAAGCTTTGCCGGCAAGACCGTCAAGAAGACGGTCCAGGTGCAACCGAGTGATCCGTCGACCGGCAAGACGCCCGCGTCGCCGGTCTGAGCAACTTCGGCACTACAATTCGCCGCATGCCCGTCATCGTCCTGCACCAGTGGTTGATCTCGCCGTTCTGCGGCAAGGTCCGCCGCATCCTCGAGCACAAGGGGCTCGCCTACGAGGTCGTCGAGTACAGCGGCCTCTTGGCACGCAAGGCGAAGGGCCTGACGAAGACCGGCAAGCTGCCCGTCCTCGACTACGACGGCGAGCGGATCCAGGACTCGAGCGACATCGCGAGATTTCTCGAGGCCAAGCACCCGTCGCCCGCGGTGTTTCCTCGGGATCCGGTGCTCCGCGCGCAGGCTCACTTCTGGGAGGACTGGGCCGACGAGTCGCTCTACTGGTTCGAGGTCTACCTGCGCTTCATGTACCCCGAGGCGCGCACGCGTTCGGTGGCGTTGCTCGCCGAGGGCAGGTCGAAGCTCGAGCGCGCGATCCTCGGCCGCGTGGTGCAGGGGATGTACAAGAAGAAGCTCCACGCCCAGGGCCTCGGCCGGATGACTCCCGAACGCGTCGAGGCCAGGCTCGTGGACCACCTCGATGCGCTCGAGGTGCTGCTCGGCCAGCGCCGCTGGCTCGTCGGTGAGGACCGCTCGATCGCCGACATCGCGGTGGGCAGTCAGCTGGCGGAGATCACGCGCACGAGTCACTTCGCCCCCGAAGTCGCGCGTCGCGAGCACGTCTCCGAGTGGCTTGCTCGAGCCTGACCTGACCGGCTAGGCGACTGCGGTCACGACGTGCGCGGACAGCGGCGACCGGCACGGCTGGTCCCCGAACCGTCGGATCAGCTGCTCGACGAGCGATCGCTCGAACGCGGGAGCATCGATGCTGCGCTCGACGAGCTGGTTCCACAGCGGGTTGCCGCGCACCAGGCCGATCGCGAGGTCCGCCGCGGAGCTCGCGTCCGCGATCGCCGCGACCGTCTCGACGCGCACGTCGGAGAACCCGGCGCCGATCACGAGCTCGCGCAGCACGACCGGGTCTGGCATCGAGAACGGCGTCAGCATGAACGTCGGCGGATCGGCCGGGAACGCGGCCATCGCGTGCGCGTGAAGAACCTCGGTCATCGGATTGCGGGCGAGCAGATCCCAGGTGTTCAGTAACAGCGTGCCCGCCGGACGGAGCGCGCGTCGCATCTCGGACAGCGCCCGAGGCTTGTCGGGCATGAACATCAGCCCGAACTGGCACACCACCACGTCGAAGCTCGCGTCCGCGACGGGCAGCGCCTGGGCATCGGCCGCTTGCCAGGTCACGCGCGGATCGGCGATCACCTCGGTGGCGCGCGCGATCATGGCGTCGTTGAGATCGGTCGCGAGCACCGTGGCGCCGGGAGGGAGGGCCGCGAGCAGCTGTCGGGTGACTCGCCCGGTACCGGCCGCAACCTCGAGAAGGGTCGCGGCGCCCCGGGGGAGGCGACGGGCGAGGTCGCGCGCGTAGGGCTCGAACAGCACCGGACCGAGATGGCGATCGTACAGCGCGGGGATCGATCCAACGAACGCGGTCGTGGAGGCCATGCCCTCGTGTACCGCGAAACCGCCGTTCAGCGGACCATGAAGTTCGCGGGCAGCCCCGCATGGAGCCACAGCGCGGTGCCGATCAGGAAGCAGGCCAGCTGGACCGAGCCGAGATGGGTCAGCACGATGCAGTCGTGGGTCGTGAGGCCACGTGCGACGCGCGGCCGGTAGAACCCGAGCTGGACGGCGGGCGCGACGACCATGAGCGCCTCGCGGACGCCGATCGTGCCAGCCACGAGGCCGCCGACCAGGATGAGCGCCGAGGCGACGAGCAGCCCGTCGATGATCCGGCGGGCGCCCGCGACGCCGTGCACCACGGGGAAGGTCGGGATGCCCTCCGCGTGGTCGCCCTCGTGGTCGCGGACGTCGTAGAGGATCTCGAAGGTCATCTCGAACAGCATGAAGAACGCGACCAGGACCGCGATCGCGCTCCACGACAGCAGGCACACGCCGGTGGCGGCGATCGGGTAGGCGAACGAGGTCAGCGCGAAGATGCCCGACGAGCCAAGGTTCTTCAGGAGATAGATCTCCTTCAAGCGCCGGCGTCCGCGCGGGGTCGGCACCAGCCGGTAGTTGTAGGCAAGGCCTATCACCTGCACGGCGATCCGGTACGGGGTGAGGGCTGGCCACACGAGCGCCGTGCCCGCGACCAGCGCGATCAGCAGGCCAAGGCACAGCAGCGTCAGGGCGCGCTGCCGCTGCGCCACTCGCTCGGTGCCCGGGATGTGGTTCCGGAGATCCTCCGCGACATCGGTCACCCGGTTCATCAGGTTGATGACGAACCAGTCGGCCCCGACGGTGAGCGCGAGCGGCCACAGGTATCGGCCGGTCGTGAGCCAACCGAACACGACCGTGGACGTCATCGCGATCAAGGTGATCGGAAACCGTACGATCGCGAACGCCTCGGCGACCGGGCTGCGCGTCGCGGTCGCGGTCGCCGCCACGCTCATGGGTGAGACGCGGACGGAGCCGCGGCGCGCGCGAGACGTTCGAGGCGGCGCTCGAGGCGACCATTGGGCAGCAGCTTGCCGACCGCGCGGACCAAGCGGGGAGTGCGCTCGATCGGAGGCAACGCCTGGCGCAGCACTTCGGGGCGGTCGTGGTCGCGCAGGATCTCCTCGGCGGCCATCCAGCCGGCCGCGACCGCGCTCTCCATCGACGACGGAAACCCGGTCTGGACCCAGTCGCTCGCGAGGAGGAGGCCCGGGGCCGCACCCGCCGAGCTCGGCCGCAACCGCTCGGTGCCCGGTCGCGGTGCGTGGATCGCCATCGGGATCCGGTGCACGACGTGATGGCGCAAGGTCGCCTCGCGCGCGCCGGGCAAGAACTCGGCGATCTCTCGCCGGGTCTCCGCGATGATCTCGGCGTCCGAGAGCGCCGCGATGCGGTGCGAGAAGATGATGTTGCTGGTGATCAGCGACGGTCGCTCCTCCCAGCCCCGGTTGATGTTCGAGAGGTCATAGAAGTCGCAGTTGAGGTCGTCGGTCGAGAACGAGCGCGCCCAGAACTGCAGGTCGGTCAGCTTGCGATCGAACCACAGGTACTGGCTCACGTAGGGCACCGACTCGAACCGGTCGAGCTCGGCGAGCACGCCGGAGGTCCGGAGCTCGGCGGGCACGATGGCCGCGAGCTGGGCAGGCGGCAGCGCCGCGATGACATGGCGAGCCCGCAGGACGCGACCATCGGCGAGCCGCACACCCTTGACCTGGCCGGCATCGACGACGAGCTCGGCGACCCGCGTGCGGGTCAAGACCTGGCTGCCGGCGGCCTTGATGCGCCGCTCGGCCTCGGGCGCATACACATCGCCGAGCCCACCGTCGGAGAAGCCGACCATCAGGTCGCTATGCCCGATCAGGTGGCGGTAGAACCGGATCAGGGCGCCCGCCGAGCACAGCTCGAGTGGAATGTTCATGATCGCGAACGACGTGAAGGACCAGAATCGGTCGATGAAGCGCGGCGTCACCCCGAAGCTGGTGAGCAGCTCGCGCGCCGTATAGTCATCCAGCCGGCTGACCAGGGCCTCGTCGGCCGCGAGCGCCAGTTGCACGATCGGCCAGTTCGACCATAGATCGCGCACGCTCACTCGACGATCCATGAGCAAGCTCGGCGCCATGGTGTAGGGCGCTGGCAACCACGACGACGTGATGACGGTCTTCTCTTCGCCGTCGGCCATCGTGATGAACCCCTTCTGGCGCTGCCACACGACCTTGTCGCGCGTGCCGAGCACATCGAGCAGCTTCATCATGTTGGGGTAACAGTTGAGGAAGATGTGCGGACCGATGTGAATCGGGTCTCCCGTGGTCTTGTCGATCCAGCTCGACGCCCGCCCGCCAAGCCGCTCGTCGGCCTCGAGCACCGTCACCGCGAGGCCGCGGGTCGCCAGCGCCAGCGCCGACGTCAAGCCTGCCAGACCTCCGCCGATGATCAGCACGTCGCACTTGGGCTCATCCATGGGGCCGGAGGGATACCATGAGTCGGATCGGGGGCTTGATCCGCCAACCAACTTGGCGACACTACGCGCATGTCGATCGGCTACTACGTCGCCTGCCGCAAGCCGGTGCCACCCGATCCGGAGCGATGGTTTCGTCGCGTCCTGCGTGACGAGCTGGACACCTACGGCTTCGAGCCCGGGACGCAGTGGGATGGCTGCTCGATCGGTGGCGTCACGGTCAACGTGGTGACCGCGCAGTGGGGCAGGCTCGCGGCGGGCTGGCAGCCCGCCATCGCCTCGCCGGCCGCGGTGCTGTACTTCGGTGGCAACGCGACGCGCAACATGGACTTGTGGGAGCGGCTCGCGAGCGTCGTGTTGCCCGCGCTCGCCGACGAGACGTTCGGCGTCGTGTTCTTCGAGCAGGGAGAGGCGCAGCATCGCGCGCTCGAGCGGCGAGGCGAGGCGTTCGCGGACAAGCTGGCCACCGCGCTCCGCGACCCCGCGCGACTCGGCGAGGTGTTGATACGCGACGGCGGAGGTCTTCAGGGTTACGAGCGACTCGAGGCGATCGAGATGATCGTGAGCGCGCGTGGCCCCGTGGGGCCGCGCGCCGCCGCGCTGCTCGCGTGGTTCGAGGTTCGCGGTGATTCGCTCGAGCTGCTCGAACACGGTGATCTCGACGTGGTTCCGTTCTTCGAGTCCGCACGCCCCGAGCTCGGCAAGCGCGTCGACGTGGTGATCGCCCGGCTGCGTGCCACGCGCGACGAGCTCGAGGCGATCGGGTTCGCGCTCGATCACGCTCCGAGCTCGCTCGACCTGGGAGCGATGTTGCGCGCGTGCGCGATGGGCGATGCGCGCGCCGCGCGGATCGTGGGGTCGTGGTGCTCCCAGCTCTCGTTCATGGCCACGGCCGGGTCCGAGACAAAGACGCGCGAGCGTACGGCGCTGGGCGACGCGCTCGTGGCGGTGCTGGCGGAGCCCGCGTTGCGGCTCCGCCTCGCCGACGCGGTGATGGCGCTCGGCTACGACGAGGGCTTGCCACGGCTGCGCGGCCTCCTGAGCCCGCCGCAGCTCATCGAGCTCGAACGCATCGCGGCGCGACGCGCGAGCGAGCGCGCGCAGTACGCCGAGGCGAGCGACTGGTCCGATCTCTGAGCGAGCGGCGCGGCTGCGCGTCGATCTGCGCGGTCACCGTCGCGGCAGGTACACATCCACCACCGCGCCGGCGTGCTCGGACCCGCTCGGGTCGCGCCAGCGCACCA
>JAGSPR010000188.1 GCA_018262455.1 Deltaproteobacteria bacterium | reverse complement strand
GTGCAGGCCGTCTCGTTGGGATCGCAGAGCCGGCAGCCACCGCCCGCTGCGTCGCAGCCGCGCTGGCACTGGACGAGGTCGAAGTCATCGCCGGCTGCGTTGCACGTGATGGCTAGATCACCGCGGCAGGTCGCGAACTCCATCGGCGTGCAGTCCACCGCGATGCAGGTCTGGATGGTGTCGCCGAAGCTGCCGTCCTCATCGCAGAACGGGAAGCCTGGATCGGAGCAAAGCCCGTCCGCACAGGACAGCGGGTTCGGCCTCGTGCACCCGGCCGCCATCACCATCCCGATTCCCACGACCGCAACACGCCTCCACATACGAAGATGTTCGATGATCATCGGGCAGGCTGTCGACCATGGCGCGTTCGGGTTGCTGAAAAAATGCGATCCAGGCCGCCGTGACGAGGCTTCAATCCGCGAGCTCAGCGCGCGTGCTCGAAGCGATCGGCGTGTCAGACCGCCACGGTAAGACGCGGGCATGGTCGGGAATGGTGCGGCGGCGGCGAGCTACGGCGATCTGTTGGTGACGTCGCTCGTGGTGCTCGGCGGAGTGTGCATCGCCGCGTTCGTGATCGTCCGGCTGTTCGGGCGCTTCCTCGCGACCGGCCGGGTGAGGGGAGCGCACTTGCTCGATGTGGTCGCGCGCGTGCCGCTCGAGCCGCGGCGGTCGCTGTACGTCGTCGCGGTCGCCGGCAAGACGCTGCTGGTCGGGACGAGCGAGATGGGGCTGTCGGTGCTGTCGGAGCTCGATCCGGGCGAGGTGCGCGCGCGGGTCGTCGAGCGGCCGAGCTTCGCGGAGCTCGTGCGGTCGGCGTGGGCGCGGCGGGGCAAGCGAGCACCGTCGACCGACGTGGTGACCGGCGGGGCGACCGACGCGGCGACCGACGGGTCGACCGAAGCGCCGGCGACCGACGCGGCGACCGAGTCGCCAGCCGGATCCGGCGAGGCCCCGCCGTGAGCGCGGCGCCCCGCGGGGCGGGAGTGCCATGAGCGGGGGCACCAGCAACGCGTTGACGCTCGCGGTGGTCGCGATCGTCCCGATCGTGGTGCTGATGCTGACCAGCTTCGTGAAGGTCTCGGTCGTGCTGGCGCTGCTGCGCAACGCGATCGGGTCGACCGATGCGCCGTCGGGCCTGGTGGTGATGGGCATCTCGCTGGTGCTCACGTTCTTCGTGATGGCGCCGGTCGCGGTGGACATGATCGAGGCCGCGAGCGCCGAGCCGGTGCCGAAACCGCCCGGAGGCACGGAGCCGCCAGTTTCGGCGCCGCCTGCGGGTTCTGCGGGAACCGGGTCGGGGGCGCTGCGGCCGGTCGATGTCGAGGCCGCGATCCGCACGCTCGTGCCGGCGGATCAGCAGCCGCAGGTCGATCGCGCGGTTCGCGGGATCGAGCCGTTGCGGGTGTTCCTGACCAGGCACGCGGCCGCGCGCGATCGCGAGACGTTCACCGCGGTGTCGCAGAGGATGGGGCGCGCGACCCGAGGCGACGAGCTGTGGGTGCTCGCGCCGGCGTTCCTGTCGACCGAGCTGCGCGAGGCGTTCGCGATCGCCGTCCTGATCTTCATCCCGTTCCTCGTGATCGATCTGGTGGTCGGGCTCGGGCTGGCCTCGCTCGGGCTGTCGACGACGTCGCCGCAGACGGTCGCGTTGCCGCTCAAGCTGCTGCTGTTCGTGGCGGTCGATGGCTGGCGGCTGCTACTCGAGAGCCTGCTGCGAGGGTACGTGTGACGCAGAGCCTCGCCGGGCTGCTGCGCGAGGGCCTCCTGCTCGCGCTGCTGCTCGCGGCACCGCTGGTGGTCGCGGCCCTGATCGCCGGCATCCTCACCGGGCTCGTCGGGGCCTTCACCCAGATCCAGGATCCCTCGATCGGGTTGGCTCCGCGCGTCGCGGCGGTGGGCGGCGCGCTCGTGCTGTTCGCGCCGTCGATCGCGCATCAGCTCGAGACGTTCGCAGGCCAGGTCTGGCCGATGATCACCGCGGTCGGCACCGGGTAGCGCGATGCAGGCGATCACGGTCCTGGTGCTCGCGCTCCGCGGCGCCGCGGCGATCCTGGTGCTGACGACGCTCGTCGGCGGCATCCCGCGGATCGTCCAGCTCGGGCTCGCGATCGTGTTCGGACTGTGGACGGCCTGCCTGGTCGGTACGCCAGCCATCGACGAAGGGCTGGCGCTCGTGGCGATGCGCGAGCTGATCGTCGGGGCGACGCTGGGGATCGTGGCGGTGATCCCGCTCGTCGCGGCGGCGATGGCGGGCCGGCTGGTCGACGTGGCGGGCAATGCGCGTGGGCCGTACGGCGCGCTGTTCGGCGTGCTCGCGGCGGCGGTGTTCGTCGGGATCGATGGCCACGTCGCGGTGGTCGCCGCGATCGCCGACAGCTTCGTGGCGGTGCCCGCACTCGCTGACACCCAGCCCCGCGTGCTCGCCGCGATCGGCGGCCTGGTCATGGCGGCGGTGCGGCTGGCGGTGCCGTGGCTGGTGACGGCGGCGGTGGTCGAGCTCGCGGTCGGGGTCGGGACGCGGGTCGCCGGGCGAGCCGGGCTGTTCGTGCCGCGGGGCGCCGCGGTGCCGGCAGCGCTCGCGATGATGACCGCGGCGCTGGTGGCCACGCTCGCGGTGGCGATCGCGGCGCTGGTGCGTGGCGCGCTGTAGCCGGGTCAGCGCGCTCGCAAGGCGGCGATGATCTCGGCGAGCCGCGTCCAGTGGGCCTCCGGGACGGGACCGGCGTGGCCGACGAGGAGCTCCACGAGCTGCGGATCGCGGTGGACCGCCAGCTGGACGTGGCGGGCGAGGCCGAGGAGCTGAGTGGCGCGCGGGCCGCGGCCCGTGGCCGTGCGGATCGGGATCGGGCGCCGGAGCGGATCCCACGCGATCGCGACCGCGGCGTCATCGCCGAGGAGCAGCAGGGTCGACCCGGCGATCGCGTCGCGCGGGGTCGCCGCGCCGTGCGCGCGGGCCCGGAGCTCGCGCCAGCGGGGATCGGCGGCGGCGAGCCGATCGTCCTCGCGCTTGTCCTGGGCAGTCATCCGGAGGGCGCGGCCGAGGTCGCGATGGCGGAGCAGGGCGTCCATCACCCCGACCGCGAACCACGCGATCGCGAGCGCGGCGAGCGCGCTGGCGATCAGGCTGGCGCCCGCCTGCGGCACCGAGGGGAGCGCGGCGAGGCGTGGCACGACGAGCCACAGCCAGCCGACTGCGACCCCGCCGATCACGCCAGCGCTCGCGAGCTCGAACCCGGCATGCTGCGTCCGGGCGCCAGGACCGGCATCAAGGCGGGGGGCGCCGGCGAGCGTGCGGCGAGGCATCCACAGCGAGCGCGTCTGGGCGACGTGCGCGATCACCGCGATCAGGGCGACCGCGCCAAGCGCAGGGAGTGCGAGGTCCACGACCGCTTGCACGGCGTCTCCCGGCGCGAGCGCACGCGGGGTCCCGTGGCAGGCGGCCTCGATCGAGGCCCCGAGCCGAGCGGCGGCGGCGCGCGCGAGCACCCCGATCACGAGCACGGCGGCGCCGCTCGCTGCCGCGCCGACCAGAAGGGGGCTCGCAGCGTGCAGACCCGCGCGTCGCGCGAGCCCGGCGCGGCGTGGCGACGGCGGGAACGGGCGGTCCTCGGCCATGTGTCCGATGGCGATGGTAAGGTCCTCGCGTGATGATGGCTCGCGGCAAGGTGCGAAAAGCAGTGATCCCGGCTGCCGGGCTCGGGACCCGGTTCCTGCCGGCGACCAAGGCGGTCCCCAAGGAGATGCTCCCGATCGTCGACGTCCCGACGATCCAGCTCGTGATCGAGGAAGCCGTCAGGGCCGGCATCACGGATGTGGTCGTGATCAACGGGCGTCAGAAGGGCGCGATCGAAGATCACTTCGATCACGCGTTCGAGCTCGAGCGGACGCTGCGGGATCGGGGCAAGGTGGAGCTCGCAGACGCGGTGACCGCGGTCTCGACGATGGTTCGCCTGATCTCGGTGCGCCAGAAGCAGCCGCTCGGCCTGGGGCATGCGGTGCTGTGCGGGCGCGAGGCGATCGGTGACGAGCCGTTCGCGGTGCTGCTCGGCGACGATCTGATCGACAACGACGCAGATCCTGGCATCGGCCAGCTGATCCGCGTCCACGAGACCACCGGGGCGGGGGCGGTGGCGATCGTGGAGGTGCCCGCGGGGCAGGAGCACCTGTACGGCATCGTCACCGGCGAGCGCGATGCGCACGGTCGGATGCGGATCCGCGAGATGATCGAGAAGCCCAAGCCGGGCACCGCGCCGAGCCGGTGGGCGATCGTCGGCCGCTACGTGCTGCCGCCGACGATCTTCTCCCACCTCGCGACCACCAAGCCTGGCGCCGGCGGCGAGATCCAGCTGACCGATGGCCTCCGCGAGCTCGTGTCGTCTCCCGAGGGACTCTACGGCGTCGAGGTGACCGGGACGCGGCACGACGCGGGCGACAAGCTGGGCTACCTGCGCGCGAACCTCGCGTATGCCCTCAAGCGGCCGGAGCTGCGCGAGGCGGTGCTCGCGCTGTGTCGCGAGATGTCGGCGTCGAAATGAGGGGGCGCTCGTTCGCGTGCCGGGCGCGATGTCCGGTGCCCGGACGAGGACGTCGACGTAGGGGCCATGACTGAGTACGCCGAGGTCGCGGTCACGCTTCCCGTGGCGGGGCGCTATCACTACAGCGTCCCCGCGCACCTGGCGGGCCGGGCGCAGGTCGGCGCGCGCGTGCTCGTCCGGTTCGGGTCACGCAAGGTCACCGGGGTCGTGGTGCGTGCGAACGCCACGCTGCCCGAGGGCGTCACCGCGCTCGATGTCTCCGAGGTGCTCGATGACGAGCCGGCGCTCACGCCCGATCTCGTGGAGCTGTGCCTGTGGGTCGCGGACTATTACGAGGCACCTCCGGGCGAGGTGATCCGCGCGGCGCTGCCGGCCGGCAGCGGCGTCAACGCGCGGGCGGTGATCACGCTGACCGCCACCGGCCGGGACATCGCGCAGGGCCAGGGCTCGGCGTTGCCCGCCAAGCAGCGCGCGGTGCTGGCGAAGCTCCTCGGCGGGCCCCTCGCCACGACCGGGCTCCCGCCCGGCACGCGAGCGGTCATCGACGCGCTCACGACCCAGGGGCTCGTCGAGACCCGCGACCATCGCGAGCTCGCGCGCACCCGGCTCCGGCGCGAACGGGTCGTCGAGCTCGCGGTCGAGCTCGCGGTGGCGCGTGCGGAGGTGGCGCGCGCGCCGAAGCGGTTCGCGGTGATCGAGGTGCTCGCGAGCGGCGCGGTGGTCCCCGTGGATGCGATCGAGCACCAGCTCCCGGGCGCGAAGGTGGCGATCCGCGAGCTCGCCAAGCAGGGCCTCGTGCGGCTGAGCGATCGCGAGCGGCCGATCGACGCGGTCACCACGGGTGACTCGATGCACGTCAGCCCGCCGCCGGTGCTGACCGATGAGCAGGCCGTGGCGGTGGCGGAGATCACCGCGATGTTCCGCGGCTCGTTTCCGGCATCGTTTCCAGCGGCGCCGGGGGCCGAACCAGCGCGGCCCACGTTCACGCCGTTCTTGCTCCACGGGGTGACGGGCAGCGGCAAGACCGAGGTGTACCTGCGCGTGATCGCGGAGGCGCTCGAGGTCGGCAAGACGGCGCTCGTGCTGGTGCCTGAGATCTCGCTCACGCCCCAGCTGGCGGCCCGGTTCCGGGCGCGGTTTGGCGATCTCGTCGCGATCCTGCACTCCGGCCTGACCGAGCAGGCCCGGCTCGGCGAGTGGTCGCGGCTCCGCCGAGGCGACGCGCGGATCGCGGTCGGCGCGCGCTCGGCCGTGTTCGCGCCGCTCGATCGACTGGGCGTGATCGTCGTCGACGAGGAGCACGACGGCTCGTTCAAGCAGGACGAGGGGGTGCGCTACCACGCTCGCGATGTCGCGCTCGTCCGGGCGCAGCGCGCAGGTGCGGTCTGCGTGCTCGGATCGGCGACCCCGAGCCTCGAGAGTGCGGCGCACGCGGAGCGCGGACAGTACCGCCGCCTGATGCTGACGGTGCGACCGACGGCGAGGCCGATGCCGATCGTCGAGATCATCGATCTGCGCACGTACATGCCAGATGGCGAGGCGATGCTCTCGGCTCCGCTGCGCACGGCGATCGCCGAGACGCTCACCGCCGGTGATCAGACGATCCTGTTCCTGAATCGCCGCGGGTTCGCGACGTTCGTGCTGTGTCGCGCGTGCGGCCATACGTTCCGCTGCCCGCATTGCTCGGTGTCCTTGACCTATCACCGCCACAGCGATCGGCTGAGCTGTCACTACTGCGGCTTCCAGCAGCGCGTCCCCGACGTCTGTCCGAGCTGCAGCACGCAGGGCTCGATCGAGCGCAAGGGGCTCGGCACCGAGAAGGTCACCGAGGCGGTCTCGGTGATGTTCCCGGAGGCCCGCGTGGCACGGCTCGATCGCGACGTCGCGAGCGGGGCGAAGATCGAGGCGGTGCTGGCACGGGTCGCACGGCGCGAGATCGACGTGCTGGTCGGAACGCAGATGGTGACGAAGGGTCACGACTTTCCCGGCGTGACCCTGGTGGGGGTGCTGTGCGCCGACACCGGGCTCAACCTCCCCGATTTCCGGGCATCCGAGCGAACGTTCCAGCTGCTCGCCCAGGTGGCGGGGCGCGCGGGGCGCGGTGACCGGCCCGGGCGGGTGTTGATCCAGACCTACCGTCCGGATGCCGCTGCCGTGGTCGCCGCCGCGGCACACGACTATGCCAGCTTCTTCGCCGCCGAGACCGCCGCGCGCGCGGAGCTCGGGTACCCCCCGCACGGCCGGTTGATCGCGGTGCGCATCGACGGGCCCGACCCCCACGAGGTCGCGGGCACCGCGCAGCGGCTGGCGCAGGTCGCCCTGGCGGTCGCGAGCCGCCCAGAAATCGCCGACGTCGTCGAGATCCGCGGTCCGGTCCCCGCGCCGATCGAGCGCTTGCGGGGTCGAACCCGCTGGCAGATCTGGCTGCGCAGCGCCGATCGCCACGCCCTCCGGAGGGTGGCGAGGGCGGTGCTCGGGGCGGAGCTGACGAGTACCGTGCGCGTCGGCCTCGACGTCGATCCGATCTCGACCATGTAGCCACCCCCCGGACGCCGGACGCCGGACGCCGGACGCCGGACGCCGGACGCCGGACCGGCAATCGTTGCAGCTTCCGGCGGCCGGTCTTGGGATCGCCGTCGCCACGCTTGTATACTGCCGGCCGAGTGTCGAGGGACCTCGTGCCTGATCCGTCTGCCCCACCTTGCGTGCTGGTCGTCGCCGATTCCGATCGAATCGCCGAGCTGGTCGGCGCGCTGTCCGAGCCGCTGCCCACCGCGGTCGTGAGTCGGATCTCGGTGGCGCTCAGCAGTGGAGGCGATGACACGATCGATCTGTTCGAGTCGCGGCGCCCCCACGTGGTCGTGGTGACGGCCTCGCTCGAGGCAGGGGATGCGACGGCCCTCGTCGATACGCTGCGAGGCATGGTGCCGCGCGCCGAGGTCGCGGTGGTGGTCGTCGGTGATCTCGAAGGCCCGACCCGGACCGCGCTCGATGCCATCGAGATGACGCCGGATCGCTTCGTGTCGCGTCCGCTGTCCGCCAGGACCTTGCGCTTCGCGGTCGCGAGCGCGCTCGAGGCGGTCATCCTCGTTCGGACCCCGGTCGTCACGAGCGCGACGGTGTCGGGGCCCGTCGACGATGGCCCTACGGAGGGCTCGAGCGAGGCCCAGCGCGCTGCCCAGCGCGCTCGCTGGGAGGCCCTCGCGGACTCGCTCGTGGAGCCCGAAGAGGAGGCGCCCGGCACGGGCGAATCCACGGCGCTGCCACCGCCGGTCATCATCCGACCGCGGCGCCACGACGATCCCGACAATGTCACGCAGGTGCCGTCGCACACCTGGAAGCCGGGGGCGACCTCGCAGCTCGATCCATGGACGGCGCCCGAGGCCCCGGCGCGCGAGCCGACGCTGATCCTCCCGGATCCGCCGGAGCTCGACGAGTCCGACCACGGCTCCATGCTGCTGGCCATGCGCGCGCGAGAGCCGTCGTCGCCGCCACCGCTGGTGACGCCGCGCACGCTCACCGACGACGTCGAGTCACACCCGCAGACCTCACGCACGCAGACGGTCGAGCCTGCGCCGACGACGTCGCGAACGCGCACCGGCGACGACCGGGTCGACCTGGCAGAGCGCGACCAGCCCGGCGGTGCGTGGTCCGATCCGATGCCGCTGGCCGAGCTCCTCGACCCCGGTCGCGATTCCCCGCGCCACCACGAGAACCCGCCGCTGCACGATGACCTGCCGGACGACGAGTTCGAGGACGATCTCGAGATCGGGCATCACACCGGGCACGACTCCGGGCTGCGCCGGCAATCCGAGGGCCGACTCGAGGTCCTCGAGGATCTGCCCGACGCCCAGCACGAGCCACCGGCACCCACCAGTGACGGTCGCGACTTCGCGCGTCAGCTCCGCGCGAAGATGTCGATGATGGCGCAGCGCCTGTTCCAGGGCGCAGATGCCTCGACGCCGAACCAGGTCGATCTCGGGCCGCGTCACGATCACCACACCGAGATCGATCTGTCTTCGCTGGGCGACGACATGCCGCTCGGCGGCGGCCATACCGAGATCGAGCCCCGCCAGTCGCCCCGGGTCAACGAGGGGCGCGAGCTGACCACGTCGCCGGGCTCGTGGGACACCCACGTTCGCGAGCGGGGGCTGCCCGACAGCGGCGAGCTCATGCGCGGCGTGTCGGACGCGCCGATGGTGATCGCGAAGATGTTCGCCTCGGGCGCAACGGGGCGGGTCGCGTTCCGGCGCGACGAGGGCGAGACCGTGGTGTTCTTCGATCAGGGGCGGCCGGTGTTCGCGTCGTCGACCGAGCCACGCGATCGGATGGGCGAGCTGCTGGTGCGCGAGGGCAAGATCACTGCCTCGCAGTACGAGCGCTGCCAGGCCGTCGTCGCCGAGTCAGGCCGGAGGATGGGCGAGATCCTCGTCGATTTCGGCTACCTCAAGCGGCGCGAGTTGCTCCCCGCCGTGCGCCGCCACGTCGAGGACATCGTCTACGCGCTGTTCAGCTGGGAGCGCGGCCACTTCCAGATCACGCTCGACACCGAGCCGTCCGCCGAGCGCATCCGGCTGTCGCGCCATCCCGCCGCGCTCGTGCTCGAGGGGATCCGTCGCAAGCTCGATCGGTCGACGCTCGAGCGGCTCGTCGGGCCGCCTTCTACGGTGATCGAGGTCAGCGATCGCGAACGGCTCGGCGGCATCATCAGCACCGGAGACCTCGCCGCCGAGGAGCGGGCCGCGCTCGCCGCGATCGACGGCGTGGCGGATCTGTCGCAGGTCGCGAGCGTCGCCGGCGTCGATCTGGCGGACGTGCTGCCGCTCGGGTGGGGCCTCTGCGTGCTCGGGCTCGCGACCGCCCGTCGCATGGATACGGAGGTGCCCGACGAGAGCACCGCGCTGGTTGGCGAGACCGATCTCGCGATCGACCGCGAGCGAGTCCGGGCGCGCTGGCAGCTCGTCACCGACGCCGACTACTTCGCGCTGCTCGGGGTGCGCCGCGATGCGTCGGCGTTCGAGATCCGCCGGGCCTATCAATCGGCTCGCCGCGACTTCGCGGTGGAGTCGTTCCCGACCGATCTGCGACGCGAGCTCGCGCAGGAGCTCGATGACATCGCGAACGTGCTCGACGAGGCCTTCCGGGTGCTCCGCGACGACCGGCTTCGCGTCACGTACCTGGCGCACCTGGTCGAGTGATCGCGCCGGTTAGTGATAGACAGTCCTCGTGCGCATCGTGTTCATGGGCTCTCCGGAGTTCGCGGTGCCCTGCCTGCGAGCGCTGGCGGCGGCGCACGAGGTCGTGCTCGTCGTCTCGCAGCCCGACAAGCCCGCGGGCCGCGGTGCGCAAGTGACCTCACCTGCCGTGAAGCTGGCCGCGCAGGAGCTCGGGCTGCCGGTGATCCAGCCGCGGTCGGCCCGGACCGGAGAACTGCGCGATGCGCTCGTCGCGAGCGGGGCGGAGCTCGCGGTCGTGGTCGCGTACGGCAAGATCCTGCCGCCTGACGTGCTCGAGGCCGTGCCGCGCGGCTGCCTCAACGTCCACGCGTCGATCCTTCCGAGCTATCGCGGTGCGGCGCCGGTGCAGTGGGCGGTGATCCACGGCGACCGCGAGACCGGCGTCACGATCATGCAGCTCGACGAGGGCATGGACACCGGGCCGGTGATCCTCGAGCGCCGCGTGGCGATCGATCCCGACGAGACCTCGGGCGAGCTGCTCGCCCGGCTCGCGCCGCTCGGGGCTGCCGCGCTGCTCGAGGCCGTCGAGCTCCTCGCCGCCGGGCGTGCCACGCCGAGGCCACAGGATGGCGCCTCGGCGACCCACGCCCCGATGCTGGACAAGGTCGACGGCATGATCGACTTCACGCAGCCAGCGGCGGTGGTGGCCGCGCGGATCCGTGGGGTCGATCCGTGGCCGGGCGCGCAGGCCGGGCTGCGGGGCCAGATCGTGAAGCTGTTCCGCGCGCGTCCCGAGCCAGGGGCAGGTGGGCCTCCCGGGACGGTCCTCGCGGTCGATGCGGGGGGGCTCCACGTCGCGTGCGGTGACGGCGCGGTGGTGATCCGCGAGATCCAGGCTCCCGGGCGCAAGCGGCTCACCGCGGCGCAGTTCGCGGCCGGCCGCGGGGTCGCGGTCGGCGACGTGCTGGCGAGCCCCGCGATCGCGGTGGCGGGATGACCGCGCGCGAGCTGGCTCGCCGCGTGCTCGAGCGTGTCGAGAAGGACAAGGCGTGGGCCACGCTGTCACTCGATAGCGAGCTGGGGCGCTCGGGACTCGAGGAGCGCGATCGCCGGCTGGTGTCCGAGATCGTCTACGGCGTGCTGCGCAATCGCACGCGGATCGATCGCGCGCTCTCCGCCCACGCCGATCTGAGCCGGACCCCGCCGAAGGTGCGCACGGCGCTGCGGGTCGCGACCTATCAGCTGCTGTTCCTCGATCGCGTGCCGGCGTACGCCGTGCTCGATGACGCGGTGACGGCCGCCCGCACGTTTGGCGGCGGCAAGCTCGCGGGCTTCTGTAACGCGGTGCTCCGCAAGATCACCATCTCGGGTGAGCCAGCGCTCCCCGAAGGGCTCGGCGACAAGCTTCACGACCGGCTCGAGATCGAGCACTCGATGCCACGCTGGATTCTCGAGGAGCTCGCCACCACGGTGGCCGCGACGCCCGGCCTCGATCTCGCGACCATGGTGGCAGCGTTCAACGAGCCGCCCCCGTTGATCGCGCGCGCGAACCGGCTCCGCACGACGCGCGAGGCGCTGGCCGCCGAGCTCGCCGCGGCGGGGGTGACGGCGACGCCGATCGAGCTCGCGCCGATGGCGCTGCGGCTCGAAGGCGCGGGTGATCCGGCGCGCAGCGCGTCGTTCCTGTCCGGCCAGTGGACCGTGCAGGATACCGGCGCGCAGCTCGTCGGGTTGCTCGCGGCACCGCGGGCAGGGCAGCGCATCCTCGATGCGTGCTCCGGCGTCGGGGGCAAGGCGACGCACCTCGCCGAGCTGGCGGAGGACGCCGCGACCATCGATGCCGCGGACCTTTCGAAGACCAAGCTCGGCCTCTGCGCCGAGTCGGCAGCGCGGCTCGGCATCACGAGCATCCGTCGCCACGCCTGCGACCTGCTCGATCCCGCGGCCCCTCTCGCCGCCGCCTACGACCTCATCGTGCTCGATGCGCCGTGCTCGGGGCTCGGCGTGTTGCGCCGTCATCCCGACGCCAAGTGGCGGCTCACGCCCGACACCGTGCCGCGGCTCGCAGGACTCCAGACCCAGTTGCTCGACGCGGTCGTCCCGCGGCTCGCGCCTGGGGGCGCGCTGGTCTACGCCGTCTGCACCTTCACGCACGCCGAAGGGCCGGGGCAGATCGCGGCGCTGACCGCGCGGACCGGCCTGCGCGTCGTCGAGGAGCGCCGCACCTGGCCCCCCGATGCCGACGCGTTCTATCTCGCCCGCCTCGTTCGCTGATCGCTGATC
>JAGSPR010000490.1 GCA_018262455.1 Deltaproteobacteria bacterium | reverse complement strand
AGCGCAGCTGGTCCTCGCCGTAGCGCCATGCGCGCAGCGTGCAGGCGTCCCGCACCGCGAGCCAGGCACGCTTGTCGGCGCGGCTCGCGAGCGCGGCCGCCAGGGCCTGGGTACACGCCGCGGCGCACTGGCAGGGCTGCGCGATCACCGGCAACGCCGCGGGCGCGGGCCCGGCGATCACCACCGCGGCGCGCAGCGCGAACCACGGACCATAGATCGGGTGGATGACCAGGTGACTCGCCGCGAGCGCACCGAGCCCACTGGCCACCGCGAGCCGCTGGAGCGGCAGGAACGCGCCATCGTAGTGGCGGTGGCCGTAGTAGATCCGCGCGTCGCCGAAGATCGCGGACAGCGTGCGCTCGGTGTAGCGCTCGAGCGGATCGGGATCGGCCGCCAGCGCAGGATCTCGCATCGCCTCGACGAACTTCGGCCACAGCGCGCGCGTATTGCCGACGAGCAGCCCGGCGCGCTCGGGTCCCGCGCTGGCGAGCCGCTCGAGCCCGGGCTCGCGGGCCACGACGTCGACGTCGAAGCCATGCGCCAGATCGAACCCGGCATCGGCGAGCGCGGCGACCGCGTGTTCCACGGCATCACCATGCCACGAACCGCGGGCGGGCGAGCCGGCGCGTTATAGTCGGCGCGTGCCGGCACGCCTCCACCACGAGCGAGTCGTTCGCAGCGACACTTCGCCCGAACACTGGCTGGTGATGACCCACGGGATCTACGGGGCCGGCAGCAACTGGCGCGGCATCGCCCGCGCGATCAACAACCGCCGACCAGACTGGGGCGTCGTCCTCGTCGATCTGCGGCACCACGGCCGGTCCGAGCCCGGCGATCCTCCTCACACCCTCGACGCGTGCGCCGGCGATCTCGAAGCGTTGATCGGACAGCTCGGCGAGCTCGGATCGATCGAAGCGCTCGCGGGTCACAGCTTCGGCGGCAAGGTCGTGCTCGCGACGCGATCGCGAGTCCGCGTCCGCCAGACGTGGATGCTCGACGCCAGCCCGAGCGCGCGACCCGAGGCCTTCGCGCAGCCCGATCACGGCGCCCTCGACGTGCTCGCGATGCTCGAGAGCCTGCCGAAGATCTGGCCGCGGCGCGAAGACTTCGTCGCCGCCGTGGTGGGCGAGGGGCACGCGATCGGGCTCGCGCAATGGCTCGCGATGAACGTCGTTTCACAGGACGGCGCCTACGTGCTCCGGCTCGACCTCGGCGCGCTGCGCGAGATGCTGGCCAGCTACTTCGCGGCCGACCTGTGGCAGGCGGTCGCGGCGGATCGTGGCGACCTCGAGATCGTGCTCGCGGATCGTTCGACGACGGTCAGCGCCGCCGATCGCGCGCGGCTCGCGGGCTCGGCCTCGCACGTGCACGTCCACCACGTCGATGCAGGGCACTGGCTCCACATCGACGCGCCGGCGGCGATCGTCGAGCTGTTCGCGACGCACCTGCCGTGACGGCTGCCAACCGCGTTGTCACTGGCGACTGCTGACCTCAGCGACCCGTCACCATCGGACAACGCAACCCGCCCGCGCAGCCGGGTGTCCATATTCCATGGTGGTGCGTGGCTCGCTCGGCTTGCTCGTGGTGATCGCCGCGACGCGGGTCGCCACCGCGGAGTCCGACTTCACGTGGCACGCCCCGGCGAGCTGCCCGAGCTCCGCAGACGTCGAGGCCCGGATCGAGGCCCGGCTTCCGGAGGAAGTCAGGATCCGTGGGCTGGAGGTCACGATCACGCGCGAGGGCCGTCGGTTCGTCGCGAACATCGACATGAGCGCCGTCACGGTCGGAACCCAGCATCGCACCCTGACCTCGTCGCGATGCGACGAGCTCGCCGATGCGGTGGCCGTCATCGTCGCGCGGCTCGCGGCCGAGGCCCAGCGCCAGCGCGCGGCGCCCGTGGAGGCCTCGTCCGTGGCGCCGTCGATCGTTGCCGAGCGGCGGCGCAACCCGCTGGACTCGTCGCCGCTGGGCGCCGTCGGTCATGGCGCTCCGCCCCCGCCTCCGCCCGAGCTGAGCGAATGGGGCGGCGGGGTTCGTGTGCTCGCGGTCAGCGGCATCGGGATGGTGTCGCGCGTCGGGGTCGGCGGCGAGCTCGCCGGCTTCGTCCGTCGCCACGCGAGCTTCGCGGAGCTGGCGGTGGCTGGCTGGGCGGATCCGCCGATGTCGGTCGCGGCCGGCGCGCAGCTCGGCGTGGTGACCGCCGCGCTGCGCGGCGGCTGGACCTCGGAGCAGATGCCGCTGCGTGCGTGGCTCGGGGTCGAGCTCGGCTCGAGTGGTGCCGGGCGGTGGACCGCGATCTCCGCGGGGTTCGGCGTCGGCTGGCCGATGTCGCGGTGGAGCCGGCTGGTCGGCACCTTCGAGCTGGCAGGGGCGGTCCAGCGGTCCCGGGTCGCGTTCGCGCTCGCCGAACAAGCCGAGACCTTTCAACCAGCTGCGGCCTCGGCGCGGTGCTCGCTGGGGCTGGAGCTCGGATGGCGCTGAGTCCTGCATTTGCCCGACGAGCCTCGGCGAGCCGGGCAAATGCATTATTGCGTGACGGATCCGGCTTGCTTGCCGCACCAACGGTCCAGATGCCCGCGGTCGCCCACGCACTCGAGCCTGCCGTGCAGGACGTGGCACGCAGCCTGGTGTTCGACGAGGTCTACACCTCGCACGTCGCGTTCGTGTGGCGCACGCTGCGCACGTTCGGTGTCGTCGACGCCCAGCTCGAGGACGCGGTGCAGGACGTGTTCGTCGTCGTCCACCGCCGGCTGCCCGAATGGGAGGGCCGTGCCGCGATCACCACCTGGCTGTTCGCGATCGCACGCCGGGTCGCGAGCTCCCACCGTCGCCGGACCACCAGCGATCGCACCGAGCTGCTCGTCGACGACCGCGCCGGTGGCGACGACACGTTCGCCGCGATGTCGCGCGCCCAGGCCGCCGCGACGGTGCTCGCGATCCTCGATCAGATGGATGATGACAAGCGAACCGTGTTCGCGCTCGTCGAGCTCGAGCAGCTCTCGGTGCCCGACGTCGCGCGCATGCTCGACATCAAGCTCAACACCGCGTACTCGCGGCTCCGGCTCGCGCGCCAGGCCTTCGAGCTCGCGGTGCGTGCCCAGGTGAAGCCATGACCGACGAGCTCGGACCCGCGGCGCGCGCACTGCTCGACGCCGCTCGCCCCGGCCTCGCGCCGGACCCCACCACGGTCGCCCGGATGCGCACGAAGCTCGACTCGTCGATCGCGGCCTCCGCGGGCGGCGCGATCGCCACCAAGCTCGGCCTGCTCGCGCTCGTCCTCGCGGTCGCCACCGGCGCGCTGCTCTACGGTGCGGAGGGGGCTCGCCGTGATCGCTCGCTCGCGGCCGAGCAAGTGCCCGCGAACGAGCCCGCGAACGATCCCGCTTTCGGCCGCGAGTCGCTCGTACCGGCACCCGCCACCACGCGCGACCCGGCCCCTCCGCGCGCGATCGAGGACACCGCCGCCCCCGCGCCGATCGTTCACGCCTCGACGCCAGCCATGGTCCCCGCCACGAGCTCGACTCCGCCGATCACGCACCGTCCGCCGCGGCACCCCGTCGCCCACGCCGACCTCGGCCGCGAGGTCGAGCTGATCGATCGGGCGATGGCGGCGATGCGTGCCGGCGATGCCGCCGCCGCGCTCGCGGCCGTTCGCGCCCACGCCAGCGAGACCGCCGGCGCCGGCCAGCTCGCCGAGGACGCCGCCGCGATCGAGATCGAGGCGCTGTGCCGGCTCCACGACGGTTCCGCCGGCAAACGGCTCGCCGCGTTCGACGCCCGCTGGCCCGACTCGGCGCAGCGCTCGCGGCTCTCCAGCTCGTGTCGCTAGGCGCTAGCCCGAGTCTTTGCCGTCGTCGCTGTCGGCCGGCGCCGGCTCGCCACGTGGTGCGGGCAGCTCGCGCGGTGGCAGCAGCTCGGGCTCGATCTCGACCTCGACGGCCATGAAGATCGCGGCATCGAGCTTCTTGAACGCGCGCTTCTTGTACCAGGTGAGCGCGTTCTCGTTGTTCTCGGCGACCTCGAGCACGATGTGGTTGAGGCCGTGGACCCGGGCGAGGTGATGGAGCTGGTCGAGCGCGAACGAGCCGACGCCGCGGCCGTGCCACTCGGGATGGACCGCGAGCTCGTCGACGAACAGCGGGCGCATGTCGCGCTTCTCGAAGTAGCGCGGGTTGATCCAGTTGTCCGAGCCGGTGACCTCGTAACTGCACTCGGCGTACGCGACGATGTCGCTGTCGACCTCGAACACGAGCTGCTCGATGCCCTCCTCCTCGTAGATCTCCTCGAACCGGTGCTTCGAGCGCGGTCGCTGGTACTCGACGGTCTCGGCGTTGACCTCGCGGAAGCTGACCTTGAGGAAGTCCCAGACCCGGCCGATGTCGCGCCGGTTCATGTGCCGCACCGTGATCAGCGGCCCGGGATCCTTCTTCTTCTTGCCACGCGTCGCCCGCTTCGGGATCACGCGCACGCTCGCCGCGGGGGCATTGGGTGCGGTCTTCCGGGGGCTACGCTTGCGCGTCATCCGGCGCCAGCAAACCCCAGCGCGCGGATCGGGGCAAGGTTGTGGAGGTGAAAACCGGTCGCGACTCGGAGCCGCGATCGAATGGGCGACGCGGACCGCGATCGACGACGGCCGGTACCTCAAGCTGCGGCGGATCGCGCTCGAGAACTTGTCCCAGGTCCTCTGACCCGATCGCAAAGCTCAATCAAAGCCAGGCGATAGCAAATTGTTGGGCGGCGGCGGTGCGGTGGGACGCGCTCGGATCGTCACGCGTAGCGGAG
>JAGSPR010000489.1 GCA_018262455.1 Deltaproteobacteria bacterium | reverse complement strand
CGCGAAGCTGCGGCTCGCGCATCCCGCGCGGATCAATACCGAGACGGCGATCCAGCAGAACGTCGGGCTCATCGGCCTGGTCGAGCGCGAGCTCGTGCCACGGTTCCCCGGGCTGCGGTCGGCCGAGCTCGCGGCCTCGGCCAAGCGCGCGGCCTCGGCGCTCCACGACTTCCAGACCTTCCTCGAGAAGGATCTGCTCGCGCGCTCGGATGGCTCGTTCCGCCTCGGGCGCGAGAAGTTCACCAAGAAGCTCGGCTTCGTGCTCGAGGACGACGTCGACATCGACGCGATCGCCGCCAGCGCGCACGCGCTCCTGACGCAGACCCAGAGCGACATGGTCGAGACCGCGACGCAGATCTGGGCCGACGACAAGCTCGGCAAGCTGCCCAGGCTCGACACGCCGGTGCAGCAGAAGGCGTTCGTCAAGCAGGTGCTCGATCATGTCGCCAAGGAGCGCTCGACGAACCAGACGATCCTCGCGGACGCGCGGAAGTGGCTCGATCAGGCGACGGCGTTCGTGCGCAAGCACGATCTCGTGCGTGTCCCCGACGAACCCGTTGCGGTGATCGAGATGCCTGAGTTCCGCCGCGGCGTCGCCGTCGCATACTGCGACTCGTCGGGCCCGCTCGAGGCCACGCCCGAGACCTTCTACGCGATCTCGCCGACCCCGACCGACTGGAAGAAGCCGCGCGTCGAATCGTTCTACCGCGAGTACAACCAGTCGATGCTCGCCGACCTCACCATCCACGAGGCGATGCCGGGCCACTACCTCCAGCTCATGCACAACAACCGGTTCGCTTCGAAGCTGCGCGCCGTGTTCTCGAGCGGCGCGTTCGTCGAAGGCTGGGCCGTGTACAGCGAGTGGCTGATGTCAGCGCACGGCTTTGGCGGGCCCAAGGTGAAGCTGCAGCGCCAGAAGATGGTGTTGCGCCTCGCGGCCAACACGATCCTCGATCACGACATCCACGCCGGTGAGATGGACGAGAAGGCAGCCCTCGCGCTGATGACGGGGGAGGCGTTCCAGGAAGACGGTGAGGCGGTCGGCAAGTGGAAGCGCGCGCGGCTGACCAGCGCGCAACTCACGACCTACTTCTACGGGTTCACCGAGTTCTACAAGCTCCGCAAGGCCGCCGAGAACGAGCCCGGCTTCACCGAGCGCGCGTATCACGATCGGCTGCTGTCGTGGGGCTCGCCGGCGATGCGGTTCGTCCGCCAGCTCGCCGCGATGCGGAAGTAGCGGCGGCACTCGGTCGCGATCCCGAGCACGTTCCCACCGTCGCCAGCTCCCTTGTCGAGGAAGGAGACCTTCGGGCGTCCGAACTGTGGAGAAGGATGAGCCCGTTCACGGAACCGGTAAGCTTCATTAGTTCGGTTCACTAATTGCTTCCGCGGCTTCGCGTTTCCCTCGTCAACGCGGAGCCGCGCGTGTATAGGAGTCGCAGCATGACGGGCTGCTTGGACCATGAGACCGTCGCCGCGTACATCGACGGTGCACTCTCGGTCCCGAGCATCGCCGATCTCGAGGCGCACCTCGATCAGTGTCGAGATTGCCGTGCCCACGTTTCGGCATTGGCCGGTGTGTCGACATCGCGCAGCTTCCTCTCCGACGGAGAAACGCTCGGTCTTGCATCGACGCCTTCGGTGCTCGACGCCAATCCCGGGCTACGCGTGGGCCGCATGGTCGTCGTCGAGATGCTCGGCCGCGGTGGGATGGGCCGGGTGTTCGAAGCCTACGATCCCGAGCTCGATCGGCGGGTAGCGCTCAAGCTCCTCGATCCGGTGTGCTGGCAGCGCGCGGGGGTGGATGCGCGGGCCCGGCTCCAGCGCGAAGCCGTGGTCATGGCGCGGCTCGCGCATCCGAACGTGGTCACCGTGTTCGACGTCGGGGTATGGGCTGATCAGCTGTTCGTCGCGATGGAGTTGGTGGCCGGCTCGACGCTCGACGCCTGGGTGCGCGAGGCCGCGCCGCGCCCACGCACCGTCCTCGAAGCGTGCATCGCTGCTGGCCGCGGACTCGCTGCGGCCCATGCCGCGGGCATCATCCATCGCGACTTCAAGCCCACCAACATCTTGCGTGGTCACGACGGACGCGTCCGGGTCAGCGACTTCGGTCTCGCGGCGCTGGCCGACGAAGCCGAGCCGGATCTGGTGATCTCGGGCACTCCCGGATACATGTCACCGGAGCAGATCGACGGCGCGGCGTTCGACGCTACGAGTGATCAGTTCAGCTTCTGCGTGACGGTGTGGGAGATGCTCGCGGGCGAGCGGCCGTTCGCAGGCAGCTCGCTCGGCGAGCTGCGTGCCGCCGTTGCCGGCAAGCCCGCTGGGGGAGCGGCGATTCCACTGGCCGTTCGTCGCGTGCTGCTGCGGGGGATGGCAACGATTCCGGCTGACCGCTACCGGTCCATGGATGCGTTGCTCGCCGCGCTGACGTCGGCAGCTCGGCGCAAACGTCGCGTCATCGCCGGACTCGCGGCCACGCTCGCCGCGTTGGCGGTCGGCACTGGCGTCTTCGCCATGCGCTCGGGGCCCGATCCGGATGTGTGCGGCGGTGCCAGCCGTCGTCTCGTCGGTGTGTGGGACGCGGATCGACGCGCGGAGGTGCAGCGCGCGCTGTTCGCGTCCGGCGCGGTCGCCAGCTTCGATCGGCTCGCGGCCGTGTTTGATGACCGCACGCGGAGCTGGGTGGAGACCCATACCGACGCGTGTCGTGCGACCGCTGGTGGAGCACAATCCGACCGCGTGCTCGACGCGCGGATGCAGTGTCTCGACGACCAGCTCGGTGAGCTGCGCGCGCTGGTCGAGGTCATCGAGCAGTCGGGAACAAGCCGGCTGGACCGCGCGCTCGAAGCCGCCAACGGATTGCCCCAGGCAACCGCATGCAGTGCGGCGGCCGCGCTATCCAGCGGTACGCCGACGAGATTCACGGGAATCCAGGGCCTCCGCGCCGACGAGCTCGATCATCTGGTCGAGCTCGCCCATGCGCGTCTCGCCGTGTACGACGTCCGCGGCGCCTCGCAGCAGCTCGCGCGCGCTGAAGGCTTGCTCTCGACCGTGCCCGATCCGATTCGCGAAGCGCGGGTTGCGTATTTCCGTGGGCGGATCTCACTTGCGAACCACGATCTCGACCAGGCGCTCGACTCGCTGGTCAGGGCCGCGCATGTCGCCGCGAAGGCGCCAGATAATCGGCTCGTTGCGATGGCCGCCGTCAGTCTCGTGCGGCTGCTGGCCATGACACAGCGGAGGGCCGAGAGTACCGCATGGCAAGCCACGCTCGAGCTCCAGCTCGCACACGGCGGCCACGACGATCTGCGGGCTGAGCTGGAGGAGACGCAGAGTCTGATCGCGTTCGATCAGCGCGACTACGCGGCCGCGCGTGATCACGCCGAGCACGCGGTCGAGCTGACCGCGCGAGCGAGCGGACGAGATTCACCAAAGCTCATCATCCCGCTCGCGCACCTTGCCGACGCAACCATGCAGCTCGAGGGCCATTCCGCTGCAGAACCGCACTATCGCCGGGCGCTCGCGATCACGGAGGCCGCGTACGGCCCGGAGCATCCGTATGTCGCGATGATCTTGACCGGCATGGCAAGCTACGGAGCCGACGCATCGAAGGCCGACATCGCACGTGCCCGCGCGACGCTCGAACGCGCGCTCGCAATCCACGAACGCAACAACCCCGAAGATCCAGCGCTCGTCATCACGCTCTGTAGCCTCGGGCTCGCCGCGCTCGCGCTGGATGAGCTGCCGGCTGCACAGGCATACAGCGAGCGCGCCGTCGCGATCGCCGAGAAGCGTGGCCAGGGCGACGCGGAGATGCTGCTGCCGTCGCTGCTTGCGCTCGGCAATGTCTACGCCAAGCAGCGTCGTACGGACGATGCTCGTCGCACGTTGACCCGCGCGATCGACCTCATCGAGCGTAGCTATGGTCCGACCCACCCGAGCCTGCCCAATACGCTCGTGCAGCTCGCTGCGGTCGAGCTCGGTGCTGGCGGCTGCAAGGCTGCGGCTCCGCTGCTCGACCGTGCATCTCGCTTCAGCGATCGAGGGGACGGCGACGTTGACGTCGCATCGACCTCGTATGCTTCGCTTCGGCTCGCGGAGTGCGAGCTCGCTGCAGGGAACGCATCGCACGCGCTTGGTCTCGCACGGCGTGCCGACGAGATCCGGACGCGCGCGAAGCTGTCCCCCGCGTTGCTCGCGGAGAGCAGATTTGCGGTCGCCCAGGCACTCGAGCGCACGGGCAAGCGCGCCGAGGCAATCGCCGCTGCGGAGTCCGCCGAACGCGAGGCCAGCCGCGAATTCGCGGACCAGATCGCCTCGTGGTTGCGTGATGCGCGGGGTGGGCGCCGACCCCCGCTGGTGCCGTGAGCGGCTCGTCGGAGCCACGGCGAGGGCTTCGTACCTGGGTTAGCCCGAGATCCTTCAACGCGCGGGCGGATGCTCGCTGGCAGCGTCTACAGGATCCGATGCACCAGGTGCACCCAGGTGCACGCAGCGCGTCCCTCGACGCGCGTTCCACGCAACCAGGCGATCTTGCGGGGGGCGACCCGCGGTCCGGTTGGCAAGAGAGTTGCTGGAAGAGCATTCCCATGAGGATCTCCGCGCTCGCCGCTACGTTCGCCGTCACGTTCTCGCTGCTCGGATGCGGCGATGGCGCAGCCCCCAGGGAGGAGCTTGCCGAGGTGGCCAGGTCGAAGGACGAGGCCTGCGCGTGCACCGATCGTGGCTGTGCGGTGGCCGCGCGCAAGCACCTGGACCTCGCGATGGCAAGGCTCAAGCAGC
>JAGSPR010000488.1 GCA_018262455.1 Deltaproteobacteria bacterium | reverse complement strand
CGAGCCCCTGCGCGACCGTCATCGCGATCATCACCGGCAGCGGCGTCGGATCGAACATCGACCACACCATCAGCGCGAGCGCGACCAGCGTCAGCAGCGCGGAGAACCGGAGCAGCCGCCTCACTTCGCCCCCGCCTTCGCGCGCTCGTGGATCTCGTGGCTGAACGGGTGGGCGGCCCCGTGGCAGCCCGCGCTCGCGCAGCTCAGCGTGTTCGCGCGGATCTCGACGAGCGTGCTCGCGTGATCACCGATCTTCTTCCACAACGGATTCTCCGTCGAGTGACAGCGGATGCAGGTCGCGTTCGGGAACGGCTTGACGATGTGGATCTTCGGCAGCGCCTCGTCGAGTGACAGCTGATGAAAGTTGAACGTGTACTCGTAGACGTGCCGCAGCCCGCCGATCTTCGTGGTGATCGTCCCGAACATCCCGTAGTCGGCGTGGCACGTGTAGCAGTTCTCGGTGCCGAACGCCTCGTTGCGGCCGTGGCGCGCGGCGAGCCCGAGGCTCTCGGGGTTCGACGAATCGATCCCGTACGGCGTCATCACGTGGCAGGAGGCGGTGCAGAACTTCCGCGTCTTCATCGCCTGGTAGCCGGCAACGTTGCCGGTCCCGGCGGTGGTCAGCGGCAGGAGCCCGATCCCGAACAGCAGCACGATCTTCGTGCCCCGCGTCAGGAGGGGTCGCCGGATCAGGTACCAGAGGAGCAGGATCGCGGAGAGCGCCGTGGCGCCGAGCGCGATCGTGATCAGTGGGTCAAAGTGCATCGACGTCTCCATCCATGTGCGCGCTCGTCGAGCCGTTCGGTCCGGGGGTGAGCAAGATCGATCCCGACGCCGTGACGGAGTCCGGATGACAGGACGCGCAGCTCGTCAGCGGGATCCCGGGGAGGTGACTCGGGGTCGTCGGTGGGATCCCGTGACAGCTCCCGCACGCTGCCCCGCCGATCGTGGTCCACACGGGACGCGCGGGTCCGTGACACCACGCCGTCGCGCAGCTCGCGATCGTGCGATCCCACCCGAGTGCCTGCACGACCTCGGCCGGCAGCGCGGAGTCGATGTGGCCCGCCGCCTCGAGCGACGCCGGCACGAGGTGACAGGTCGCGCACGCGATCGGCCCGCGGAGCCCCGACGGCGCGACGAGGTGAGCCTGATGAGCCCCGACGCCGAGTGCGGTCGTGAACACGTTGCCCCCGAGATCGCGCGGAGGCGCGGGCGACGCCGCGCTGCCATGACATCCGTCGCAGCCGCTCGTCGTGCCGAGCTGGATCGTGCCGTCGATGTGCGGGGCCGACGCGGGATGACATGCCACACACACGGACTGGGCGTGGCTCGGCGGCGGTGCAGCGTGGCAGCGGCCGCAGGTCCCCGACGCGGCCGGATCGTCCCAGCGCGGGCGCGTCGCGGTGCCGCCCGGCGCATGCAGCGCGTCGCCATGGCAGTAGACGTTCGTGCAGGTGCCCGCCTCGAACGTCGGGGGGCCCTTGCGGTCCGCCGCGACCGGCGTCAGCTGCGCGCGCGCGCCGAGCATCACCTCCGCGGGCGCGGTGTCCCCGAGGATGTGACCGGGCGCATCCCACGCGTCCGGGACCGCATGGCACTCGGCGCAGGCGAGCTGCGCGCCGCGGTGAGCCACGTGTGCTCCGGTCGTCGGTCCGTCGCGATGACAGGTCACGCACGCCGTCGGCCCCGCGACGTGGCACGTCGTGCATGCGATGCCGGCCTTGCCGCCGGTGAAGTCCTCACCGTGACAGGTCGCGCACACCGCGAAGTCCCAGTCGCGGCGCGCGAGGTCCTTGCCATGGAAGTCGTCACTCGTCTCGTCGAGGATGCCGGCCGGATGAACGCGCGCAGCGCAATCGACGCACGGCGACGACAGCTCGCGTGACTCGGAGCACCCGGCGATCGCGACGAGCACGACCCACGTCCTCATGGGATGCCGTGGAACCGCGACACATCCCAGTCCTTGCCATCGCCGTGGCAGGTCGCGCACGACTCCACGCCCATCAGCGTCGTGTTGATCAGCGCGTGGGCCGCGGCGTAGGGCTGGTCGTGGCAGCTCGTGCACACCGACGTCTGCGGCGCGATCTTGAGCGTGCGGCTCGTGTTCCAGAACGGCGCGTCGCAGAAGCTGTTCGCGTCCGCGCCCGCTGGCTCGGTGCACGTCAGCTCGATCGCGGTGCTCGGGAGGTACGCGGTCGACGCCGTCATCGGCAGCGTCCAGTTCTTGCTCGTGTGGCACGCCGCGCAGTCGGTGCGCTTGCGCGGATAGCGGACCTCGCCGAAGTCGGTGGGCGTGCCCGCCGGATTGACGTCGGTCGGCGCCGGGAACCCGCCGAGGATGTACGGCTGGCTCAGCTCCTCGCCCCTGTGGATCTTGTGGATCATCACGCGGAAGTCGACGGGCTCGGCGAGGACGGTCGAGCTCTCGAACCGGCTGACCCGCTGATCGTTGGCCTTGTTCGGGTTGTGGCACAGCACGCAGTAGTTGGGGTTCTTGCGCCCGCCGCCGTGGAACGCCAGATCGCGATGGCACCCGTTGCAGGTCGCGGCGGCGACGATCTCGCGGCGCGGCCGGGTGGTCGCGTCGGTGACCGGGAACGCGAACGTCGGTGACAGCGGCGCGAGGCGCGGTGAGGTCGTCGCCGGCGGCACGATCGGCGGGCTGAACGAGGCCTCGATCCCGACCGATTAGCTCCCGGTCGCGGTCGGCGGGATCGCGGCCGCTGCAGGGAACGTGTAGGAGAACACGCCCTGGGTGAGGTCGACCACGGCGAGCGTCCCGACCGGGCTGGTGCCCTGGATCTGCGCCTGCCAGTAGCTCGCGAAGTCGGTGTTCGGACCGGCGATCGTCGCGGTGATCCCGGTCATCGGCGCGGTCAGCAGATCGCGCGGCGCATTGTTCTCGAGCGCCTTGAACGTCATCACCGGCGTCTGCCCGGGCGCGGTGTTCGTCATCGAGAGGATCTCGAACGTGAACGTCGGCAGGCTCGGATCGAGCGCCCCCTGGTAGTGCTCGACATCGACGGGCGCGATCACGGCGCCCGCCGCATGGCAGGTGACGCAGGTGGTATCGGCGAGGCCCAGGCCGCCCGAGTGCGCGACCTGCGGCGGCACCGCGGTGCCCGCGAAGATCGTCGTGTCGTGGCACGACGTGCACGCTGCGATCGAGATCCGGGTCTTCCAGCGGTCACCCTGGGCTCCCCCATGGCACGACTCGCAGCGCCGGATGTCCTGGGGAAACGCGACCGTCGAGAAGTCGTGTGTCGAACCGCTCGACCCGAAGATCTGATAGGGCTGGCCGGCGATCACCGACGGCAGGGCTCTCCCGCGGTGGAGCTTGTGGACCAGGACCTTGAAGTCGACCGGCGTCCCCATCGTGTCCATCGTCTGCGGCTGATGACACAGCACGCACTGGTCGACCTGGTTCCACTGCACGCGATGCGCGCTCAGATCACGATGACAGCTGTCGCAGCGGGCGTCGGTGACCTCCTCGCGATGGGCGGGCGTGCCGCCGCCGGGGACGACCGACAGCGTGTCGCGGTCGTTCGATTGCACCCCGCGGAACGTGCGCACGACGACACCCGCGACGGTCTGCGTGCGCAGCGGATCGAAGCCCGTGAGGGGTGCGACGAACGTGTAGTCGTAGAGGCCCGCCAGCAGGTCGACGGTCGCGAACGTGCCGTTCGCCTCGGCGACCACCTTCGTCGCGGGGGTGTTCGTGGTGTACGCGGTGTACTGGCCCGGCGAGCCATCGGGGAGCTGCGCGAGCTGGGCGAGCACGAAGCTGAGCGTGACCGTTCCCTCGGTCAGCATGCCCGAGCGATCGAGCGGCTTGCCGGTGCCGTCCTTGATCGTGAACCGAACGGTGGCGGTCGCCTGGGACATCGTGAGCGACTGGACCGCGATGTCGACGCCATCGCCGACGACCCACGGCGACGCACCCGGTTGCCCGTCGGTCCCCGAGACACCAGGCTGGCCGTCGGTGCCGTTCGTGCCGGCCCCCGGAGGGCCACTCGGTCCCGGAGGGCCTTCGCAGCCGAGCAGGGCGATCGCGAGCAAGATCGGGAGGCGCATCGGGTGCGCTTATCTCACGACTCGTGCCAGTCCGAAGCGCGAGGAGACGCGGGACTTTGCGCATCCACGGTGAGGGACGACGCACCGAGTGCGCTCGGTTGCGCCAGACGTGCAATTCCTGCGAGGTTTCCATCCTCGAGCAGCAGCCGGCACGGCGGGGTGTCGAGATCGTCGAGCTGGCCGGACCGGACCGACCACACGAAGGCGACGACCGCGCCCGTGGCGATCACCAGGGCGAGCGGGAGGACGAGGTAGAGGGCATTCATCGGTCACCCCGAAACGCGGTCGACCGCAGCGAGCTGACGAGCACCGTCAACGAGCTCAGCGGCATCACGAGCGCCGCGATCAGCGGATGGATCAGCCCGGTCACCGCGAGCGTGCCCGCGGCGACGTTGTAGACGAGCGAGAACCTGAGGTTGCGGTGGATCGTGGCGAGGGTCGACCGCGCTCCGGCGATCGTGGTCGCGATCGCCGTGATCGAAGGTGACCGCAGATAGACGTCGGCCGCCTCGATCGCGATCTCCGCGGCACCGGAGACCGCGATCCCCGCGGTCGCCGCGGCCATCGCCGCCGCATCGTTGATGCCGTCACCGACCATCACGACCGGACCGTGCTCGCGCGCCGACGTGACCGCCGCGACCTTGGCCTCCGGCGACACACCGCCGTGGCAGCGCTCGACGGGAAGCCCGAGCGCCGTCCCGACCGCACGGAC
>JAGSPR010000487.1 GCA_018262455.1 Deltaproteobacteria bacterium | reverse complement strand
GCTCCGTGTTGGACCCATTGCCGTTGGACCCCGGCTCGTTGATCGCGACCTGCGAGCCCGAGCCCGAGCCCGAGCCTGCGTTGTTGTTGTTGTTGTTCTTGTTGCTGCTGACCAGCACGAAGGCGGTGATGCCACCACCGATCGCTAGGACGGCGATGATCGCGATGATCAGCCCGGCCTTGCTCTTCTTCGGGACGTTGACGACCGACGAGCTCGGATCGTAGAGACCCGAGCTGGCGACCGCGTAGTTCGGCCCCGAAGGCCCGGCCGGCATCCCGCTGCCCGGGGTGTACATCGCCTGCGGCGTCACCTGCGGCGTGCCTTGCGGCGTGTACTGAGGCGGACCGCCAACGCCGACGGTGGCCGACAGCGGCTGCCCTTGCGCCATCTGCGCGGCGGTCATCGGGCCGGGGGTCGGCGCGGCCATCCGCGCGCTCACCGGGAACGCCTCCATGTACGTGCTCATGCCGGGCCCGGCGATGCCGCGGTAGATCTGGACCATCGCGTTGACGAGCTCGTCCATCGAGCCGAAGCGGTGCGCAGGATTCTTCTGCATGCAGCGCGTGATGATCTCGGCGAGCCCCATCGGGAGCTGACGACCCGCCTTCTGGGCGCGTTGCGCGACCGGCTCGGGCTCGGTCGTGATGTGCTGGGTCAGGATGCCCATGAACGACTCGCCCTGGAACGGCAGCGAGCCGGCGAACACCTCGTACATGATCACGCCGACCGCGTAGATATCGGTGCGCGCGTCCGCGCGTCGACGGGATTTCCGAGCGCCTGCTCGGGCGCCATGTAGAACGGGGTGCCGAAGATCGTGCCGGTCCGGGTCAGGTTGTTCTGGCCTTCGTTGCCCGCGACCTTCGCGATGCCGAAGTCGAGCAGCTTGGGGACGTCCTCGTTGTTGGGCCCGACGGTGACGAAGATGTTCTCGGGCTTCATGTCACGGTGGACGATGCCCTTGGCATGCGCCGCCGCGAGCCCGTGACCGGTCTGGATCAGGATGTTGAGCAGCCGATCGACCGGCTGCGGCGTCGTGATCAGATCGTTCAAGGCAGCTCCGTTGAGGAGCTCCATGCACATGTAGATCCGGCCGTCGGAAAGCGAGCCGAAGTCTTCGACCGCGATGATGTTGCGGTGACCGATCGACGAGCTTGACCGTGCCTCCTGGCGGAACCGAGTCACTGCTTCGGGGTTGCCGAGAATCTCGGGGCGCAGGAGCTTGATCGCGAACTTCTTCTCGATGTGGATGTGCTCGGCCGCGTAGACCTCGCCCATCCCGCCCTCGCCCAGCTTCTTCAGGATCCGGTAGCGACCATCGAGCACCTCGCCCACCAGCGATGCTTCTTGTATGTGAGGCATCGAGCCGGGGAGGGGCGTAGAGCTATCGGCACTCATGTCGGGCCGTCAGTATAACGCGTCGGGCCGTCGCAGGGTTTGCGCGGCGGGCCCAGGGCGGTCCGAAACGCTACTGCGGCACGCAGATGCCAACCCCGTACAAGTTGGCTGGATCGCTGGCGTTCGCGGTGCAAACCGTTCCGGTTGGACAGCCAGGCAGATCCGGCCGCCCACAGGCCCCTGGAGGCAGCGGCTCTGGGAGCAGCTCGCACTGGCCCTGGACACAACGTGGCGCATCGCCCGGCAGGCACGTGTCGACGCCCGGGCACACAGGGTTGGCTGGACACCCGAGCCTCGCATCGAACGTGGCCGCGTCGCGCCCGAGCACGGCCGTGTCCGAGCCGCCGGCCCTGCACCCGCAGCAGTCGGCGCGGGTCTCGACGCAATCGGTATCAGCGCTGCAGCCATCCGCCGCTGGAATCGCGCACGCACAGCTGAGGCAGCCACTCGGATCGATCGCATAGCCGGCGGCACACTCGGTCGAGCACTGCATGGGCATGCACACGAGCACGCACGTGCCGCTGTCGCTGCAGTCCGCCTGCACGTTGTCGGCGCAGACCGTCTCTGGGCACGCGATGCCGGCGCAGGCCTGGACGGTCGGATCGGTCACGCTGACCGCGAATGTGGGGCACTCGCAGCAAGTTGCAGCTGCCAGCACGCAATCGGCCGGGACGCTGCAGCTGCCACGTCCAGGCCCGATTCCCCCGTTGTCGCTACCGACGTCGTCACTGGGCGCAGACGCCAGCTCGTTGGACGAGCTGAAACACCCCGCGAGGAGGGACACCAGCAGAGCGCCGATCAAGCTACGCACGAGCGACGAGGAGCAAAGCACGAGTTGTGCCTGAGTGTAACTGGTCAGAATCAGGTCTTGTACCCTCAGTTTTTCGAGACGATCAGACCCATCCCGTAGCGTCCGGTCCGCCATGGGCTCGAAGATCATCACCAAGACCGACCGACAGATGGAAGATCGCATGCTCGCCGTGGCAGACGATCCTGACCGTGCCGACACCCTGGCCAAGGCGCGCGCATTCAAGCGCACGTGGCTCGAGCTCGCGGAGGCACTGTCGCGCTGCACCGAGAAGCGGCTGTGGGAGAAGTGGGGGTTCTCCGACTTCGACGCGTACTGCCGCAAGGAGCTCCACCTCCGCGGGTCAACCGTCGCCAAGCTGCTCGGCAGCTACCGCTTCCTCGAGACCAGCGCTCCGCGCGTCATCGAGCGGGCGCGCGAGGACCGCTACGAGGCGCCGATCCCCAGCATGGCAACCGTGGAGTTCGTCCAGCGCGCCACCGAGAAGGGCGCTGCCGACGAGGAGACGCTGCAGTCGATCCGTCGCGTCGCGTTCGACGAAGGCGCCGAGGCTCCGGTGCTCAAGCACAAGTTCGGCGAGCTCGCGTTCCCGCAAACCGATCGCGATCGCCGTGAGAAGCTGCGCACCCAGATCGCCGCGGCCGCGCGCCGGCTGTCGGCGCTGATCGCCGAGGACGGTGCGCCGATCTCGAAGCAGCTCGCGATCAAGGTCGAGGAGACCGTCGGCGAGCTACTCGAGTCGATCGAGAACTGACGACGGTGCGTGCGCACGGGCACGGGTTCGCGCCCTCGCGACTCCTGTCACGGCGAGGCGAGCCGCACGAACTTGCCCTCGAGCTGCTCGCGCGTCAGCGATGTCGTGCCGGTCGTCGTGCGTGACTGGATCGCGCGGATCTCGAAGTCGCCGATGCGCGCCCCGCTGTCGTCGATGACCTCGCCGATCCAGCCTTCCTGCACGCCCTGGTTCGAGCCGACGAGCGCCGTCGCCACCATCTGCTTGGTGACCGGATCGACCCGCGCATCGATCACCCGTCCCTTGACCTCGACCTCGACCATGATTGGCGGCAACGCGCCAGGTTCGAGGGCGCTGTCGATCCCCGCATCGACCCGGAGCTCGCTACTGGACGGCTGCGATGGCCCGAAGCTGACGATCTCGCGCCGGCAGCCGGTGACGAGCAATGCGAGCGCCAGCCTTCTCATGGATCGAGGATCAGCGTGCCGAACGCGTCGGGGACGTGGAAGCTGGGCTTCGGCGTGTGGGTCGGAAACGCCGCGAGGTACTGGCGCTTGTTCTGGCCCTCCATGCGGTAGAGACCGATCGGCAAGCGTGCTTCCGGCGCGAGCGCCGCGACCACGTCGGGGGACGGGATCGCGACCTCGATGACGACGCGCTGGCTGGATTCATCGCGCTGCGTGCCGATCCGCAGCCCCGCCGACCACGTGTTGTCCGCCCGCGGCTTGCGAGTCCGATCGACGAGCACATCGAAGAAGTGGCCGAACGGACCGAGCTCGATCTCGAAGTAGCGCTGGCGGTTCGCCGGATCGGGCACGAGGAACAGCTCGACGCAGTTCTCCTCGTAGAGATCGACACGCTCGACATCGACAGGGCGGTGCTGATCGGTGAAGGTGCTGGCACCCTCGAGCTCGAACAGCAGGTAGAGGCCCTGTGCCGACCACAGCACGCGGACCTGGGTCGAGGTCTTGGTCTTGCGCCCCGCCCAGTCGGTCGCGAACACGATCGGCTTGGCAGCGGCCCACGCGGGATCGATGACGCCGTCGATCGTCGGCGGCTCGCCGGTGATCCGGCCGGCGTGGACCTCGGTCGGCAGCGCGGCGGGCGGCACCACGTCTCCGGGTGGCTCGCCGCCGAGCTCGAAGCCGGCCATCGTGATCAGGCGTGCCGGCCTGCGCGACGCGAGCAGGCCTGCTCCATCACCGACGAGCTTCGGATGCTGGAGGTCGACACCGAACCGCTTCGCCGCGACCTCGAGCAGTGGCGAGGTCTTGTGGCCTCCGAGCTCGGCGCCAAGCGCGTCGTTGTCCCACAGCCCGAGGTACTGCGCGCCCACGCGATCAACGAGAATCACGTTCGTACCGCCGATCGCGACGCTCTCGGGACTCGGGAAGAGCTTCACGAAGCCATCGCCGCTCATGGCCGGCGCGCCCTCGGCGAGCACGACGTCGGGCGCTTCGAGCTCGAGCACATCCGCCATCCTCTCGGCGAACACCTCGAGTGCCTTGACGTACACCGCCCGCGCGCCCGGATCGTCCTGCTTCACCAGCGCGAGCGCCTTGTCGAGCTCGCGGTGCGATCGCCACTTCTGGCGGAACGCCGGCGTCGCATCGGAGTACATCGCATTGCCCTGCATGGCCTTGATCCCGAGCGAGAACACCGCGAACCGGTGCGCCTTGATCTTCGGCAGCGAGATGATGAGTCCATGATCGAGGTGCAGGGCGATCGCCTTGGCGACGAGCAGCGTGGGCACGTGGGTCTGCTCGATCCCGGTGATGCCGAGCGGCTTGCCGGGCATCTCGCCCTCGACATCGAACACACCGTCGTCATCGAGGGCGACCAGCGGAACGCCCTCTTGCTTCGCCATCTCGCCGTAGCCCGAGACCCGCGCGAGCCGGACCCAGTCGGCAGCCTTGCCGGTGAAGCCGTCGGCGATCGTGATCTTCGAATGCCCCCGCGCCTTCAGACACTTCACGACGCCGCGTACGAACTCGGGATCCGTGATCCGGCCGGTGACCCCATTGTCGCCGTTGGTCTTCGCCGGATCGCGAAACCAGTTGAAGCCACCCATGTTCGGCTTGAGCAGCACGGGCGTGCCCGGGGGCCGCCTGGGGACCACGGCCTCGCACAACCGGCGGCCGAGCTCCTCGGGCGTACCGCCCGTCAACACCGTCACCGGCGAGCTGTCTGCCGCGAGCCGCGCGCGGTTCTTGGCCCGCAGCGCGGCGCCATCGATCTTCGCATCCACGGCGATCGCGACCGCCGGACCGGGCTCCCACACCGGTGAGGCCGATGACGCCGCGTCGATCGTCCCGCCGCCCGCCTCGCCCGAGAAGATCATCGGGGTCGGGGGAGCGCCGAGGTTGGTGGCTAGCGTGGGCTCCGGTACGCCCGGCGTGCGATCCGCCTTCCCACAGCCAATGACGAGGGCCACGACCGCGACGAGGCGCACCATGCCCGCTCGTATCACATCGAGCTGTCGGGCGCGCGGGGGCGCCGGTGGCCCCACGGTCAGACGATCAGGTACTGACGGTCAGACGATCAGGTACTGACCCCACGGTCAGACGATCAGGTACTGACCCCACGGTCAGACGATCAGGTACTGACCCCACGGTCAGACGATCAGGTAATGCGCGGCCTTCGTGATCAGGTAGACCGCGTAGAACATCAGCGCGATCCCGACGATCCGCGGGATCCAGGCAGCCTTCTCACCCAGGACGTGTTTGCCCTTCTGGGTCAGGAACGCGACGAGCGCGAACCACGCGAAGCTGCCGAACATGACCCCGATCGCGCAGGCCATTCCCTCGAGCCTCGTGCCGTCCGGAATGATCGACCCCATGATCACGACCCAGGTCACGATCGCCGCGGGGTTGAGGATGATGAGCGCGAGCCCGACCGAGAAGCCCGACCACATCTCCTTGCGCATCGCGACCGACTCGGAGGCCGCCGGCTCGTCCGTGGCGGGAGCCACCGGCTGGCTGCGTGCGGTCAGGAAGCCATAGACCAGCAGCACGACCCCGCTCACCGCGTAGAGGATCGGCGGGACCGAGGGGTAAGTCCGCAGGATCGGCGTGACGCCGAGGACGCCAAGCGCCGAGTACAGGCCATCCGCGATCGCGCCGCCCAGGCCCACGGCGAGCGCGCGCCGCATGGTGTGGCGATACGCGGCATCGATGACGGCGACGTTCACCGGCCCGATCGGAACACCCGTGAGGGCGCCGGCAGCGACTCCGATCGCCAGGAACATCAGCACGGAAACCTCCGTGCTATAGCAGCACCGTGACCCCGCCTGCTAGCGAGCCGGACGGTCCCGTGCCGGACGTTACGAATGGGCCCTCTGTGACGTGGCTGGGCCACGCCACCGCGGTCGCCCAGCTCGGGACCGCGCGCGTGCTGTTCGATCCGCTGTTTCGGCGCCGGACGCGGGCAGCCGGCAAGGTCGACGCCGTGCTCGTGACCCACTCTCATGTCGACCACCTGAACCGGTGGAGCCTCAAGGCGGTCGATCGCGAGACCCACCTGATCGTGCCCAAGGGCGCCAAGGGCATCGTCGCGGATCTCGGATTCGCGCACCTGACCGAGCTCGATGCCGGCGACCAGCTCGAGGTCAACGGCGTCGAGATCACCGCGGTGCCGACCCGCCACGACCACGGCCGCTGGAGCAAGGGGAGCACGCCGGTCGCGCTCGGGTACGTCATCAGTGGGGGTGGCGCGACCATCCATCACGCCGGCGATGTCGACTTCTCGGACCACGCCGTGTTCGACGACATCGGCAAGCGTCACGCGATCGACGTGGCGATGCTGCCGATCGGCGGCATGCTCCCGGTCTGGTACTACCGGCGCCGCCGAGCCTTGCTCGATCGAGGCGTCCACATCGACCCCGATTGCGCACTCGACATCTACGAGAGACTCGGAGCCAGGGCGCTGGTCCCCATCCACTGGGGCACCGTCAACCTGCGGTTCGGATCGCCCAGCGCACCGCGCCACCGGCTCGCCCAGGTCGCATCGGAGCGTACGATCGGCGGCGTTCGGATCCTCGCGCATCGCGAGCGCCTCGATCTCGCGCGCTGAATTTCGGCCGTCGGTCAAATCACGCCGTGGAAACGGAAGCAGCCCACGACACCGATGATGCCGATCACCATTCCACACGCATATCCGAACCGCTTGTCGTGGATCGTCGGGTTCGAGCCATCTTCGTTGCGCAGCCAGTACAGCTTGAGCGCGTCGTAGACCAGCCAGGTCGCCGCGACCACCCCGGTCATCAAGGTGAGGATCCAGCGGAACACTTCGTCAGACACGAGGGTGGGCTCGGTCATCGCAGCGCTCCTGGGACGGCGTCGACCAGCATCCGCTTGGCATCGTGGAGCACGATCACCGCCATCAATGGCACGAACAACCAGTAGAAGAAGGTGACTTCCATGCCACCGGTCGCGAACCCGACGAGGTAGCCGGTGTACGCGACGATCCGCTCCATCGCGTACGACTTGTAGTTCACCGTGCGGCCCGCACGCTTGGCGTAGATCCCGCGCAGGCCGCTGTTCACGAGGCCGAGCAGGATCACGAGGACCACCGGGACGACCGGCGCCCAGCCATACGCGGCGACGAAGATCAGGCAGAAGCCGTAGCAGATGCCGTCGGTGATCGCGTCGAACATCTCGCCGAACGCGCTCCGGCAGTTGAAGATCTTGGCGACGAACCCATCGACCTTGTCGAGCAGCGCGCAGATGATGATGAACAGCGTCGCGTACTGGTGATAGCCCTGGTGGACGGACCACGCGAACGGCGGCAGCAGCAGGAAGCGCGAGGCCGTGACCGCGTTCGCCGGGTTCCACCGCGAGACGACGCGCGCGACCGCTTCAGAGGCCTTCGCGGTCACGACGCTGGCCACCTAGCT